>JAFWEX010000033.1 GCA_017512705.1 Paenibacillus sp.
CTTCTCAAAGCACAACACCGCATCCCGCAACAACCTCAGAGACAAGAATACAGGCGAGATCAAATCGCGCCGCGCCGCCGAGCAGCAGGGCGTACAGCGCCAAGGGGCGCTTGCGCAGCTGAGCCAGCACAGCCTCTCGCTCCGCCTCGCTTAGCTGCGGCAGCTTGCCTGTGACCGTGAACACGCCGGGATTGGCTGTTCCGGTCTGATCTACCTCAGCGGAACCGGACACAGTCTCTTCCGAATCCGCTGCTGTATTCACCTCTGCTGTCCACACCCCGGGGGACATATGCAGCTCAATCTTCCATTTTTCGCTCATCATTATCCCCCTCTCTTCATTCATTATCTGAACTACCGTTTATCATGGTAAACTACAGCCAGGTTTCCCCTTGCAGCGAGATCAGGCTACGCAGCTCGTCATCCGACATCTCGGTCAGCCAGTTCTCTCCTGAGCCAACAACCTGCTCGGATAGAGCCTTCTTGCTCTCAATCAGTTCATCAATTCGTTCCTCTAATGTGCCCTGACAGATGAGCTTGTGCACCTGAACGTTGCGATTCTGTCCGATCCGGAATACACGGTCTGTCGCCTGATTCTCCACCGCCGGATTCCACCAGCGGTCATAGTGAATCACATGGCTTGCCCTCGTCAGATTCAGCCCTACTCCACCAGCGCGAAGGGAAAGAACAAACATAGAAGGGCCTTCTCCTTTTTGGAAGGTCTCCACCATCTCGTCCCGCTGCGCCTTCGATACACCACCATGCAGGAAGTAAGGCTCTACCTCATAACGCCGCTTCAGTCTGGAGACTAACAGTTCCCCCATGGAAACATATTGGGTAAAGATCAGCGCCGACTCTCCGTTATCTTGAATAGCATCCAGTAATTCCAGGAGCCGCTCCATTTTGCCTGACGCTTCCGCCTTGCCATGATCCCTCCGGCTGCTGTCTGCCAACGCAGGATGGTCACAGATCTGCTTCAATTTGGTTAAGGACGATAACACGATGCCTTTGCGTGCAATGCCATTTCGGCCGTCCAGACCGCCCATAAGCTCATCCACCACACGTTGATACATTATCGTCTGCTCCGGGGTCAACGAACAATAGGATTTCAGCTCAAGCTTCTCTGGCAGATCTTTGCGAATATCCGGATCACTTTTCAACCGGCGAAGCATAAAGGGAGAGACCAGCCGGTGAAGCTCACGCAGGGAGGCCGCATTTTCCTCCGTTGGAGCGAGCCCCGTGTAACGCTGACGAAACGAAGTAGATGTGCCCAGGTATCCAGGATTGAGGAATTGGAAAATCGACCAAAGCTCACTCAGCCGGTTTTCCACAGGCGTCCCTGTCATCGCAATACGATGAAAAGTAGATAATCGCATGACACTCTGTGCCTGCTTCGTACGGTAATTCTTAATATACTGCGCCTCATCCAGTACAACGGTAGACCAGTGCAATGAAGCCAGGTCCGGGCCGTCACGGCCAGCCAGATGATACGTGGTGAGTACAATGTCATATTTCTGAGCCTCCGCTTGGAAGACATCACCATGCAGCCGCTGTCCACCGTGATGAATGTACAGAGACAGGTCTGGTGCAAAACGCTTCAGCTCACGTTGCCAGTTACCCAGTAGCGATGTTGGACAGACGATAAGAGCAGGCCACTGACCTTCGAGAAGATCGGCAGAACCCTGCGAAGCAGCCATATGCAACGCTCCATTGGACTTACTTCGCTTGGACTCCTTGGCCCCCTTCTGTTCACGTTCAGACATTACTTCAGCTATCGATGTTCCATGTGCAGTTCGATCAACAACTGCATCCCCCTGCGCTTCCTGCAAAGTTTTCTGCTGCTCTTCCTGTTTGCGATCGAGCAAACAGGTGATGACCTGAATCGTTTTCCCGAGGCCCATATCATCAGCAAGACACACCCCGAAACCTAGCTCACCCATAGCAGATAACCACTGAAACCCACGTTCCTGATACGGCCGCAGTTCTCCATGCAGCTCCGCAGGCACTGGACGCGGTTCAATGTTGCGAAGCACCTGTCCTTCGAGCAGGAAAGCAAGCATGCCTTCGGATTCAGCACCGAAGACAGACATCCCTTTCCATATGGAATCTTCCCCTTCATCCGCAGCCAGGTGTAGCCATTCGGAAAGAGGCATATATTGCTCTTCTTCTTTTTTCATATAACGCATTACTTGGCGAATCTCTTTGGTATCCACTTCAATCCATTCCCCGCGGAACATCACGTAGGGAACGGTGGATTCAGCCAGTTCGGCGAGTTCCTCAGCCGTAATCGGCTTACCATCCAACATCGGCTCTGCTGTAAAAGCAACCAGTTGCTCCATGCCCAGCGCAGACACAGCCCCAGGCTGACGATCAGGGGCTCCATTCACCATCTGCAAGCGCAACCCAGCACGTCGTTTTCCCGCACGGCTCCATCTCGAAGGCATCAAGACCGTTACTCCTGCCTTTTGCAGCTTGGGAACCGCATGAGTTAGAAACTCAAAAAAGCTCTGCTGCTGCAGGTGAATCCCCTCGGGACGAGCATACAACAAAGCGGTCTCCAATTCCGGAGCCAGTTCAGAAGCCTCACCGATAGCCATTAGTAATTGCTCTGCCACTGAGGGGTAATAGACCTTGCCGCGATCCAGGTCACGCTCAGGATGTGCCCATATACTTCGTGCAGGCAGCCTGAAGCCTGATTCCTGATCACTATTCACCCAGAAGCTGATCCCCCAGGTGGAATCTGTTTCACCTAGTGGTGGCTCCAGTCGCAGGACCAGTTCGAGTTTCCCCTCGACAGGCGGCGTCTCCTCAGCGCGTAACGCAGGGATTGTCGTCCCCCCCGCTTCTTGAATCATATCGACAAAGGCAGTCATTTCATCTGTCGGTCCCTGTACGGTAACAGGACGGAACATCGAGATCAGACTATTCCACCAGAGTTCGGATACAGGTGAAGAACCACGTCTGAACGAAGTCCGGTAACGGGACAGCTCACTATCCATGCCTTCGAGTTCACTTGTCACCACTGCATGTATGATACCGCTCATAAATGAAAATAACACAGCCCCTGCGGCTTCCTCCCTTGTCTCGGGCTCCATGAAGGCGTATGCCACGGGCGCCGACAGCGCAATGGGCGGCATCGACTCTGCAAGACTTCTGAAACGCTCCTGATCTTCTTCAAGCTGCAAACGCGGCCGCCAAACTCCTGTTAAAGTCTCCTGTCCGGTTCGCCTTCTTGCACCTGTCTTCGCGGCAAATCCAGCGGCCGGAGCAAATGCACCTCGCAGCATTAGTTCCTGAGTGAACTGTGCTGCCTTGACCCAGTAACGCATCTCCTCTCCAGCCTGAATGCCAGCTGCATGCAGCATCCGATCATCCCACTGCAACAGCAGCCTGAAAGCGTCCTTTGGGGGAACCGCCAAGCCTTCCAGTGTTCGTCCAAGCAACTGACGCCGTTTCGAATTTTTGGCTTCTGCCGTATTTCGAAGCGAATTCGGCCAGCGCAATTCCGCAAGTCGCAGCGCCGCAGGCTGAAACAGACGACCTGCGTCGCCGAATTTCAGCTTTCTCACCACGTGGCTCCATGCATCCACACGAGGTTCCGATGTCTCACCAGAAAAACAAAAAAATACGTCTCCAAGCCATACTCCATACAGCGATTGCATCATTACAGTCTCCCGTCATCCCTTCGCATTGTTACTCTCCATCATATACGAAAATGAAAGGATTTAAAAACATTTACGGATAAAAAGTACGGATAAACTCCATTTTATCCACAAAAAAAATGCTCCTTCTCCAGAAAACGGATAAGGAACATTTCGTTTAATTGTTGAAAGAATTGAGGCGCCAAACCTTCATCGATTGCTTCGAATCAAGATCGAACCAGACTGCCCAGCAATACATCCAGGTTCAATATACCCGCACGATGATCAGCACAAAATCCGATTTTGTCGAAAACGCCGATCATGAACCGACGATGCTCCTCAGCAGGTTCTTCGAAACGATCATATATTACAACCGAGTCCACCATGTCTACAACCAGAGGCACAAAGCCGTTCTTGTATGGGACAACGATAATCCGTGTAGATGAGGTATCTTCCTGATCCGGCATGCCTAGCAACACGCGAAGACTCACGACCGAAACCACCTTACCGTACAATGAAGCAAATCCTCTGATCTCGGGACTTCCGAAAGGCACCGTTGTTACTTCTACCATTCTGATGATTTCATGAACCTGATCAATGCGAAGCGCAAAAATCTGTTCTCCGACCGTGAAATTAATATATTGTACTACTTCATCCATAATTGTCCCCATACCCTCTCATTCCGTAAAATCAGATCTTCAACACGCTTTTGGCTGTCGAACTTTAGACGATGAGTCGTTACATGTTGTATCGGCAATTTGGGCGCAAATGTTTAGGGTTTAGACAACAAGAATCGCAGTCCTGACGCTTTTTTATCCTTTTTCTATAAATAGATTGTTAGATGCACTTTTCTGTGGATAACTCATTAAATATTCTTTAAACTTGCTTTTCATGGATAAAAATATAAAGTTATTCCTGATTTGTGGATAAGTTGTGCACATATTGCTCACAACCTGTGGATATATATATTAATTTATGTGGATATTCACTATTTTAATGTGGACATGTGATGTATTTGTTTGTAATTCTAACGCAGAACTTTGTCATATTCAGTTCTGTTATCCTGTCGTGTGGACATATTGTGGAAAGCCTTTCAATTGCCATATCTGAGTTCGGACTCCTGGCCCTTGTTATTCATATGACCGCCTTCAGCCCAATCGATGAGGATTTGCGCTGTCTGTTCGAACTGGAACACTGGAAAGTAGTGACCATAAGGCACATCCACTTTTTGATAACCCGTGTGTAACCTAGTCGGAAAATAATAATCCAAATCCTTTTCCGCCCAAACAACCAATGGATCTGCTTCATGCCCCATGTCCCGAACATTCCCGTACGTATCCCAAAAGCTCGCTGTCTGCCTGTGTCCCAAGTGAATCCACCGTAATAAATCCACATGTGCGCCCGCTATGCGAGGTGAACGAAGATAGCCGTGTACTCGCTCAGCCAGTCTCTCGACTCCCGCTTCCTCCATCACGTCACCCCTGCTTGAACGAAACATCCGTGCCCAACTCTGCCGAGGTCTAGCACGAAGCAAAACCCTGCCCACCCGACGCGGTAGGCGGAGCATCGGTTTGAATCGTCCATCTCTAGCATTGTCCGCGACAGGTTGGAGGAGAGCCAAACGACAATCGGTACGGCCGCTAAGCTGCAGGGCGGCCGCTGCGACAGAAGCACCCACAGAGTGACCAACCAGTTTGATTGGAGCCTGCATTTCCGATAAAGCATCGATAAGCGCTTGAACCTGGCCTGTAAATGCATCTTGTTCTGGATGAACAGGTGAACGACCAAATCCTGCGAGATCAACAATCCATACGGGATTGCCCGTAAGTCTATGCAGCTGTGATCCCAGTGGAAGCAGATCATCCGCACTTTGGAGTAAACCGTGCACGATTACCCACGGCTCCCCCTCACCTTCCCAGCCTAACATTGCCAGATTACCTAATCGTGAACGGGTATAATGTGCCGGAGAAGCTCCCTCTTCAGGCTTGGGCAGAAGACGATAATCCAGATCAGCAATGACGAACGGCAGCTGCTCCCGGATATCAGGCCAACTTCTCCCCATTCGCTTCAACAGCACCTCTGTCTCCTGTACTGGGAATGTTCGATCTGTAATAAAAGCCAGTGATTGCGCAGGTATACCGCTAATGCGGCTTCCCCCAAGGCTCATAAGACGTTGAATCCAGGACAGCGGTAATGCTCCTGCTGGTTTTGGTACACTCAGTTGTGTCGTGATAACATTCAGCAATTCCTTCATGTTCGGACTCTCCTCCTTACGCGCCAACAGTGGATACGTCCCACCGAGCGGAGAATTATCCTGTATCAAAAATACCAAGATCTCTGCCACCACATCGTTCTCCACGAGTGGTAGCCAGTAAGATGACCCGCCAGGTACGACAGGCATAAAACCTCTCTGAACAGCGCCAATGAGTATTCCAATACCGCCTGTCTGCTCTGTCTCCCCCGTAGGACGAGGCCCAACCACTGTACTGGGATTTATGACAGATAACGGATAACCGTGCTGCTTCGCATGCTCTCGAATGTAACCATCTGCCTTAAATTTCATCTCTTCATACGCGCTCTCTTGACTCCCCTTATGGCTCACCTCCATATGTTCCCCTTGCCGGACTCCCTGCCCGTAAGGACTCATAAAACCAACGACATGAATAAAATGTCGCAATCCTCCACTACGTTGGCGCTGGATATCCTCTGCCAACTGAGCAATCTCCTTAGCCCCTTGCATGAAGATTTGCTCCGCCGTCTCTCGTTCCAATGTAATGTCCATTGTGCCGCCCGCATGAAGAAGGATACTGGCCTGCTTGATGTGTTCACGATCCGCTTGAACAAGTCCCAGACCTGGCAGAGATAAATCCCCCCTAATAAACGTTATCCGTTCAAAGTTCCTCACACCGTAACTTTCCAGTGCTGTTCTGGCCCGCTGTTCGGAGCGGACTAACAGAAGCATATGTATATTCGTTTTCTCCACAAGTTGTCTGACTGTTTCCTTCCCAATAAAACCGGTACTACCTGTCATGAAAAGAACGGTCTGTCCCCAATTGGTTAAGTTCATCACTGTGCCTCCACACTATTTTAACTTCCTTTATTTTTTGCTCTGTCTTTGTCTCATTCAATATCAAACCTATAATTAGAACCACACAGTACTAATTATGTCCAAAAAAAAGCCTCGCTTAGCGAAGCATCTGACAAAATGTATGTGCCGACTGTTCAATAATGCCCAGATCACGAGAAGTGCCTGCTAGAATCAGCGAACCTTCCATTGCAGCAACAAATAGCGCAGCGGCCGCTCCAGAATCAATCCCTTTACGAAACTCTCCGCCTTCCACCCCTTGCTGAAGCAACTTCTCCACCATAGGAACAAGCTCTTGGAAAAAGTTCGAGATACTTGCCTTCACCTGGGAAGCATTTTCAGGTGCCTGCATGTACAGTGTGACAAACGGACACGTTCCTTCAAAGTTACGACTCTCTATGCCCGCTGAAAGCAATGACAGGAATGAATGGATTCGCTCCTGTACCCCACGCTCCCGCTGGCTGAGCAGTAGATATAGCTCTGATTCGTATTGAGCGATCCAGAACTGAACAACCGCCTGAAGCAGTTCCTCCTTATTTTTAAAATGATAATAGATGTTGGACTTAGACACGCCACTTACACGCACTACCTCATCCATGCTGACATACGCATAACCTTGCCGGAGAAATAGCTGCGCAGCGACTTCCACCGCTTTGGTGCGGTTCACTGGATTCGCATGTCTGGGATTGGAGCTTCTAGGCTTGGCCGGTTCAGAAGATTTGGGAGTTCCTTGATGTGATATATTGTCTTTATTCATAACTAGATCTATATAGTACTATTTTAACAAAAACAAGCAAAACGTTTAATAAAACCACAGCACTAGCATATTCACGCAGGAGTTGTCCACATTTAGATCATATACACACAGGATATCCACATGTAGTATTAACTCGGTGTAAAAATCATGTTTTATTCAGAAAAATAAGTTGATATTAAACGAACTATGTTCTTGACGAACACCGTTCGTGATGTTATAAATGTAACGAACACCGTTCGTGAACCGAGTATACAAAGGAGATGTCTACAAATGACACCAGCTCATTCAAAAACACAACGTCGCATCGCAATAATTGGAGGTGGACCAGGAGGTCTGACACTTGCCCTTATTTTACAGGAACATGGGATTTCCTCGGTTCTTTATGAGCGTGACCAAGAGGACAAAAACCATGAACGGGGAGGCTCCCTAGACATTCACGAAGATTCCGGGCAATTGGCTTTGAAGGAAGCCGGATTATATGAGGCTTTTCAGAAGGCAGCACGGGCTGAGGGAGAAGACTTCCGTCTCATGGATAAAGAAGGCAAGATTTATATCGACGAAGTGGCGGATGGAACTCTTTCAGACGGACATGGCCGTCCAGAGATTGACCGTGGTGTACTTTGTAATTTGCTCTTGAACAAATTAGATCAGTCTAAAATAAGATATGGCTATAAACTTGATAAAGTTGTTTCTCTAGGAGATGGCAAGTCCGAACTTCATTTTGACAATGGAAATGTAGAAGTGGCCGATCTTGTAATTGGAGCTGATGGCGCCTTTTCTCGTGTTCGTCCTCTGCTCACGGATATAGATGTAGAATATTCAGGTCTGACTATGCTGGAGCTTAACGTTATTGCGGACCATCATCCAGATTTAGCAACGTTTAATTCACGTGGTAAGATGTTTGCACTAGAGGATCATAAAGGTATTTTAGGTCAGTTGAATGGCAACGGACGGATCAAAGTATATGCCAGTTTTAAGGTCGAACGGGACTGGTTAGATCACATCCGGAACGATAACCCACAGGAAATGAAAGCAAAATTGCTTGAGCTTTTCCACGATTGGAATGAGTCGTTGCAAAATTATATTCGTTATGCGGAAGACAGTATCTTACCAAGAAGAATTTACATGCTGCCAGTCGGTTTCAAATGGGAACGAAACCCTGGTGTCACGTTGATCGGTGATGCGGCTCATGTCATGTCACCTTTTGCTGGAGAAGGTGTAAACCTTGCTATGCTGGATGCATTGGAGCTCGCTCTTGCACTTGTAAGAAACGAAAACACAGCCCAGGCAATTGAAGAATATGAGGAAAAAATGTTTCAATATTCCTCAGAGAAAGCTGATGAGTCTAATGAAAATCTTATCCTTTGCTTCTCTGATCATGCTGCACCAAAGCTAGCTCAATTAATGCAATCTTATCACGACAAGTATGAGCAGCAAGCATGATGTTATCTTGAGCTATATATTTACTATTAGCTTCCGCTATGCTATAAGAAAAGTATGATGAAACCTAAACGTGAAATTGTGAGTCGACGTAATCGACCATCCAAAGAACCACTGAGTCATGAACTGATTGTAAAGACCGCCTATGAGTTGTTAAAGGAGGAAGGCATCTCTGGCATGAGCATGAGGAAGATAGCCAAGCAACTGGACACAGGTCCTTCTTCCCTTTACGTTTATGTTAAAAATTTGCAGGAGTTAAGCTCTTATGTACTTGACTATGGGCTGGGAGAGTTAAACTTACCCGAGCATACGGAAGATAATTGGAAAGAACAATTATTCCAAGCACTACACGCCTATGCTAAACTACTTATTGAACAACCTGGATTGGCTGAGCTGTCCCTTCAGACAATTCCCATTGGAGATAATGCCTTTCGTCTGAATGAATATTTGCTTGCCGTATTACAAAAGGGTGGAATTTTTTCTACCTCCGCTGCTTGGGGAACAGATCTTTTGCTTCTATATGTGTCTTCAGTTGCCTTAGAGAAGGCTACGAGATCAAACGAGCAAATGGTAACTATTCAGAATTCTTACAATGACGCAGATCCGGTTCGTTTTCCGCTAATCCACAGTCTAAAGAAAGAATTATTTTCGGGGGATACTATTTCTAAGGAAAGGTTCTTCTGGGGAATTGAAGTGATACTTCAGGGAATTTTGCAGACACACCCGAAAGATAACAGCTTTACAACAAATTAAAAAAACATTGTACTCGTGTTATATTTCTCGAGGGACAAAAACCTATTCCCATTGAAGTCGCTAATTAAGCGGCTTTTTTATTTTCAGATATGATCTACTCTCCCAGCAAAGAACTAGAGGCACACAACAAAGAAGCCAGTTGCCAAGAGGCAACCGACTTCTGGAGCATGTGAATTAAATACTTTGTTATTTACTTTTTCATTTACTTCGTTATTCACTTCGCTATTTTCTTCTTATTCCTTCTTTAATTACTTTTTCAGACTGTCCCAGTTCTGCTGCAAGCCATCCAGCAACGCGTTCTTATCCGATTTGCCTGCCACATATGCTTGGATCGTGCTACCAAACTCTTGCGGAACCCCTTCTGGGAAACGGTTAAAGTTCCAGCTTAACGTTTTATTTTCCTGACTGTATTTCATGATATCTGTTGCCAGATCACCAAGCTCTTCCTCAGATGCCTGAATGGAACTGAATGCCGGAATAAACTTGAATTCTTTCGTCAAATAGCTCTTACCAATGTCGGATGTGACAAGCCATTCCAGAAACTCTTTTGCTTCCGACTTCACTTGTGAGTTCTTATTCACAACCCAAAAGTTAGGCACACCTACAAACAACTTGTCGTTCGGTTCATTCGTAATCGGCATCGGCAGAATGCCCAGATTCAGATCGGGATTAATGCCGTCGATTTGTACCTGTGTCCAGTTTCCTTGCTGCATCATGGCTGCTTCGCCACTAGCAAACAACGTTACCTGTGTATTGTAATCCGTCGTCAACGGATTTTTGTTGCTGTATTTCAGCGTCAGATCAAGCAAATTCAGCCAGTCATTAAATATAGGGTTGCCCGGAATTTTCTCATTTCCTTCGTTCAGTCCTTGAATGAATTTTACCGGGTCTACTTGATTCGCAAACGCTACATTCACATTATGATTGCCCAGCACCCACCACTCCTGATATCCGTTGGAGAAAGGTGTGATGCCTGCGTCCTGTAGTTTCTTTGCTGCTTGGTCGAGCTGTTCCAATGTGGTTGGAATCTCAGTAATGCCTGCTTTGGCGAATAAATCCTTATTATAAATGAATCCGTATCCTTCCAGCGCAAGCGGCTGACCATAGAGCTTCCCGTCCTTAGTCATTGGCTCTTTGGCCACTTCCAGCACGTCCTTAGTCCAGGCTTCATCGGATAGATCCTCCAGGTACTCTAGCCAAGTATCCAATTCACGGTACCCACCGACGTTGAAAATATCTGGTTGTTCGCCTGCGGCAAACTTGGCTTTTAATGCAGCACCGTAGTCACTACCGCCACCTACCGTCTGAATGTCCAGCTTAATGCCTGGATGGGATGACTCATACTCCGCTTTAAGGCGATTCAATGCTTCAGCAATTTCCACTTTGTATTGGAAAATTTTAATTGTTTTGGTGCCAGCCGCAGCTTCACCACCGCCCGTTTGAGCATCTGTATTGACGGGACTACCGCTTTTGTCCCCGTTTCCGCAACCTGCAAGCATGACTGAAAAAGCAATGAGCATCAGCAATGTTAACTTTGTCATTCTTTTCATAGATACACTCTCCCTGTAAGTAGTTTCACTTTTACCGCCTGCATCTCTTGCTTACCCTCTTACTTTTGATCCAGCTTTACTTCATTTGTTTAAAATGACCCTGTCCTTGCCTCTTCTTCTTTTGTTTACTATATAGATGAACTAACGCAATTCCCACAATAGGTGTAAGCGTAGTTGATCACGGATTAACAGCCAACCTAACTCTTTTCTCTGTGCCTTTGATGCTGAAGCGGCCAGTTATTGTATCTTGTACTTGACCTTATACGGACTTAATTCTGTTTATCCCTTGCTTTACTTCTATATTTACCCGTCTTGCTCTGGCTCATTTGCCCAAGCCCTGCGGGCAGGTGAGCCTTTTGCCCACCTCCGTGCGAGGCAGGAGCGGAGGCATCATGATGCGCTGGAGGAGCGGAGCGTTCGCCTTTGAAACTCGGGGGCTTCCTTGCCTCAATCATTCAGGCCCCCGAGGAGCAACAGCGACCGAAAGCGCACATGATGCCAGAGCGATCAACCCTCGTACTTCCCCGCACATGATGCCGGAACGACCAGACTTTGCACTTCCCCACACATGATGCCAGAGCGACCAGCCCGCGCACCTACCCTTTAACTGACCCTGCGGTGATGCCCTGAATAATATACTTCTGCATCAGCAGGAAGAACATGATGATTGGCATGATCCCAAGCACTAAGGCAGGCAGCGCCAGATCCCACTGCTTCGTATATTGACCGAACAACGCAAATGTAGCAATAGGAATGGTTCGCAGATTAGAGCTTTGCAGGATCAGGGATGGCAACAGATAGTCATTCCAGATCCAGAGCGTATTCAGAATGATGACGGTTACATACATTGGTTTCATTAATGGGAATACGATCCGGAAGAATACCCCGTAGACGGAACTCCCATCCACCCGAGCCGCTTCTTCAATCTCCACAGGAACCGATTTAACAAATCCATGGAACAGAAAGATGGACATCGGTGCACCAAATCCGAGATAACAGATGATGAGTCCACCCAGACTGTCGATCAGTCCCAGATTGCTGGTTACCGTAACAAGTGGAATCATGATAGACTGGAACGGAATCACCATTGCGGCAATGAACACACCGAATAGAATTCGGTTAAACCTTGTATTGCTGCGGACCATCCGGTATGCGGCCATGGAACTGATCAGCACCAGCAAGAGATTGCTGACGATCGTTACGATCAGTGAGTTCAAGAGAGCGGATGGAAAGCTGATTTTTTCCCAAGCATTGGCGTAGTTACCCCACTGGAACACTTCCGGCCATGCAGCCGAATTGGTGAGCAGGTCTCCGAATGTTTTGACCGAATTCACAAACAGGAAGTAAAACGGAACCAGGAACAATAACCCGATTAACACCATGACAATCTCGGTTATAGCGGTACCGAAGCGGTAATTCTTCGATGTTTCCATCAGGCTTCAACCTCCTTGCTCTTCGTTACACGTACCTGAATCATTGTGATAATGGCAACGATGACGAAAAATATAAATGCTTTGGCTGTTCCAATACCGTACCGATTGTTCACAAAGGCTTCGTTGTAGATATTAAGTGCAACTGACTCTGTTGATCCAAACGGTCCCCCTTTGGTAAGCGACAGGTTGAGATCGAACATTTTGAAGGACCAGGAGATCGCCAGAAACAGACAGATGGTTACACCCGGCATGATGAGTGGCAAAATAATGCTCTTCAGCACCTGCCAACGGCTGGCCCCATCGATCTCGGCAGCTTCCAGCAGGTCAGGCGACACATTCGTCAAGGATGAGATGTAGATGACCATCAGATAACCAGCCGTCTGCCATACGAAGACGATGACGATGCCCCAGAATGCAGTGGGTTCGTCCCCCAGCCAAGGGAGATTGAAGAAGGACCAGCCGGTCACGTCACCCACTGCTGAAAACCCTTTCACAAATATGAATTGCCAGATAAACCCGAGCAGCAACCCGCCAATGACGTTAGGCATAAAAAAGATTGTACGCAGGATATTTCTTGTCTTCAGTGGTTTGGTCAGGAAATAGGCCAGGAAAAACCCAATGACATTGGTGAGGATCACCCCGATCACCGTGAAACGCACCGTGAACCAAAATGCGGTCTGGAACTTGGGATCGTTTGCAAAAACATGCATGAAGTTATCCAATCCAACCCAATTAATGCTGGCAGATACACCGTTCCAATCCGTAAACGAATACACCATGCCAAGCAGGAAAGGGACCACGATGATGAGAATAAAAAACACAACAGAGGGACCCACGAACACGAGCTGCTGTAACAGCTGTGAAGACTTGCGATGCTTCATATCGTTCTCCCCTTCTTTTAGATGGATGATATCGGTCTCTTGTTCTATTAAACTCTATAATCGTGAAGGGAAACACCGACAGTCTTGAACAGTTGGGTGTAAAATATTGTCCTCTCATGACGATCAGCCTGAAGGGGTGTAGTGATGTCCAAATATTACAGTATTCGCACGAAGCTAATTGCCTTTATGCTCATTGCAACAACTATTCCGCTGCTGACATCCATCAGCATGACCTTTATTCAGACCAAATCAGCCTTGCGCGAACAAGCGCTAGAGGAGAATAAACGTCTCATCTATCAGGCTTCAACCAACCTTAATAATTATGTAGACAATGTGGCGCGGGCCTCTCTGGCGGTATACAACGATCCCAATTTCCTGCGAAATCTGGCTAAACTCCCTGGGGATTATCGGGCCGTAGCCGAGGTCTACACTACACTGCAAACCATCAGAGCAGCCATACCGGACGTATTCCAGCTCTATTTACATTCGTTTGTATCTGATCAATCCACACTGATTACCAATCCTTTCCCCAAAAGGGAGGAACGCAAGCAAGCTTATTCCAATTCATTGCATGGCAAGATGGATAATGGCAGCTCCGATATCTGGTTAGAATCTGCCCATATGAGTCATACCTATGGCTTCAAGGCTGCTTCTCCTGATGATTCACCAAGAACAGTCATTACGTTGCACCGAATCATCCGGGATACTCCCTCCCCTGAACGACTAGGTGTACTTGCCATTGACCTCAACATGAACAGCATTGCAGCGATATGCAACCGACTCTATGATTCAACTAAAGAACAGATCTATGTCGTGGATGGAGAAAATCGGATTGTCTATCAGGGACATTCGGAGATATCAGGAGCCAATGCAGGCGGACAATTGCAACCGGTGGCAGCTAGTAGCCTACAGGAAGCACGAACCCTTGCAGGTACAACGCTTACTATGGCTGGACATTTTGAACAGGATCACTCCATCTATGTTTATCAGCAACTTGGGAGCAACTACGCGGATTGGACAATTATCAAGCAAATTCCGAATGAAACATTATATGAAAGAGCAACTGCGCTTACATGGAATAATGCAATTATTGCCATTGCAGCACTTATGCTTGTGATCGTGGCTACATTATTTATCTCGATCCGAATTACAGGCCCACTTAAGCAATTAATGCGATATATGAATCAGATTCAGGCAGGACGCTTACATGTGGATATCCGCCTGTCGAGTCGGGATGAATTCGGGGTGCTTGCGAGACATTTCCGGGATATGATGGACACTGTCAATAATTTAATTTTGCGAGAATACCAGCTGGAGATTGCTAACAAGACCAATCAACTCAAAGCATTACAAGCTCAGATTCATCCTCATTTCCTATATAATACTCTGCAATCTATCGGTACACTGGCCTTACAACAGCAAGGAGAGCGAGCATACACCCTACTTTCCTCGCTGTCCAAAATGCTACGTTATAGCATGCGGGATCAGACCTGTGTAACACTTCGTGAAGAAGCCGAACATGCCCGATTATATCTGGAGTTACAACAGGAACGATTTGGTGAACGTCTGGAGGTACACATGCACTTCGCAGAAGATACACTAACTGCCCAGATGCCCCGGATGACATTGCAGCCTCTAATTGAGAATTATTTCAAACACGGGGCGGACGTTCAGCCAGGAAAAGGATTGATCTCCATCACCAGCCGTCGTGTTGATCGTAATTTAATTGAGATTGAACTGATTAACAACGGACCAACCATACCTGAAGATAAATTGCTTGAAATTCGAGGATGGCTGGAGCATCAAGAAACGTTATCAGATATAACTCCTCAGGAGTCAGCAAGGTCGGAATCCATTGGCCTTCGCAATGTGATACGCAGACTTGCACTCAACTCCCATCCCGGTCAATCTGCCGAGATCAAAATCAATAATGTGGACACAGGCGGTGTGAAGCTTCAAATCAAATTATATGTGGGAGAGTGAACAGCATGAAAGCACTGCTTGTTGATGATGAACAGCATGTCCGCCATGCCATCCAGCTTCTGGGTCGTTGGGGTGACCTGGGGATCGATGTATTGCTGGAGGCTGTAGACGGAAATGAAGCGATTGAAGCAATTACAGCCCATCAACCTCAAATTATACTCAGCGATATGCGCATGCCTGGCATGGATGGAATGGCGTTGCTTGAATGGATCTCTGTCCATTCCCCTCATAGTAAAGTAATTGTCATTAGTGGATATGATGATTTTGAACTGGTAAGGCATGCGATTCGCCATGGCGGCATGGACTACTTATTGAAACCTGTCGAGGCTAACGAACTGAACGCCGCCTTAGTCAAGGCAGTCCATGCCTGGGAGGAGGAGCATACCTTACGTACGGAGTCCACCAAACAATCCATCGTCGTAAATCGTATGCGCCCGCATTATCAGAACCGCCTGCTCACCGAGCTGGCGGTCGGCAGAGGTAACACCTCTGCTCATATCCAGCGATTGCAAGAAGAACTTGATCTGCCCTCATCTATTCCGATGTGCTGTGTTGCCGTCACCAGTCTGTCTCATCTCGATGAGGATTGTCTGGCTAAATATCGGAGTCAGCCGAACTTGCTCGTATTCTCAGTACTTAACATCTGTGCAGAGATGATGCGTACACCCATCGAAGGCGTTACATTCCACCAGCTCAATCAGCCTGATGAGATTGTATTGCTGCACTGGGGAACTCAGTCTTCGCTGGAGCGTATTCTGGAACGTATTAACGATGGGCTAGAGCAGACCATTCAGCGCCGGCTTCATTTTGGTCTATCCACTTGCGAGAATTATCCCGTAGGGATATCGACAGCATACCTGGATGCAAGCTCGAAATTATGGAGACGCAACATCGTCCTTACAAGAAATCCGATTCACTCTACAATTGAATCTTCGAATAGGATCAAAGGAAAACGACTGACCGCTTTTGAAGAACCTATGCGCATAGCTGCATTGAGTTGTCGTGCCTCTAGCATATCTTCTATCGTTGCTGAATGGCTTGAACCATTCACCAAGCTGGAGGTGATCAGCGCCGAGCAGCTGCAACAATGGATTTCAGAGCTCGATTGGATGCTTAGCTGCTGGTTAGATGATGCAGAAGGGCCAATCCCCCATGACGAAGAGTCAGCTGAGGACCAGTTTCCTCCGTTTGCCGAGTTGCCCCTCGATCATGATGGTCTGATCTCATTCCCTCTGCTTCGGTCCCTGCTGGAGCAGCGTTTACTCGCAGCCGGAAAGGCACTCACTGCCCAGCATCACGCATACCCTGATCCGATGAGTGAGATTGCCCGTTATATGGATGCTCATTATCAGGAGGATTTGTCACTACAGCAGATCGCCGCACGTTTTTATCTGAGTAGGGAGTACATTTCACGAAAATTCAAACAGCAGTTTGGACTTAACTGGTCGGAATATCTCGGTAAACTGCGAATCAACAATGCCAAGCTACTGCTGCAAAACCCCTCATTACGGGTTGCTCAAATCTCGGAAATGGTCGGTTTCCAGGATGAAAAGTATTTCAGCAAAGTGTTCAAAAAAACGGAAGGCATAACACCTGCAGAATATCGCAAAACCATGCTACAAACTGGTTCATAATAACGGGAACGATCACTCGTCCCGTAAGATCACTTTGGGTACAAGCCGAATATAGATTAGTTCTCCTGCAAGTTCTATTATCGTCTGTGTGACGATGACCGCCGCAGCGATAGTAGCCCATTCGGGCGACAGCGACAGTGCCAATGGTAGAACAACCAGTGAATTACGAGTCGCAGCACTAAAGATTAATGCCCGACCAGCACCTGTATTCAGTTGAAAAAACTTTGCAATAAATCGAGAAATGAAGGGCATAATGATTAGAAAAGTAGCATAGATCGGAATGACGCTTGCAATGATACTCAGATCTTTGTAGACTTTGCCCACTTGGGAGGCTACTACGAGGATCAGCGCGAGAGCCATCATCGGAACCGGAAGCCAAGCCGTGGCTTGATACAGCCTCTGAGCGGTTCCGCCTGTATTGGACCATAGTTGTGTCATTACTGCGAGCAGCAGCGGAACAACAATTAGAAGCAAAAAGGCTTCTACAAATGGCCCTGTCTTCATGATGGCAGCTGCATCACTCCCCATAAATAACCATAGATAGAGTGGAAGCAAAATCATCTGAACCACAAACAGCAGTGGAGTGGCTGCCAGCATCAGCTTCTCATCCCCCCGCCCCAGTTGTGTGAATACGATAACATAATCGATACAAGGGGTTAATAAAACAAGGTAAACCCCCAAAAGTACACTTGGGGATTGAGGAAATAGCAGTGTAAGCAGCCATACCACCGCAGGAACAACGATAAAATTAGCTAGGAGCAGTGCAACCGTAAAACGCAGATTAGCCCAAGACGCTCGAAGCTCCATAAACGGAATCTGAACAAACATACTGTAGAGCAAGACAGCAAGGACTGGAGATACTGCATACTGCAACATATTCCCCCATGCCGGAGCAGCCAGTCCAATTCCTGCACCTGCAAACAAAGCCACTACATAAAACCAAGTTTGCTGCTTCTCCATCGTTTCTTTAGTTAACATGCCGCTTCTACTCCCCCAATTCTTAAATCAGATGTGATATGGACATATTCAAGGTCGCCGTAGCGTACATTGGACAGAGTGCATCTCGCTCCAGTAATTCCCATTAGAATGAGAGTCCTGGAAGCTCCATCAGCTCTTTATTTTGATTGCGGATTATTAGAACGAGTCGTTAGTGGGTATATTCATTGTAGACTGACCCGTGGTTCATTACATTTCTTAAACCAAGGAGGAAACGCAATGTCACGTAACAATCCGTATAAGTGGTTAAACGCCATCGGTTTTATCGTTGTGCTTGTTGTGAACTATCTCTCTAATGCACTGCCGATCGGCGGCAGAACGAACAAGGAAGTCTCCGATATGTATCCTGTACTGCTGACACCTTCGGGTTACGCCTTCGCCATATGGGGACTTATCTACCTGCTCCTGGCAGGCTTTGTCATCTATCAATTCGTCCCTGCATCCTGGAAAAATGACTCCATTACCCGCCTGGGCTACTGGTTTCTCGCCAGTTGTGCCTTTAACGTAGCATGGATCTTTGCTTTTCAAAATCTGAAGACTGGACTCGCACTGCTGATTATCGTATTGCTTTTACTTAGTCTCATTGTGTTGTATGTCAAAACACGCATGATTACTAGACCTACTACTGCAGAAACATGGCTTGTTAAACTGCCATTCAGCGTTTATCTGGGATGGGTCAGTGTCGCAACCATCGTCAATGTAGCCGTTTATTTGTATAAAATCGGGTGGGATGGCTTCGGCATCAGTGAAGTAACGTGGACCATCATCATGTTAATTGTCGGTATGGTTCTCGCTGTGCTTGTTAGCTTCCGTTACCGTGACAGTGTATACCCACTTGTATTCACATGGGCCTATATCGCCATTGCTCTGAAGCAAAAAGATATTACTTCCGTCTATTATACGGGAATCATTATCGCCATTGTTCTGGCCATTTACGCTGTATGGCTGTTCTTCTCCCGCAATCAGAACCGAGGTTGAATACCTCCTCTATTATAAACAATCGACAGCAAAAAGCCGATTCCAGGTCCATTGACCCTTCATCGGCTTTTTGCTGTACACTCATACAGAACAGGATCACCTGTCCTGTGTAGGGCTGAATATCATACTCTATTTCAGCGCAATGACTTCAATCTCTACTAGCGCGTCCTTTGGCAAACGCGCCACTTCTACGGCACTGCGTGCCGGGAATGGCTGAGTAAAAAAGCTGCTGTACACTTCATTTACCGGTACAAAATCATTCATATCCTTCAGGAATACGGTTGTCTTCACAACTTTATCCATGCTTGTGCCTGCTGCTTCTAGAATAGCCTTCACGTTACTTAGAGACAAACGAGTCTGTTCCTGTACATCTGCACCAAATTCGCCCGTTTGCGGGTTCAAACCTAGCTGACCGGATGTGTAGATAAAGTCTCCTGCAGCTACTGCCTGACTGTATGGACCAATGGCGCCTGGCGCCTGTTCAGTCGAGATTGCTTTTTCATTCGACGGCTCTCCTTTGTGTTCGCTGCCCTGCTACCCGTAGGAGACAAGGCTGGCTTTTTTTAAAACCTATTATATCATGCTCTTCATTCGGACAAGTAACGCTTGTTTCCCACCGAAGGGAATACGCTAGGGTATCCACGCGACAATCGGTATCAGCCGGCAGCATCCTGTACCCCGAGCGCATGAATGACTTCATTGGAATAGATATGATTGCCTCTTGTCTGAACTATGGCGATATTTCTCATGGCTTGTGCAATCGTTAATGCATGAATAGCCCGGTACTTATCTAAACGGCCTTTCATCCAGCGATCCAAAAAGGTCATGATCTGCGCAGCAAACTGTTCTCCCGGGCGCTTTTCTCCGCGCTCACCCAGAATAAGTGATGGACGAAAGATGTGCAGGGCACGGAATCCAACATTCGTGATTGCATCCTCCATCTCACCTTTGGTCCGACTATAGAACACACGTGAACCTGCATTTGCTCCCATAGAGGAGATCACTAGCATCTGTTCCACGCCATGTTGCTTCGCGAGCATCGCAGCACGAACCGGGTAATGATAATCGACTTCGCGGAATTTGTCTTGACTGCCGGCTTTTTTGATCGTTGTCCCTAGGCAGCAGTACAGATCGTCTATACCCTCAAACAGGTGGCCCTGAAGTTCCAGTTGCTCCCAATCCACAACGTGTTGCTTCAGTTTAGGGTGTTCCAGATGAAGTCTACGCCTCACTAGTATGCGAACCTCGCTGTACGCGGGGTGTTCCAGCAAGCTGTGAACCAGATGCCCACCTACCAGTCCAGTAGCGCCGATGATCATCGCTTTGAGTTCAGAACGATTCACCTCTCCATCCCTCCAATCTATCCAATAATCGAGAAGTATCCTTGTTGGGATACATTGTTTATATTGTATATGTTGATTCTATTTCATTTCTAATGCAAGAGCACACGACGTCCCAGAGTAAACGTAAGCAGCAGCATCACTACACCCACGATGACTTGAAAACCATAGGAAGAGATCCAGAGCATAGCCTCCGAAAGGGTTTCCATTTTCTCATACAGCCATCCCCCAATCAGCGGGCCAATAAATGACGTTACGCCAGTCAGAGCCGAGTAGACGGCCACGAACATCGGTCTTTCACTTTTCGGTGTGTCACCAATCGTAAAATTAAACGCAAGCTGGTTGAAGCCTCCGACACCCACGCCGAGGAAGATGTGAGACATAAACAACGCAACTAATACCGGAGCAAACGACATCAATCCCCAAGACAGGCAGGACAGAGCGATCACAGGCAGCGTCCAGAACAAAAGTGTTTTGTTGCTGTATCGGGCATTCAGGTTACCCCAAATATAGAATCCCCCCATCATGACCAAGGTCTGCACAACCGTGATCAGGGAGACCATCTGATAGCTGACGTTCAACAGGTCGAGCATCACGTAAGAATAGAGCGGCACAATTAATGTCTGAACCAGCAGCCATGCCGCCAGAAATATAGTCGCTTTCAGGAATACCCGATCTTGAAACGGCTTGATAAACATACGTGAGAACGACTTTTCTGTGGAACGTTCGAAGGGCATATCCGGATAAAAGAAATAAATAACGGTATTGGCGATGGCACAGATCCATACGGGAATGAACAAAATCAAGAAGCCGGTTTGTCCGGGATAACGGTCTAGTAAAATACCCCCGCCAAATAAGCATGCGCTTCCAAGTGCATTGAGTATAGTATTGCGTATTCCGAAATAACGTCCTCTTACCTTGGCAGGTACGATATCCCCAATGAGAGATGTCCAGATCATACCCCCAATGGTGTTACATATGAATGCAATCGTATATAAACCAATATAAACACTGACCCACCACTCTTTGGGAAAAATGAACGGAATCAGTCCTGTTGCACTCCACAGGATGCGATGAGCCCCCACGAACAACAAAAGCATGCGCTTGCGGCTGCGAATGCGCTGCATCCAATAGGCTGCGCCGATCTGAGCAATATTCACAAACGTAGTAATTGCGAGCACAAAGCCAATATGTCTTGACCCAGCTCCAAGGTACAGCAAAAACCCGGTTAGAAATGGACCTCCCAGCAAGGTTTGCAAAATAATCGCCGGAACGCCCTCCCATGTTGCAATCGATAAATTCGTTCGTTGTGCGGAACCCTTGCGTCGTGACTTGCTCATCAATGAAGAAGGATTCATCTTGACCATCTTCTGTATGGGGATACACTCCTTAGACCGGGAAAAGCATGCCGGTCGATGCTAGTTGTCACCCCAAATTCTACTCACGGCACGGTGGTTGTCAACTCATTTTTTCACGGTCAACGGGAGCCATAGATCAAAGGTACTTCCTTTCCCCTCAGCACTATCGAGTTCGATCGACCCACCCAGCAATCTAGCCAGATCTCTGCTGATGGACAAGCCCAGTCCGGTTCCCCCGAATTTCCGGCTAATGGAGCCATCCGCTTGTTGGAAAGCTTCAAATATGGAATGATGCTTGTCCTCCGGAATACCAATTCCTGTGTCTTGTACAGAAAATACGAGCCAATGGCTTTCATTGCCTACTTGTTTGGCCCTTTTGGTACTCACGGTGAGGGTAACCTTTCCTTTAGACGTGAACTTGATCGCATTGGACATTAAATTGCGCAAAATCTGCTGTACGCGCTGAGGATCAGACCAGATGGTATCCGGCAGCCCATATTTCTTCTCCAATACAAGTTCAATCCCTTTCTTTTCTGCAACGAGCTGAAAGTGATTCATCGCATCTTCAATCAGTTGATTCAAACTGATGTCTTCCAATACAATATCCAACCGACCAGCTTCCACTTTGGACAAATCCAAAATATCATTAATCAGCCTGAGAAGCTCTTGTCCGGATTGATCAATCATGCTTGCAAAACGCACTATGTCTTCTTGATCCATTGACTCGGCATTCTCGCTAATCATCTGAGCGAAATTTATGACACTGTTAAGCGGTGTGCGTAGTTCATGAGACATATTGGCCAGAAATTCCGACTTGTACTGGGAGGCAATCATCAATTGTTTGGCACGTTCCTCCAGCACGATCTGTGCTTTCTGCAATTCTTCTTTTTGTAAGGATAATAGCTGATTTGTACTTTGAATGAGGAGAATTCGATTTTGTTCATTCTGAAAATCTCGCAAAATGAACGCAAAAACGAGACTAAGCAAAATTCCGACAGGGAGTGTATATGGCATAATATGTGAGAAGAAATACGTTGCAGGAATGACGCCCACCAGGGCAATATTGACACTATTCACAACATTCACAATCACTGTAACAATGATGCCTTTCATAATCAGCCTGTAGCTGCTCCGCCTCATCCAGATGTTCAAACCCGCACATAACAATCCAAGAAGAGACATATTGATGACCGCGGCGATGGTCGCATCCGTTATCCCGAAGGTTAGTCTGGACAGTCCGATCCCCACACCTATAATGATTACACTATAGGGTTGTCTATACGACAGAACAGCAACGATTAATGGTACATAGCGAAGATCAAAAACAACTTCATTATTCAATTGGAAACCAAATACAGTACTAATCCAACCTGCGAAAATAAGCACGAACACTGAACTGACTTGTTTCACCCGGGAAGAGGTGCGTATGACGATATACTTGTATAGCACACTGGCAAGATAAGCGATCGTAATAAGCATCCCCATATTGAGTACGAACATTTTTGATAATTGCATGAACTCACTCCTGTTGTTCGATATATAACCCAAGTGCTTATTCGTTCATATTTGTACATCATATCACGCTAGGCCCACCTCGGCATGGAAACCCGTCAAAAAGAAACAAAAAAATACACATAATTGGAATTCAATTTATGTGCAGAACATAGTAAAATATATTGTTGTCTCATTTTTTCTATTATCGCTGTGGTCATGTTGATTTAGAGCATGATGAAAGGAGTAAGTGGCTGTGCATGTATTAAAAAACAAATCTTACTGGCTGTCATTGAGCTTGATGTTATCCTTGGCTGTCATGGGACTCTTCTATGATATTTTGAACAGTCCGGAGCGTGGGTATGTTGTTCTAAACTCCCCCATGGATCGGATGATTCCTTTTATTCCTGCAATGTCGATTCCTTATCTGGGATGGTACCCATTTGTATTCGGTGTGCTTGCCTACTTATGTGCTAAAGACCGTCTTATGTATTATCGTGTGTTGTTAACCATGAACATCTGCGTATGGATCTGTTATCTGATTTATTTCAACTTCCAAACCATGGTTCCGCGGCCGGAACTAACAGGATCTGGTCTGGGCTCAACACTCATTGGATGGCTCTATAGCCAGGATCGCCCGTTTAACTGTTTTCCGAGCATTCATGCCCTTCACTCTTATCTAGTGATGCGTGCCGTGCTGTCGGTTCCAAATATCCGCAAATCCGTTAAGATACTTGTAGCTGCTGGTGCTTCCATCATTATTGTCTCAACGTTATTGATTAAGCAGCATGTCGTTTATGATGCACTCGGTGCAATCATGCTGGGTGAATGTATCTTTACAATCGTTACAGGACTAGACCTTTATCATCGTCGCAGAAAAAATTCCAAATGGACCGAGGGGATTAACTAACCCCCTCTTTAGGCTTTTGATTCAACTGCTTCTGCCGTCTCCATTCGTCAATAAACAATCCTGCATAATAGGGGTCCCACTGGGTCCCCTTTCCTTCTTCCAGAATCATGAGCGCTTTCTCATCACTCATTCCATTTCGATACGGCCGATCTGAAGTCATGGCATCAAAGGCATCGGCTACCGCGATAATGCGGCCGAACAATGGTATATCCTCTCCCGCCATGCCATCAGGGTATCCTTTGCCATCATATCTCTCATGATGAGAGCGTACCCCCGGAAGGAAGTCTGCCATGGCATCCACAGGTTCGATCTGAAGCAAAATACTCTCTCCTAACACAGGATGAGTGCGAATGATTGCAAATTCCTCCGAGCTGAGCTTGCCGTCCTTGAGCAACACTTCGTCCGGTATACCGATTTTTCCAATATCATGGAGCAATGCAGATTTGTACAACAAGTCGGCCTGTTCGTCATTCATACCGCTCAGTCTGCCAATCAAAATGGAATACTCCGCTACACGCATGGAATGTCCTGCCGTATATTTATCTCGGGCATCCAGCGCAGCTGCAAGCAGAGAAAAATAACTTTGCAGCAACTGCCGATTCCGCTCCTGTCTTATCTCCAGCCGATTAATCATCATATTGAATCCGGAAATCAGCTGTGAAAATTCATCTGCATACAGATCCGGGGTTCTCCTACCGAAATCACCTTCCTGAATACGGTTCATCTCTTGTGTCAGCTCTGCCACTGGATCACGGACATCTCGAATCAATAGCCAGCTACCCATCATGGAAAATCCTGCGCCCAAAATAACGATCAGCACACCCCACAACGTATATTCTTGCGCAAACTGCGGATCAATGTACTGGAGCCGGATGTATGTTGCCAGAAAAAATAAGCTTAGAGGAAACAAAGCGATGAGTGCAGTACTCGTCTGGAACTTTCGTTGTATAGATATCAGGATGCGTCCGCCCAAGGAAGGCTCCATTCCGTAAAACACTTTGCCTCTGCGACGGACTTCGAGAAGCAGTGGCCTTATCGCCCGCACTGTAAGATAGTATTCGATTAGGGCATGCATAATTGCAATCAAAAACGCGCATACCGCTGCAATAGTGACATATCCATACGGGATTTCCAGCCACCCTGTAGAGATCATACACAAGGTAAGCCCAGCCGCAGGTAAAGAGAAGCCCAACATATGCGGTCCAATAATGCGATATATAGTCTGTCCTGGAAAGCGATGAATTCTCTCGTACATTTGATTTAATTCCGTCTTCTCATGGTCTTCTGCAGCAAAGAATTGCCTGATCGGACCTAACTGAGCCCATAAGGTGATTAATTCTGCAACCAACATAAACAGAATGGAGATGAGCACTATAACAATTAATCGAACATATTGAATATTCGGTATCTGTAAGGTTGAAACCATCACCACCGTGCCCACTACAAAGACGGCTGTTAATGATCCAATGAGATAATTGCGCAGCAGACGGAAGATAAATGCACGATATACTTCCAATCCTATCCCTCGCTCTCTATGTCTAACCAGTTCTGCCCTATTAAAAAAGGAGGATCATGATGTTTCCTCCAATATGTTTATCGGTTATTCTGACCAAAAAAATTAATAAAGTTGGTTGCGTTTTCGATTGCACTTTCTTCCAGTACATTTATCACCTTTGCAACAAGGGTCGAGACTAGATTCCATGATGCCTGATTCCATTCCATTTTAAACTTTGTTATCTTTTGGTTCCTTTTTATTGCAATATATTACAGACTGTGGTATGATATAAAAGTTGTAGAAACAACCTCATATGATTTTCTGTCTTCTTTTTAACCCCGGAATATTTTCTTCATGCTGCGACCGCAGCGAATACGATCAACGAACCTATGGAGATTGACTAACCTTAATTACAATAACCCGGTAAACAGGGTTTACAAGATGTTCCCATTCACACTGGCGCGGTCATCGGAGCCGCAAGGACAAAAGAGAGGTAGGGCTTTTGTTGTTTTGGATATCACTTATTCTTGAGAAGATTGAAAACATACATCAAGCACCCGGAATTGGGTTCCGGGTGCTTTTCTATGTCTTCGTTTCGACTAGTGTTGCGATCCACGTTAGGACAGCAGCCACTTTTAACAAAGGATTTAGATAAACATCGTCTTGGAAATGATGACGAGCAAGATGAACAATACAAGAATGGTTCCCATCGAGCTCCAGACTCCTCCACCATAACCATACGCAGGCGCACACCCCTGATTGTAACCATGGTTATATCCATGCATCATCGGTGCCTGATTTGACTGGTAACCGTAACCATACCCCATTGGCATCGTGCCGTAAGTGTACATCTCGTGACCAGTGTATTGGTATCCATACATTTGCTCTTTTCCTCCTTTCATTCCGTAAACATGCCCCTGTCCGTTCGGTGAGTTTGGTTTAACTTCGTTCATTACTCATTCCTCCTTAACATTTGCCTACACCCCTAAGCTATGTATCTGCCCGATTCGCGGACCGGGCTATGGCCCTCATCATGTCAAAATGGGCATTCGTCATCACTTTCACCTCTTCGCCTTCCCCTGTTTGTTGCTCCACCTGCTATCACCACAGCTTGTCCATCCTCATAAAACCCTGCCGGTTACCCGGCAGAGCTCGACAAATCACACCCAGAATGATTTCGTAATAATTACCAACAGAATGAACAACACCAGGATTGCTCCAGTGGATGTCCAGCCGCCGTATCCTACGCCCGCTACTTCACTCATCTTAACCCCTCCTTGCATATATCATAACAGTCTAAACGTTTATTAGATCAAGAATGCTTTAGAAATGATCACCAGCAAGATAAAGAGAACCAGAATTGCACCAGTCGATGTCCATGCGCCGCCGTATCCACCAACAACTCCACTCATGTAAGACCCTCCTTTAATTTGAGGTACAGTTCACTATATGCAGCAGAGACACAGTAGACCGGGCTCATGATTAAAATAGGCAGTTTACTTACCTTATAAGCACCTTAGTGATACAATTAATAGAAGAAGATTTATGTCCCCTATCAGGGAAGGTACATCTTCTTTAGAAATTCTTTAGAAATACTCAGGATTATATATTCATATGGAAGGAGTAATCAAGCCCGCCTTAAGCGAATGCCCGATGACATAAGAACAAAACCCAACCGATGGGAAGCATATTAGGAGAATAGAAAAATGATGAAGAAACTAGTTACGATCCTTGCATTAACCGCACTACTTAGTGCTTGCAGTAATTCAGAAAAACCAGTTGAGAACAAGACATCTGAAGTAACCAATGCTGCCGAAACCGTCTCCAGTGAGACTAAGGAAGCTAAGAATACTACATACAAAGGGGAAGGATTTTCTTTTTCATATCCCGAGTCTTGGAAAAGTGTAGATACCAGTCAATTAAACGCAGCGGTCAAAGCTGCATTTTCAAATCCATCCACCTCAGCAAAATTTGCAGATAACGTAAACTTGACCATCGAAGCCAATGCATCAGGTTCCGTTAATCCAGAGGAATTTGCTAACAATACTGCGGACTACTACGTGCAGAACGGCGAATCTATTGGTATATCCAATTACAAGAAGACAAGCTATAGCAATAAGCCTTATAAAGAAATAAACGCAGGTGTACTTGAGGGGAGCTATACTCACTCTTCTGGCACCGACATCGTCCTGATTCAATACATGATTCCAACCAACACAGAGCTCTATACCATGACATTAAGCTATGCCAAAGATACTTATAATTCAGAAGAGGCCAATACCATCCTTAACTCTTTGAATTTCACAGACACACTGGCGCAAACAGCTCAAACAGCATCGACAGAAAACCAGTCTTCCACTGCAACTGTCGCTGATTTTTTTAATGATCTGGCTCCATTTGTAACCTCTGACGAAGCCGTGCTGGAGCAAGCATCTTATGATTTCTTTGCGAAACACACGGATCTATTCCCTGCAGAAACCGCAGACCTTCGCAAAAAGGTTAAAGGACTAGTGAATAAAGAAGTGACAACTCGACACCTCAATAAAAACGTATCTAATTACTACACTGAGTTTGTCAGTGTAAGCGGCCAGGTTATTCAAGTCGAGGAAGATAATTCCTTGGGGGGAACCTTCGCTATGGTACTAGTTGAGGATGATTATGGTAATTATATTACAGCGATATATCCTGCCTCCACAGGAGACTTGCTTGACGGTGACTATGCTACTGTGATTGGCGCACCGATCGCCAACTACTCGTTCGAAAATGTGAGTGGTGGATTCACCAACTCTACTTTAATGGGAGCGTCATTAATTGTAGCTGAATAGGCAATAATACAAGCCTGCAAAAATTAATAATTAACATTTAGCCGTCTTAAATTTATTTAAGGCGGCTAAATTTTTCATCTATTCCCTTTCTTTCTTCATTCTTTTGGTTCTAAAGCCGGAGAAAAATAATAAATTACTCCTGTTTCAATTTAGGAACAATGGGGTAAAATTTTCTGGTATATTACAATTTCATAGGAGTTGAGGACATGAAAATGAAGAAAGTTATCATCGCTTTATCCGTAGGGTTACTGGTTGGCTCTTCCTCTATGGCTGTAGCCGCTACTTCCCAAAAGGTTCAAGCGACTCTGGCTAATTTTAAGATTATGGTGAATGGCCAGTCGAAATCCGTAGCATCCGATCAATTGGTTTATAAAGGAAATACATATGTACAACTGCGTGAAGCTGCTAAAATTCTGGGTTATGAGGTAAATTATCGGAGCGCCACTCGCTCGATTGAGTTCTCTGCAAAAAGTCAATCCCAAGCGGATTGGATCACTCTAATCGATCTATCTGCTGCGTACGGTTATAAGGTTGAACTTAAAGGAGATTCAGCTGACGTATACAACGTTTCGAAAAATTTAAATACTCTCCTTACAGTCAATGCTAATGGCCTTAAAGAGGCCGAGGAAAAAGTTGTAGCAGACCCTTCTGGTAACACGATCCGTTACAAAAAACAGCAAGGATCTCTTGTCCTGCATCGCGAAGATCTGAAAAAATCCGGTTTGATCCGTTAATTCAAGGCCAAAGGATCAGTTTTGTTCGTGTACACACCCTTTAGAATGGCATGGTGGTAAACTCTCGTTTATCCATAAAATTCTAAAGGGTGTATTTCATATGTCTATGAACTTAAATTAATATATTTATGACCATATTGTTAGAAAAGTGCTTTTATGGCTCCTGCCACATGATCTTAAGATCACTTATCGCTTTAATTCGGCCTGTTGTGCAGCGAAATTAATTTGTCCTGCACGGATTGCAGTTTCTGCACACTAGAGGCATCCGGTTTGTCACGTCGATCATCAATCTTCACAGATGTAGAGACACGTTGGGCCCCTGACAGAAACGGAGCTTCATGTAAGGCTGCGATGGCGGTAAAAACTTCATTTAGCGGACCTTCAATAATCGTACTCATCGAAGTCAATTGGTATGTTATACCGCGCTGTCTTTCCAATATGTTTTGCATATCTGCTACATAACTACTCAGACTGGTAGTTCCCGTCCCAATCGGTATAACGGTTACTTCTGCAATTGCCACTTCGCTCTGCCTCCTCTGGGCCCCGATTGAACCGTTGCCACTCAAGTTTTAGTCGAGTTTTGACTCTTTCTATTTTACCAGTTAAAAGCGCTCGAATTCAAACTGACGTGATAACGTCATTCCATATGCAGTAATTTTTTTTTCGCAGAATCTTCAAATCTTCCAGTCCTTTTCCTTTGCGGATTCATAGCTTAAATGGTATACTCGGAATTACGTTTTGTTGTTTAAACCCTGTTTACAAACACTATATGTTGGGGTATCTTATTATAACAACAACAAAATATAGTGAGCCGGGATTACCCCACTTCTTATACCGAGTATCTGAAATCTCTTGATAAGTGAGTATAGATCACCTTCAAAAGCACGTCCCTGTAGGTGTGAATCGCTTTCTCGAAGACAGAACTGGTATGGAGGTTAACGGGGCTATTTGGACTGTGCCCGGCACCCTCACTTACAGGTACGAACCGATCAGATCAGACAAAAGCTTACATACAGCAACTTGTTCTGTCAGAGCCATACACGGACAGATAGGGGCAGCCAGAACATGGATGGGCATTTTCAGCCGCAAGGCAAGGGGAATGCTTTTTGTATGAGTATGTTCTGTTCACACCTTGTCGTATGGCCCATCCAAACCGTACCTGGATACCACCCTATGTAGTCCGCAAGAATCAGCAGCATTTACCTTATCGTTGTAGACTTCCCATTCTATTCATAAAGAATGGTTTTCATTTATTTATTTTTTATCATGTGAAAGCGAGGAATATTCATGCCACAAGTTGTGACCAAGCCGAACAATCGCCAGCTTGCCTTTGACGAGATGCGCATCTCGGTATATGCCGATCGTATCCTGGAAGGACTGGACATGCTCGACAAGGAACGTCTGGTACGCGGAGTAATCAGCAAGCTTCGTCGTGACGAAGTCACCGGAGATGAGATCAGCAACGCTTTTATGATGAGCGCTCTGGAACTGGTAACGAAAGAAGAGCCGAACTGGAAATTTGCAGCAGCGAGATCCCTGCTAACTTCCCTTTACAAAAAAGCGGCAACCAACCGCAGATACAAATCATACCCAGACGAACCTTACGGTGCATTCCATCCACTGATCGTTGACCTGGTCAAAAAAGGGATCTATCGTGAAGAATTGCTGGAATGTTACACCAAGGAACAGATTGACGAACTCGCGGAGTGCATCGACTACCGCAACGATCTGCTCTTTGACTACATCGGTTTGCTCACACTGGCAGAGCGTTACCTCGCCAATGATTTTGACGGAAAAGTCATGGAGCTGCCACAAGAGCGTTACATGATCATTGCCATGTACCTGATGCACCAAGAGCCTGCAGAGAAACGTATGGAGCTGGTGAAAGAAGCTTACTGGGCAATGAGCAACATGTACATGACGGCTGCTACACCGACGATGTCCAATGCAGGTAAAAAGGTGGCTGGACAGCTCTCCAGTTGCTTCATCGACACCGTTGATGACTCTCTGGAAGGCATCTTCGATTCCAATACAGACGTTGCCCGTTTGAGTAAAATGGGCGGTGGTATCGGGGTGTATCTCGGTAAAGTCAGAGCGCGTGGTTCAGACATCCGTGGTCACAAAAACACTAGTTCCGGCGTTATCCCTTGGATTCGCCAGTTGAACAACACAGCCGTGAGCGTAGACCAACTCGGAACACGCAAAGGAGCGATCGCCGTTTACCTGGATGTTTTCCACAAAGACATTCTGGCGTTCCTTGATTTGAAGCTGAACAACGGTGACGAGCGGATGCGTGCGCATGACGTCTTCCACGGTGTCTGCCTGCCGGATCTGTTCATGGAGCGTGTGGCAAGCCGCGGCGAATGGAGCCTGTTCTGCCCGCACGAAACGAAAAAAGTCATGGGTTGGAAAGATGAAAACGGCCGTGCACTCGGTCTGGAAGACTTCTATGATGAGTCTTTAGGCCAAGGTACATTCCGTGAGAAATATGAAGAAGCCGTGAATCATCCATTGTTGTCCCGTATTACGGTACAAGCCATCGACATCATGAAACGTGTCATGAAATCACAGCTCGAAACAGGTACACCGTACATGTTCTACCGTGATACCGTAAACCGTGCGAACCCTAACCGTGCACATGGTATGGTCTACTCGTCCAATCTGTGTACTGAAATTATGCAGAACCAATCCCCTACTGTAGTGGAAAAAGAAGAACTGGTAACCAAGGATGGTCAGACACGCATCGTGATCTCCAAAGTACCTGGCGACTTCGTGGTCTGCAACCTGAACTCGATTCACCTGGCTCGCGCCGTACCTCATGATGTACTGGAGCGCCTGATTCCAATTCAGGTTCGTATGCTCGACAACGTAATCGACATTAACAATATTGAAGTGCTTCAAGCTCAATACACGAACAGTCAGTACCGCGCTGTTGGTCTGGGTACATTCGGACTGCATCACCTGCTTGCTCTCGAAGGCATTCGTTGGGAATCCGAAGAAGCTGTGACATATAATGATAATCTGTATGAAAAGATTAACTACCTGCTCGTTCAGGCAAGCATGGAGTTGTCCAAAGAAAAAGGGCATTATCCGAAGTTTAAAGGCTCTGACTGGGAGAGCGGTCATTACTTCGACCAACGTGATTATACGACAGGCGAGCGCGTTGGGAAGTACGTAACAACAGAGCAGTGGAAAGAACTGCAAACGCAGGTTAAACAAAATGGTGTGCGTAACGCCTGGATGTTTGCGATCGCACCGAACGGATCCACTTCCATTATTGCTGGTTCAACAGCAAGTATTGACCCGCTCTATGAGCTGTTGTCCTATGAAGAGAAAACAACATACAAAATTGCCAACCCGGCACCGGATCTGTCCGATAAAACGATCTGGTACTACAAGACGGCATTTATGGTCGATCAGCATGCTTCCATCAACATGGCGGCTGCCCGTCAACGTCACGTTGACCAGGGTCAAAGCTTCAACCTGTATGTTCGACCGGATATTAAGGCAACCGAGTTCCTAGAACTGCATCTGCATGCCTGGAGAGCCGGTATGAAATCCACTTACTATGTTCGAAGCCGTGCATTAACGATCGAGGAATGTGATTCCTGCGCGAGCTGATTGATAAGACTATGATGACCACCGGGGCATCCTGTTTTGAATGCAAAATAGCGTTGCCCTGGTTCTTTTTTACCCAAAACCTGATCGTCGCATGCAGAAGTTTATTGTTTCGTTATCGTTTATTTACAGTGTAAAATCATTCAAGGAGTGAACGGATTATGCAAGTACAGAAAATTTTTAATACCGAAGCCCCTAACCAATCGACCCGCATCATTGAAGGTGAATGCTCGGGGATCCTGAACTGGAACGACATTCGTATGCCTCATATGTACAAATTGTACAAAGTATTGCTGCTCAACCACTGGATTGCGGACGAAATTCCAATGTCCAAGGATGCTTCTCAGTTTGCCCATCTGGATCCTGAAGAGCAACGTACATTTAAAATTAACATCTCCTTGCTTGCTGTTTTGGATTCCATGCAGACGATGTTTGTGGGTGATGTAAAACGTTACTTCACGGACTCTTCGCTTGAGGCCATCTCAGCGATTATCGGACAGCAGGAAGTTGTTCACAACCAATCCTATTCCTACGTTCTGTCTTCGATCGTATCCGATCAGGAGCAGAAAGAGATTTTCGAATATTGGAAACATGATCCGGTACTGCTTGACCGCAACCGTTTCATCTCTGACATCTACCAGAGCTTCCGGGACAATCCGTCTCCACAGACATTCTTCCAAGCTATGGTAGCTGACCTGATTCTCGAAGGTATTTTCTTCTATAGTACATTTGCGTTCTTCTATAACCTGGCTCGGGATCAGAAAATGATGGCAACCAGCCAGATGATCTCGTACATTCAACGGGATGAGAACCAGCACTGCTACTTCTTCGCTGAAGTATTCAAACAGTTGCTCGTAGACTTCCCTGAACTTAACACACCAGAAAACATGGACTACGTGTACAAAACGATTGACCGCGCAGTTGAGCTTGAAACCAACTGGGCACACTACACCCTCAGCAACGTTCGCGGCATCGACCTGAACGAGCTGGAAGACTACATTAAATACATCGCTAACAAACGTCTTCGTCTGATGGGTATGGAAAAAGCGTATGAAGGTGTGGACGTAAACTGCATGCCTTGGATCAAACCGTTCTCTGACGAAGCACTGAACGCAACGAAAACCGACTTCTTCGAAGCCAAATCCCGTAACTATGGTAAAGTAGGCGACGATAACGGATTCGACGATTTGTAAGAGCAATGGAGCAGGTAAGGCTCTGTCCAGGATAAGAAACAGGTTATCCGAGATGATACAGGATGTCCTACGAGTACTCTGCTAGAGTAGATAATATGCACCTCATAAACACTCTCTCTGCTGGTAAAGCTTCACGGCTGCCAGCGGGGAGAGTGTTTTTTCTCTCTAAACCTTGTAAAATAGTTGAAATAGCTTCCATTTTTCAATCAGAAATGAGGTCTAATCATGGAAAAAGATTTGCTTGCACAGATCAATACTTGGCATGAACAGGAAGACTATGCTCTTATCGTTAAACGTCTTGAGGCATTACCGGAATCTGAGAAGGATGCTGAAACCATCGGACAGCTTGCAAGAGCATACAACAATCTAGAAGACTATCGTAAAGCAATTCAGTTGTTAAACAGCGTCAAGGAACAAGGCACACTTGACCCGATATGGCATTTCCGATTGGGTTATGGCTATTATCATATTGCTGAATACAAGCTCGCACAGGCTGCCTTTGAAGAAGCGAATCGTCTCGAACCCGGCGATGAGTCCACGCAAGATTTTCTGGACTGGATTCGCCCCAAAGTAACCAAAATGGAGCGGGATCGTATTCGCTGGGAGGCAGAACAGGCAGAATGGGAGCAGAACGGTACATTAAATCAGCTCCGGACAGCTTCAGGAACATACGACCCTGCAACGTTCTGGCAGCAGAGCGATTATGCACGGGACAACCATGTGTCGGCACCTTTTGACGAAGCGATGGTTCAATCCATTGAACAGGAACTCGGGTACAAACTTCCTGCTTCCTATATTCAACTGATGAACACACAGAATGGCGGTGTACCCGCGCGCACAACGTTCCCGACCCAAGAAAGCACAAGTTGGGCAGAAGATCATATCGCCATTACAAGCATTAGCGGGATTGGCCGTGACAAAATGTATTCTCTCGGAGGTGAGCTCGGTAGCCGCTTCATGATTGAAAATTGGGGATACCCCGACCTCGGGATTGTCATCTGTGATTGCCCGTCTGCCGGTCATGATGTCGTCATGCTGGACTATCGCTTCTGCGGACCGGAAGGCGAGCCTTGTGTCGTTCATGTCGATCAAGAGAGCGATTATGAAATCACCTATCTGGCGCCGAACTTCGAGGTTTTCATCCGGGGTCTGCTGGATGAAGAGGATTTTGAGATGTATGACGAAGAAGAAGCCATTACTGCTGTATTCACAGAAACTGAAAGCATGGCAACCTTTTCAAAAGAAGCCATTGCCCCTTTTATATTCATTGATTCAGGCAACCATTCCTATTCTGTGATCTTGAATGCAGGTACATATCTTCAGGATGTCTTTGACTCACGTGCAGATGAAGGCTTCGAAGGTAGCGGGTATGATTGGGCCTCCCTTGCATCTGTGTTTCTCGAAGAAAAAATGCCACATCTGACGTCTGTCATTCGTTTCGATCCCGAAGCCGATATGTTCTGTGCTTATACAAATGACAAAGATGCTCTCATATCCTTTATTCTCGGCTTTAAGCAGGCATGTGAGCAACACGACCTCATTCTGGACTTATTTTCCCGAGCCGAGCTGGACTAAGGAAGAGACAAGGAGCCTTCTATGACGACTCGCATTTATTTTGCTACCAACAGCCTCGGTTATATCACGAAGAACGATCTGCAACAGGCGCTTGATTGCTACAGTCTCGGGACGTTAGTCCAATTCCACCGGACAGCTGAAGGCGTGATGGGGCAGACTTTGCTCGTCCAAACGACGCAAGGTGAGTTTATTTTGAAAGGAAATCCTTTATACGATGGGCAGTTCCTTGAAGAGCAGTTTGTTGTAGATCAACTGGCAGACCGTACAAGCATCCCTGTACCTGTGCCATATCGTATCCATGAGGACACACAACCATTGGGATGGAGCTATGCCATCATGCCCAAGCTTCCTGGAAGGCACTTATATGAACCTGATTTTCAAGCTGCACTAACTTCGAAAGACCACGAGGAAATTGCAGAGTTACTCGCTGAGACGTTAACCCAACTACACAGCTGGAAAGTTCCCCATGCAGGAGAATATGATCCTGTGCCCGCTCAACCATTTTCTGGGACGTATCTGGACTGGCTATATGGGAGCATCCGTCACTGGTTGCATGATGCGGAGAAGTACTCTGTTATCACGGACGATGATATTCACTGGGTATATAAGCAATTGAAGCAGTCCGAGCCTGCTTTCCTGGCCTTGACAATTCATGAATTCGTCATGGGAGATTTCAAGGTAGAGAATTTCCTTATCCAAAAAGAAGATACGCCTGCGTCAACGTGGAAGATGAGTGGTTTATTCGATTTTACGACCGCTTACTTCGGAGATGGCACAGCCGATCTGACCAAAATGACCGCAAGATATCTTAGGGAAGGCCGACCCGATTTGGCTGCAAGGTTTCTGAATCAATACCGAAAACGGGTCTGTGCAGACGATGAAGAGATGTGTGAACATTTTCGTTCTCGCCTCCGTATTCACTTATTGTATCAGCGTATTCTATGGTGGGGTGAAGCAAAAGCAACTGGACGGGTAACCTGGGAAGATGACTTACCTTTTGCTCAATGGGCTGAGCGATATATCCAGAGTGTGCTTGCTTTACTGGATTAAGCATTCGTATGCGCCGCATCATTTGTAATAGCTTGAGAACTCAAGCCCCGGCAATCATTCTGGCGAGAATGATATTAATATCATTTGGAAAACGAGTAGGAGGCTACCCATTAGTTGAGTAGCCGACCTCTCACACCACCGTACGTACCGTTCGGTATACGGCGGTTCAACCGTTTGAGTGCAATTGACGCAAGCGCTCGTACTGGGCAGGGAAGTCATAATACCCTGCCTGTGCGAGCCTTTCGTTTGTTACAGAGCGGTTCAGCACTGCACTTCCGGCTATTCCCCAGTAGCCCAGCCTTGTATTCCCCCATTGGTAGGCCTGCCACTCCGGTATCCCCAGCTTTCGCAGGTTCTGCACCTTCGTTCGTGGTTTCTTCCATTGCTTCCAGATGTACATCCGCATTCGTCTTCGCAGCCATTCGTTCCAGCGTTGCAGGATTCGCTTCATGTCCGCTACGTAAAAGTAGCCGATCCAGCCGCGAATATAAACCTTCACGTTCTCCATCACCTGCCGGGCTTTCTTGCCTTGACTTCGACTCGTTAGCTTCTTGAGCTTCTGCTTTGCCTTCGCTAGGGATTCGCGGTGTGCACGTATGTACACGCCCTTCCCGTTCTTTCCTAGCGCAAATCCAAGAAATTTGAAGTGCTTCTGTGCCACCACACTGACAACCTTGCTTTTCTGCGTGTTCATTTGGAGTTTGAGCTTTTGCTCCAAATACGTCCGGCTCGATTCCAGCAGGCGCTGGGCTGCTCGGCTACTTTTCGCGAGAAGCGGAGACAACGGTCCTCCCTGAGGCGAGCCTTCCTCCGTCCTCCGGCTCACTCCATTCTCCATCACGCCGCTTTTCAGATATTTCTTGATCAGATCGATGACGCGTTTGTCCTGGATTTGCTTACGAAGCATGTTCAAAAGAAGCTCATGGTTCAACGTGTCGAAGTATTTGGACAGATCGATTTCCACCGCGTGACCGTATCCTTGTTCAGCGTAGGCTTTCACCCTTCGAATCGCTTGTTGGGCGCTTCTTCCCGGGCGGTAGCCGTAGCTTCCGTCCGAGAAGAGCGGTTCGAACAACGGTTGCAGTTGTTGCGCCATCGCCTGTTGGATCACCCGATCGACGACCGTCGGGATGCCCAGCTTTCGCACGCCGCTTCCATCTGGTTTGGGGATTTCCTTGCGCCGCACCGGGCTTGGCTTGTAGCTACCTTCCCGAATGCTTTGTAGGAGTTCTTCTCTGTTTTCACGCAACCACGGCAACGCAGCCTCCACGGTCATTCCGTCGATTCCCGGCGCTCCATGGTTGCGCTTGACCTGTTTATACGCCCGGTTCAGATTCTCTCTGTTCAGGATGCGTTCCATCAGGCCTTCTGCACCGTCTCTTTCTCTACGTTCCCGAGCTTCGATGCTCCGCGCTCCTGCATACCCTTCGCGTTCCACGCGTTCTCTTTGCCGGCAGCCCTTTCGGTATTCTGCTTTCATCACATCGACTCTCCTTTCGGTTTGTACTCGAGACTTACGATTGTTCGGTCCTTCCCGAAAAAAAAAACTTCCGGTACTATGACCTCTGCTGACTTCTCACCACAAGCTTTACTCCGTCTTTCGGTTTTTTTTTTTCCTACTTGACGTCAGTGAGACCTCCCCGGGTAAGAGCGATAACCTTCCCCTCATCTATCTGCCACATTTACATGATAGGATTCGGGCAGTATTGGACTTCGCTTTGCGTTGCAAGCTCTTCCGTCCTACCATGCCTTGTATGTGGTTTCTGTTCGTCAGACCGAGGGTTTGCCTCCGGCTTCCTTCAGATTCCGCCTCGCAACGGACATCCTTGCCTTCCGCTAACAGTTCCTACTGCCAAGCCTGTAGTGGACTTTCACCACCGAGTTATCGCCCATGCCGGGCGCACAAC
>JAFWEX010000034.1 GCA_017512705.1 Paenibacillus sp.
CATCCTGCGATGTACGTTTCGGTTATTCGTTGTTTTGAACCAATGATGATGTCTTCGGGAGATTAATATTAAAATGTTGCTGAAACGCCCTGTCTATATGACATGGGGACTTCAAATTCATTTTTGCAATCACCCACCTGCCAAGCAGGTTCATAAGACAATGTAGCCGGACGGCATAGGCGGGTTTCTCTATTTTACGATGTACAGCACCCTGACTTTCCTTTATACAGGAAGCCGGGGTGCTTTTTTGTGGGCATAAGGGTTGTTCTACTGAACTATCAAATCTTTTGTGTTGGTTGTTCGGCGTATTTTGTTAAATATGATGCTAACCCTTTTGTTACTTCTTGAACAATGTTACACTAGAATACATAAATGGAACGGTTTCAATTAAAGGAGGAAGGGTCTTGACCTTAAAGAGAACGCTCGTCGGTATCATCCGAAGTATGGAGGGGACCAGCGATCGAGCCAAGGATCCCAAATTAAAAACGAGGTATTACAATTTATCCAAAGAAAAAGCCTGGGAAGAAGTATCCTCGACACTCAAAAAAATTCCGGGCTATAAAGTGCTGCATGAGGTGCATTCGGTAGGTGAGATTATTCTGGAGAAGCGCACTACGTTCGGACGAACTATGGATATTACGGTTTCCATTATTTCGGTAAGTCCTGTACGGAGTGCAGTGGATATTTACTCTGCCTCTCGCGGTTCACTAGGAGATCTTGGTTCAAACTATCGAACAATTATGCACTTGTTCTCCGTATTAGATAAAAAGCTTAGCCAATATAAAGTTAACGAGTGAAATACATGATAGCAAAAAGCGAGAGAAGGCTGACCTTCCTCGCTTTTATTCTGCCACATAGAAAGCGTATTCTACAGCAAAGCTTTTACTGCAGCAATGGCTTGCTCGAAGTTAGGGGAGTCCGTCATCTCTGGGAGATACTCCACATATGTAATTTTGTCTTCGGCATCCACAACAAAAATAGAGCGCATATCCAACTGGAACTCTTTGATAAGTACGCCATAGTTCTTGCCGAAAGAACGTGATTTGTAATCGGATAGTGTAACCACACGGTCAACACCTGCCGCACCACACCAGCGTTGCTGAGCGAATGGAAGGTCTGCGCTGACAGTTAAAACAACAACGTTTTCCCCGAGGTCTGCTGCTTCAGTGTTGAATCGGCGTGTCTGAGCATCACATACGCCAGTGTCCAGAGAAGGAACAACGCTGATTAATTTAATTTTGCCTGCGAAGTCTTTCAGAGATGCGTCTTCAATCAAGTTTTTGCTCACTGTAAAGTCAGGTGCTTGGTCACCCACCTTCAATTCGGGTCCGATCAGTGTGATAGGGTTACCTTTAAAAGTGGCTGCACCAGTACGTTCTTGTGTCATAAGTAATGTTCCTCCTTATAAATTGGTGATCCGTGCCAAAATCCATTATAATCTTTTATGAAAGGCATTGTCCAATCTGGAGATATAAGATAATGATGGATCTGAATTGACAGGTCTGATTTTTAAAAGGGTGGAGTGAAAATAAAAAGTCTATGATATTTATTCGTTATGAAAATTGGAAAAGTTATTTGAAGTACTTCCCTTTGACGTCATTATTGTTGATTGCAAATGTAATTATGTTTATTGTGTTATCTTTTAATGGAGGTTCAACGAACAGTTTGGTGTTGCTCGAATTTGGAGCATTGACGAATTATGAATTATTCGCTCAGGACTGGTGGCGTTATGTGACTTCCATCTTTTTGCATGCAGGCTTCGGTCATCTCTTATTTAACAGCTTCGCACTAATTGTATTTGCTCCACCGATGGAGCGACTGTTGGGGTCGTTGAGATACGGCGTGTTGTATCTTGGAGGAGGTGTCTTAGGTAATCTGCTGGCCGTTGCTTGGTATAACTCGGCTGGAGAGATCACGGTATCAGTAGGAGCTTCTGGCGCCATATATGCTGTGTATGGAGCATTTCTCTACGTAGCGTTGTTCCAGCGAACTTTGATGGATGAAACATCTCGTAAAACGTTGTATACACTGTTGTTGTTCGGGATCATTTTTTCCTTTGCAGCGTCAGGTATTAATTGGATGGCACATTTTGGTGGTTTGATTGGCGGATTCTTTATTTACGGTTTGATCATTCGCCTGTGGAAACCCCGTATTCTCAGGAAATAGCCGATGTAGTTCTCGAGATGGGAAAGCGGTAAAAGACATAGTAGGGTATAACAGAATGGAGCGATCAGGCAAGTGGAATTAAGACAGTTGCATTATTTTCTTAAGGTGGCGCAGAAAGAGCACGTTACACAGGCGGCGGAGGAGCTTCACGTGGCTCAGTCTGCGGTGAGTAGGCAGATTCATCAGCTTGAGGAGGAACTTGGGGTTGATCTTTTTATGCAAAAAGGACGGAACCTGCAGTTAACCGCAGTGGGCCAGCTTTTTTGCAAACGAGTTGAAGGTATTTTGAAGGATCTCGACAAAGCTGTTGGTGAGGTTCATGAGTTTCTGGACCCGGAACATGGGGAGATTCGAATCGGTTTTCCGCATAGTTTGGGAATTCATCTGATCCCTTCTGTCGTGGCTGCTTTTCGTCAACGGTATCCAAACGTAAAATTCAGATTTAAACAAGGAATGTATCCGACACTGATTAGAGATGTGTTGTCGGCTGAAGTGGATTTGGCTTTTATTTCGCCGTTCCCGGAGAAGCATGACCATGTAGTTGGTGATGTTGTGCTGACCGAGGAGTTGCATGCTATTTTACCACCAAATCATGCACTTGCTGGAGAAGAAAAGATTGCGCTTGAACAGTTGAAGGATGAAAAGTTTGTATTATTCAGTAAGGGGTACTCCTTGAGGCCGATTGTGTGGCATGCCTGTTTAGAGGCTGGGTTTACACCCAAAATTGCTTTTGAGGGTGAAGAAACGGATACGATTCGTGGGCTGGTTGCTGCAGGTATGGGGGTTAGTTTGTTGCCCGAAATGGCTTTATTCCAGACGAATCCTCTGCAACCTGCACATGTAGCTATTTCTCATCCCAAAGTAACGAGAACCATTGGATTGATTCATCGAGCTGATGACAAGCTTCCGTTGGTTGCTCAGTCTTTCCGTACGTTTCTGCTTGATTACTTTGGTTTACAGCAAAACAATACCCCTTCCGAATAACGGGAGGGGTATTGTTTTTTTTTGGAGATGAACCTGTTATGAAAATTATTCGCGACTATTAAAGATACCGATGTAACGAATCAGTTCAAGCAGGGAGATTAATGCAGCGGCAACATAAGTCAAAGCTGCGGCGTTTAGAACTTTGGCTACACCCTTTTCTTCCTCGTTGCGGATATAACCTTCGGACACCATAATCTCGCGTGCGCGATTACTTGCGTTGAACTCTACTGGCAGTGTGATCAATTGGAATGCAACAGTAACTGAGAAGAAGATAATGCCGATTCCAACCAGATTCATGGCATTAAAGAGAAAACCTGCGATCAACAAGAGTGGTGCAAGTCCGGATGCGAAATTTACAATCGGAAAAATCCGGTGACGTAATGCTAGCATTGGATAACTTTCCTTGTGCTGGATCGCGTGACCGACTTCGTGACAGGCGACGGATAAGGCAGAGATAGATTTTTCGTAATATACAGGCTCTGACAAACGTACAACCCGATTGATCGGATCGTAATGGTCAGAAAGTGTGCCTCGAACGGGCTCAATAGGTACGTCGTGAAGGCCATTGGAGTCGAGCATATGACGGGCAGCATCATAACCTGTCATTCCTTTTTGATTGGGTACATCTGACCACTGTCTAAATGTACCTTTAACGCGGAATTGCGCCCATAGAGAGAGCAAAAAAGCGATAATGACTAGTACGAACATTCCGTTATTGAAACTCATAACAATTCCTCGCTTTCTTAGTAAGCTACATCATGGTGTTTTCAAGCAAGATTTTGAGTGCCTCCATCGTACCAGCGCTTTTCGTGAGCAGTCCTGCCATCATTTTACGAGCTTGTACAGGTTTCATCTCCCCAAGCAATGGCTTAAGTTCATTGACCTCTCTCTCAAGCTGCTGCACGTGAAGTTCTAGTGTTGTCAGTTTGCTTGCTACTTGTTCTTCGGTGCTGACCAGACGCCACTTTTCAAGAGATTGTTTAATCTCTTCAAGACTATACTTCTCTTGTTTCATCTGTACAATACGTTCGAGTCTGGTTAAGGTTTCATGACTATAGAGACGATAGTTTTTTTCTGTACGTTCTTCGGGAGTGATTAACCCTAACTTAGTGTAGTAGTCAATTGTTCGTTCACTTACACCCGCTGTTTTGGCGAGTTCGCCAATTCGAAAAAGTTTCATATCCCCAATGATAATCACCTCGCTTGCAAATTCTAATGTAGGGAAATGTAGTCTCCACAAGCGCTTCAATCGAACACGCCCTTGAATTCTTACAACAAATATGATACATGAACAGGAACCGTACAGTCAAACGTTCCACTTTAGTTCAGAGTATATTTTATTTCTATGTGCTCGGAGTGTGAGTTTATGTACATAAGTGCAAGAAAAAGACGTAAGACTTTATTCCTATATTTTTTTTGAGAAGATGCTAGAAAAATCCTTGTCAACTTTCCTGACTCCTGCTTATAATGACATTAAGAATTTCATTATGTGTGATGAAAACTAACACAAAAGAGGGAGCGAGGGACATGAGAAAAGGTTTTTTTATTTATATGTTAGCATTACTTACTTTGGTGGTATTTCCAACTAGTGCATTCGCATCGGCGGAGGGCCCAAGCAATATTGAACTTCAAAGTGGCCTCAATTCGGCATTTACGTTTCTGGCTGTAGTGCTGGTGTTCTTTATGCAAGGGGGATTCTCACTCCTGGAAGCAGGCTCGACACGAATGAAAAATGCGGGACACATTGCAGGTAAAACCATTCTCACGTTAGGTATTTCAGTTATCGCTTTCTGGGCACTCGGTTTCGGCCTGGGCTTTGGTAACGGTAACGGATTTTTCGGAACTGTTGGTTTCTTCATGAGTGGAGACAACATGGCAGCTTCCTTTGAATCACTTGCCTTCTCTGATGTTCCATTAACGATAAAGTTCGTATTCCACCTTGCCTTTGCAGCTGTCTCCTTAGCTATTGCCTGTGGCGGTATGGCAGGACGTGCAAAGATGAGTGTATACATTGTGTTTGGTACACTGTACACCATTATTATGTATCCGGTTGTTGCGCACTGGGTATGGGGTGGTGGCTGGCTCGCAGAGCTGGGCATGCAAGATTTTGCAGGTTCAACCGTTGTTCACTTGACAGGTGCCACTGCTGCACTGGTAGCTACCATCCTGCTGAAACCTCGTATCGGTAAATATAACAAAGACGGCAAGCCTAACATCCTTCCAGGTCACAACCAAGTGTATTCTGTACTCGGGGTCATTATTCTCTGGATTGGCTGGTTTGGATTCAACCCTGGCAGCACGCTCTCTGCGATGGGTGACGGATTCTTCGGTTATGTAGCATTAACTACCAACGTAGCTGCTGCTGCTGGTGGAGTTGCGGCCCTGTTAATTTCTTGGGCTGTTCTTGGAAAATCTGATATTCCAAGCATGTTAAACGGTGTGCTTGCGGCACTTGTCGCCATTACTGGGGCATGTGCATTCGTAGAACCTTGGGCAGCTCTAGTCATCGGTGCACTCGCAGGGATCATAACGTTCTTCACAGCTCAATATTTTGATCGTAAAGGTATTGATGATCCAATCTATGCGTTCTCCGTGCACGGTATTGCTGGCATGTGGGGAGCCATCTCCACGGGATTGTTTGCAACACCTGAACTTGCTGAAAAAGTAGGCGTAGGTCAAGCGGGTCTGTTCTATGGCGGTGGATTCCACCAATTGGGTGTACAATTGTTAGGTCTTGTTGGAGCATTTGCCTTCGTACTCGTAATGTCCTTCATCATTTTGGGTGGTATGAAAGCAGTTATGGGTATCCGTGTTACTGAAGAAGAAGAAACGATGGGTCTCGATCTCAGCGAACACGGTACGTATGGATATCCTGAGCAAATGAAACAAGTAGAATCCAAATCAGGCGGTATGTTCAACTCCTGAGGTGAATCAGATTGAATTGCTTCAAGGAGGCTGGATTTGATGGAACCTATCTCAATAACAAACCTTAACTGGTCTTATCAATGTATCGACGGTGTTGCTTCTGCACATGAACTGCGCGAGGAACGCGTCATTATACAGAGAGAGCTCCAGGAATCACTGTTCACTTCCTTGTCGCTGGTCGAATGGTACGAAGCGGTAAATGAACTGCATGACCGCATTTCACGGAAAGCAGTAGAGTTATGCATTCAGGGGATGGTAGAGGATGGCTTCGGCCAGCCTCCCGTCCCCTATGCCTTTATCGTATTTGGAAGCTCCGGCAGGCGAGAAGCGACACTGTGGAGTGATCAGGATCATGGCATGATTATCAGTGATGCCCCGCATGTAGGGAAAGAAGATTATTTTACGGAACTCGGAAAACGTATTGTGGATTTATTGGAAGAGTTGGGCTATGCCAAATGTGAAGGCAAGGTGATGTGTTCGGAACCGCTGTGGCGACAAACGCTGTCTGCTTGGAAAAGGCAACTGTTCGAATGGAGCTCTGAACTGAATTGGGAGCCCGTGCGTAACCTGATCATCGCTTCCGATATGCGCTTTATTATGGGGGAGGTTAGTCTGGCAACCGAGTGGCTGGCTAGTTTTTATGACCAGTTTAGGCGTGTGCCTGAACTCTCGGATGCAGTGCTGCGTAATACAGTGAAACATAAGGCGACATTAAATATACTGGGTCGTGTCGTTACAGAACGTTTTGGTGAACATGCGGGCGGTTTTGATGTCAAGTATGGTGTATATATTCCACTGGTTAACAGTGTAAGATATTTGGCTGTGCAGCATGGAATTCAGGAATCGTCTACGATAAAACGAATGGAGAAACTGACTTCGCTTGAAGCTGTTCCTTATCCGTTGATGGATGCATGCCAGCGGGCATTTATAGCTGCATTGAAACTGCGCCGAGATACACCGATTGTGATTCGAGAGGATCTACAGCAGAGTAGCGGTTTTCTGGATGAGAAGCAATTGAAAGAAAAGCAAAGGCTTTATGATCTGAGAGAGACTCTGGGGTTAGTCAAACGAGTGCATCGTGCATTGCAAAGGCAGTTGCGTTTTGCAGAAAGGAGACGTCCATGAGAGAGCCGGCAAGGGGCAGTACAGGATTTTGGAATTCGCTGCGTCACGGAGGGGTTCCTTCCGCCATCGCTTCCATAATGGGAGCCCCTACGGCGCAACATATGGCGTTCATCCGTTCGATGATGAGAGAGCAGCGCAGACCTGAAGTTCTGCATACACCTCTGGGTGAGCTGGATGTAGTCGTATTTGATTTGGAAACAACGGGGTTTGCTCCCCAGCATGGAGACGAAATTTTGTCTTTTGGGGCTGTGCGCATTCGAGGTGGTGTTTTACTCGAAGAGGAGGAGTTCTACACGGTGGTACAGTCGAAAAGGGAGGTACCTAAGCATATTACTGTACTTACTGGGATTACGCAGCAGATGACGGAAGAGGCGCCGACATTGCTCAAAGGGCTTCATGATTTCATGTCCTTTGTTGGTGGGAGCGTACTGGTTGCCCATGGGAGTGCACATGACCGAGCATTCCTTAATGCAGCGCTATGGCGAACCTCTAAAGTTAGATTGACCCATCGATTGATTGATACAATGATGCTCGCGCGCTGGATTGAACCGACGAGAGCGGGATACGGCCTGGATGTATTGCTCGAATCCAGAGGTATACCGATCTATGGGCGGCATCACGCGCTTGAGGATGCTAAAATGACAGCGCACTTATGGTGCTCTTATCTGAAAGACATGCAGAGCAAGAACATTGAAACATTAGGAGATCTTTACGCCCGGCTAAGTCACGTTTAGCGGCATCTGAACTAAATTATAAGAAGGTGAAGATGACGTTGCTGCACTTCTTGACTTTTCTTCATAAGATATAATTCGATAAGCGTTAAGTAGCATAGGTCTTTCCACTTCGTCTGAAGCTGAAACCGAAAGATTAGGTGCTCCGATCAGATATGTCTGTAGTATACCCGCAAAGTTCGGGAGGGCTCGCAGGTCTTCTTGTGAAGGGACGGGTGATGTGTGCGGATGGGTGTGGAAAATACCAACGACGGTGGAATCGGACAAAAACAATTGAATCCATTCCCTTTGATCTAGTGAAAAGTGATGCAACGGGTCAGGTGCTGCGTTACGAATGGGCTGAAAACGATTAATTCGTATGCCGCTTGCTGTGGATTCACCTAGCACAACCCCGCAGGCTTCCTGCGGCAGTGAAAGATACATGTGTCTCGACATTTCCTGTTCTATCGCGCGGGGGAGGCTTAATGTATTTTGCTGCCCATGAAGTACTGCCATTTGTATTCACCCCTCTTTCTTTTGGCTCCTGCTCATGCGGGAGTCTTTTTCATTTTATTTTGTTTCATGCAGATTGTAAAAAAATAAGATAAAAGGGTACAATATGATAAAGCATCTTTTTAACACAATATAGAGACACTTTCAATGAACAAGAGGTGGCAAGTCATGAAACGTAACCTATACATCTTGCTTGGGGTTATCCTGCTCGTTGGTATAGCTCTGTTTCAGAATAAAGATAATGGAATCGCCGCTGTTTTCAAACAGGAAGAGCCTATGCCTACAGAGACAGGGCCTAAGGCTGGTTTGCTTGCGCCGCCGTTTTCTTTGATAGGCCTAGATGGCAAAAGCTACAGTGTAGGTGGTACGAAAGACAAAGCAACGTTTATCAGTTTTTGGGCTTCATGGTGTGAGCCGTGCAAACAAGAAGCGCCAGAACTGAACCATTTAGCGTTAAAATACAAGGACAAGCTGGATCTCTATGGTGTGAATGTTACTTCTTACGATAAGCTCAAGGATGCGAAGGCGTTTGTAGATGAGTATGGACTGACATTTCCTATCCCACTGGATGAAAAAGGGACGGTGTATGCCCAATACAACGGCGTTGCATTCCCAACAAATGTCCTTATTGATTCTCGCGGGGTGATTCAAGAGGTCGTTCTTGGCATATTGCCGGAAAAAGAGTTGGAGAAAAAGATTAAAAAACTAGTTGCAAACTAAAATTTGAAAGTTTACATTTCGAGTATTTTAAAAGCTTCTGCATCCAAGTGTATGGTTGCAGAAGCTTTTTTATTTTCCGGGAAATATGAAGTAAGGCAAGGCCCAATAGTTAGTGATTAATTAGCCCTGCGGTCGGCATCGAAAGTGAATTCGGTTCATTCTGAATACTCTCCTGAAGGAGGGCATATCGGAAACTGTGCACGAGTGCTTCCCAGCTGGCTTCGATGACGTTCTCGGATACACCAACGGTATTCCAGGTATTTTCAGTATTTTTAGATTCGATCAATACACGAACTTTGGCAGCAGTAGCATCCTTTTCATCTAGCACACGTACTTTGTAGTCAGACAGGTGCATATGACCAAGAGAAGGGAAGTACTGTACAAGTGCTTTCCGAAGTGCGTTATCCAGCGCATTGACCGGTCCGTTTCCTTCTGCTGCGGTATAGACACTTGTTCCCGCCACATTCAGTTTAACGAAAGCTTCGGATACTACAGATTTACCTGCCGTTTTCTCCACAAGCATTTTAAAGGATTCAAACGTAAACAGTTCTTTCATATCCCCGTTGGCTTCACGAATCAACAATTCCAGTGATGCATCAGCACCCTCGAATTGGTAGCCTTGGTGCTCCAAATCTTTGATTTTCTCAATGATTTGACGTGAGTTCGCACTGCTTGGGTCGAATTCCAGTCCCAGCTCCTGAGCTTTGGAAACGATATTGCTCTGTCCAGCCAACTCGGAGACAAGTACACGTTGCTTGTTGCCGACTAGTTCAGGCACGATATGCTCATATGTCCGTGAATCTCGCAAGATGGCAGATACGTGGATTCCGCCCTTGTGAGCAAATGCAGCATTGCCGACATAAGGCTGGTTAATCGGCATATTCACATTGGCAATCTCGCTAATATAACGGGCAACGTTCGTGAGCTGTTTCATGGAATCATCCGATACACATTCATAACCGAGTTTTAGCTGTAAATTCGGGATAATGGAGGCGAGATTAGCGTTACCGCAACGTTCCCCATATCCGTTCATTGTGCCTTGGACTTGGCGTGCACCAGCTTGTACAGCGCTAAGGGTGTTTGCGACCGCCAGTTCACAGTCATTATGTGTATGAATGCCGAGATGAGCATGAGGCAATGTCCGATGTAGTGTTGATACGATCTCATGAACTTCATGAGGCATCGTTCCGCCGTTTGTATCACACATTACAAGCCAATCAGCACCCGCTTCGTGGGCTCTGGTTAAGACGGCTTGAGCATATTCGGGATTGTTTTTGAATCCATCGAAGAAATGCTCGGCATCAAAGATCACTTCCATGCCACTTTGTTTTAAGTAAGCGATGGAATCGTAGATCATGGACAAATTTTCTTCGAGCGTAGTTTGTAAGGCAGTATGCACATGGAAGTCCCATGATTTACCTACGAGTGTAGCTGCCTGTGCTCCAGATTCAATGATCCGCTGCAGATTAGCATCCTCGCTGGCAACGCTGTTTTTACGACGTGTGCTACCAAATGCAACGACCTTGGCATTCAGATTCAATTCTTGGACTCTTTTGAAAAATTCTATGTCCTTGGTATTGCTGCCGGGAATTCCGCCTTCAATATAATGAGCACCGAGGTCATCCAGTTTTTTGGCAATTTTGAGTTTATCATCTGCCGATAAGCTGACACCCTCTCCTTGCGTGCCGTCGCGTAGAGTTGTATCGAAGATGGAAATGGCCTTTGACATGAGGATCCTCCTTTAAGGGAAAGCGATTTTTATAAATTTTGATGGAGTGGTTAAAAAACATAAGAACATTGATGAAAAATCCTGTGATGTAGCAACGCTACACTGTGTTAAACTTTTTGAATAGATTTGTCCCAAAATCGTGAATTTGTATAATGAATTATTATAGCATCATTACAGCCAATTGCCACATCGAATTCGCAGGTTAAGGTAAAGAGTTGCAGTTTCGATGTGAAGAAGACCAGGATATGACAGGTCACTATGTTATAATGAAGTTTAATCGTTTATTGAATATTATAGAATTGAGTATCGATATATATATTAAGGAGGGGATAAGGATGACCATTGTGTGGGAGAATGTTGTAATTACCCTTTTACTTTTATGTGGCGTGGTGATGGCAGCTGTCATTTTCCTTAATATAATTAGAAAAGGACGCAATAAAAAGTAACTTCTTCAATCAGGTGAGATCACTGAATTTACATATTGGTTTTGATATACTATATAGGTATGCAGCATATAGGGCTTCACCTCTTTTTGAAGTCTCTGATGTACTTTGAATATTAAGATGGCACGTATTTGACGAGTAGAACCCTTGAATTATTTTATGCGCACAGAAAGGATGGGAGGCGTGAAGTCTTCAGACAGCAATCCTCCAACGGATGTAAGTGGGTATTATCCAGCAGCTGGCAGAGTGATTCTGCATGTGGACATGAATGCTTTCTATTGTTCCGTACATGAAGCAGAGGAGCCGGAGTTATACAGAGGAAAAGCAACCGCTGTGGCAGGAAGCAGTGAGCTTCGTAAGGGTGTAATTGTAACCTGTTCTTACACAGCTCGGAGCAGAGGGATTTCAACGGGGATGGTCGTACACCAGGCAATGAAAAAATGTCCCGATCTTATTGTAATTCGTCCAGACTTTCACTTATATCGCCAATATTCCAGGGCCTTTATGCAAATAGCCTATAGCTATACACCTCTACTGGAGGCGACCTCCATTGATGAATGTTATTTGGATATTACAGGGTCGAAACAATTCGGTACCCCTGTTGAAATTGCTGAACAGATTCAGCAAAGAATCAGGGAAGAACTTGGCCTGCCATGCTCCATAGGAATTGCACCGAACAAACTTCTCGCCAAGATGGCATCGGATCTGAAAAAGCCGAACGGTATATCCATTCTTCGAATGAGGGACGTACCTCGCGTTTTGTGGCACAGACCATGTAATGAGATGTTTGGCATTGGTAAGAAGACAGCCGAGAAACTTCAGAAGCTGGGAATTGAGACGATCGGTCAACTAGCTAAATCGGATGAAAAAATGTTGACGGATCTGTTCGGCATTAACGGTACTTGGCTTAAAAATTCTGCTAATGGTATACATCACTCTCCTGTAGTGGCGGAACGGGAAGCAAATAAATCGATCGGGCATACGACGACATTGCCGGCTGATGTCTCTGCAATGAGTGATATTCACCGAGTGTTTTTGAATATCAGTGATCAGGTAGCTCGAAGATTGCGTAAGCACGAAATGCTCTCTCAGGGCATTCAGATTACCATACGTACACCTGATATGAGAACGATCACCAGATCACGGTTGATCGAGGTGCCAACGGAGGATGCAGTGGTGATATACCGTGAAGCTTGTAAGCTCTTTGCGAAGCACTGGGGTGAGGGTAAGCCTGTAAGGATGCTGGGCATTACGCTACAGAATCTGATCCCACGAGAAGAATCGGCTGTACAGATGGACCTGTTCGAATACGAGCAGAAGCCGAAAAAAGAAAGTTTGATTCGGATTATGGATCAGTTGCGTGATAAGTTTGGTGAGAATGCAGTCGTAACGGCAGGTATGCTAGGAGATGATCCTTCCGCATTATTACGCGATCATAAGGTAAGGGGCACCTCACTCCAAAAAGATAACTTGCAAAGTTTCGACTAAATAGGGATAATATAAAGTCGTGGTTGTTGCAATATGGATTTGTAATTAATCTAACTTTGTATTAATATGTTTCTAGATAAAAACATGGTTCGTGGTGAATCCTAGGAGGAGAGATTATACAATGAGTAAGTATACTTGGGTTGAAAAAGACACATGCATCGCATGTGGCGCTTGTGGAGCAACGGCTCCAGATATTTATGATTATGATGATGAAGGTTTGGCAGAAGTTATTTTCGATGGCGATGCTAACCAAGGAATTAAGGCGATTCCTGAAGATTTGTTTGACGATATGCAGGATGCATGTGATGGTTGTCCTACAGACTCCATCAAAGTAGCGGACGAGCCATTTAATAAAGAAGGCTAAGGGTTTGTTTTTATGTTCATAAGCACATTTTTTGTCCTAAAAGACAGAGGGTGTGCTTTTTCTGTGTGCAAATTGTTAGTACCAGGTACTCAAGTCCTATGGAAAATTTGTGTTTTATTGCCGATATACATATTTATAGCCCAAGGCGGAATAGTGAGGGATTCGATGCAAAACACTGATCTGAGGTCTTATGTCAAGAAACATCCAGACAATAAAATGGCTTGGTATTTACTTGGCAAAGAGTATCTGGGAGAGGGACAGGAAGCAAAGGCGAATTATTGTTTTCAACAAGCAGGTGAAGTATATGAAGCCTTTGAACGCAGTAAAGCCCCTGCGGATATATGGATGGATTACCAGCAGAAGCTGGTGGAGATGTCTGAGCTAAAAGAGAAAAAGAAACGAAGGCGCAAGATGTGGCTCACTCTGTTAATGCTTTTGCTGTTAGCTGGTCTACCACCTGCAGATGCCCCTGGTTCTCCTTTTGAGGCAGCCGGTGCCTTGTCCGCATCTCTGGATTCGGACGATGAAGGACCGAATGAAGCTCCTGTTCGAGATGGAAGTGAAGTAGGTAATGGTTCTATGGAACCCAGCAATGTATTCACTGCTACGGCCTTCAGCAAAGGGAAAGAAGTGGGGAGTGTTCTCGCTGCTGCATGGTCCGGGTCGGGGGATCGCGTGAATACAGCGGCCATACTTGGCATGCAAATGTCAGACGATTGGGCGATTTGGAAGCGAGATATGCCTGTAAAATATATTATGCAGACCAATCCAAAAGGGAAGCTTACGGCTCAAAGTTATGATGCGAAACAATGTAACTGTAAACCACCTGAAGTACCTACTTCGATCAAACGGATGGTGCTTGCCTGGACAGCGAAGCAGGAGACCGCAGGAGCTTTATCGAGTGCGATCATGTCGTATCGCAAACAACATCAAAAATGGCCAGCGAGTGTCACGGCTCTGGCTCAACCGTTTCCAGATAACATCTTGGGAGAAACTTCAGCTGAAATGAGTGAAATGTTTCCACCACTTTTAGCCATGCATCAAGCCAAGGCTCAAGCGGGGAAAGGGAATTCGGGCGGAGATAAGTTATCGCAGGCCAAGAACACGCTATTCGCGGATACTATGGGTGGGGAACCCTTTTTCGAGAAATCATATGAGATTATTATTGATAAGAGCAACCATAGGCTGGCGCTCATTAGCGGGAGTACAATCGTTCGGATGTATGAAGTGGGCCTAGGCGGTGAGCGGACACCTGAAGGCACATATGTGATTACGGATAAAGTGGTTAATCCGAATGGCCGTTCGGATGGGGAGTTCGGAAGTCGCGGTATGCAACTTTCGAATACGAATTATGCCATCCATGGGACTAATGAGCCTGATAGCATCGGACTGGACGAGTCCCTTGGATGTGTGAGAATGCACAAAGCGGATGTGGAGGAATTGTTCGCTCTTGCTCCGCAAGGAACTCCGGTGCGCATCGGCAAAGATCTACTGCCCGAGCTTACGGCGGTGCCAAAAGCTGAACAGCGATATAAGCATAAGCTTGTTCCTCAGCAGAACAATCCAAACAAAACCTATCACTGGTTAAATTGATTCATCTGTGATCTGATTTTATATAGCGGTTTCACGATTGGTCGAATATGTAGCTCCAATGAAGGCTATCTGAAACTTCTACATATTGGCAATAATAATCAGAGCACCAATAATAATGATTAGTCCGCCAACACTAGCTGCTGTCCAAGCGATGGCTTTACGGTTGACTTCCTCTTTTTTTTGCTGTAATGCGGGTGGTTTACGTTTCTGAGCCATATTTACTTCCTCCTTATGGTATCGAACGGTTATATAGTAACTATGCTCTCATTGTAAAGAATTTGGCTCGCTATTTCCAGTAGGTGAGCTGATTTCTTATACATATATCATTGTTTTGAATTTGTTTGTCTATGCGTAAATGACTTTCTTTTTGAAGAAGAAACGGCTAGACTGGTGTGTAGAGTTTTTTACATACAGGAGACGGGGATCGGCCATATGTCGTACCGGATCAGAACGGAGTGAGTGATTTGTTATACAAAAGTCTTGCTAAACCTTTATTGTTCAAAATGGACCCCGAAAAGGCCCATCATCTAATCATTGGTGGTCTGAGCGGTGTGGGGAGCATCCGTCCGGTTCCATCGGGGCTGCGTGTAATGTACGGTGTTCGGGAAACGCCCGATCTGGCAGTAGATATGTTTGGTTGTCATTTTCCTACCCCGGTGGGTCTTGCCGCTGGTCTGGATAAAAACGGACAGGCTGTAACCGGGTTCTCTTCTATCGGATTCGGATTTATGGAAGTGGGAACGGTAACACCGCTGGCACAGACCGGCAACGATCAGCCTCGATTGTTCCGTTTGCCCCCTGACGAGGCGCTGGTAAACCGAATGGGATTCAACAATCTGGGTGCAGAAGCGATGGCGAAAGAACTTGCACGTCTTCCGGAGCGACGTATTCCCGTAGCGATTAATATCGGTAAAAACAAAGTTACTCCGAATGAGGAAGCTCATCTGGATTATGCGAAATGCATTCAAGCGTTATATAATTATGCAGACTTGTTCGTAGTGAATATCAGTTCACCAAATACGCCGGATTTGCGTAATCTGCAACATGGGAATGAACTAAAAGAATTGCTTGCGGCGGTTATGAGCGAGATGAATAGTCAACAGACTGAGGCTGGCGGGCTAGCCAAATCTGTACTTGTTAAAATTGCGCCAGACGTGAATGACCAGGAACTGGAGTATATGGTTAGTACGATTGCAGCAAGCGGGGTATCAGGCATTATTGCGACGAACACAACGATTAGCCGCGAAGGGCTCTCCCATCAGCATGCGAAGGAAACAGGCGGGCTAAGCGGAAAACCACTGCGTGAACGTTCTACAGAGATTATTCGTCAGGTATACAGACAAACAGAAGGTAAGCTTCCGATTATCGGCTCGGGTGGTATTTTCACAAGTGAGGATGCTTATGAGAAAATTAAAGCTGGGGCAAGTCTGGTGGAAATCTATACTGCGTTGATTTATGAAGGGCCAGAGGTTAATCGTCGCATTCATGCTGGCCTGCGCGAATTGCTGCGTAAGGATGGATATCGTCATATTTCAGAAGCGGTTGGTGCCGACCACCGTTAAGATGCAATAGAACCCCCAGAATAGGAAACATAGAAGCGTGGAAGAGAGTTTAATGGATCGGGACTCTTCCCCCCGGTGAACATCATGTATAATGGATAAGAACAGGGGAGCTATAGAGACAGGAGGCATAACCATGGACGGTAGAGACTGGGGTACATTTTTACTTCCTTATGAACAAGCGGTAGAGGAATTGAAAGTCAAGTTCAAGACGATGAGGGCCGAATTGAAAAAACGGGAAGAATATGCCCCGATTGAATTCGTTACTGGCCGTGTCAAAAAAATCTCCAGCATTCTGGAAAAATCAAGACGTCTGAATGTAGCACTTGATGATGTGGAGACAGGCATTGAGGATATCGCGGGTATTCGGATCATGTGCCAGTTCGTAGATGATATTCGCCGGGTTGCTGAATACATCCGGGCACGTAAGGACCTGACGGTTGTAATTGAAAAAGACTATATTACCAACTTCAAAGAGAGTGGTTATCGAAGCTTTCATATGATCATTGAGTATCCTGTACAAACAGCGTTGGGGCAGAAAAAAGTGCTTGCCGAAATTCAGATTCGGACACTGGCGATGAATTTCTGGGCAACCATTGAACATTCCCTGAGCTATAAATACCGGGAGAGCTTGCCGGATGATATGAGAGCGAGACTGAAGAAAACAGCGGAAGCTGCCTTTGTTCTGGATAACGAGATGTCAGCGATTCGTCTGCAGATTCTGGAAGCGCAAAAGGCGTTTGAGGATGAATCCAATATCGTATCTAGAACACTCAGCATCATTCAACAGCTGTATTTCTATCATCTCGTTCATGAAGCGATTGAAGCGCAGAAACGATTCAACGACTGCTGGGAGCGACATGATATGGAAGGACTCAAAGTGCTACTGGACGATGTGAAGGGACTTCTGAACAACGCCAGAAAGGGCGAGAATCCAGATGAACAGCTATGAACCGCTTTATGTCGATTATCTGATTTATTTTAACCGGGATCAGGACTACTTCGAATGTCATGAAGTGCTTGAAGAATTATGGTTGGAACGTGATCGTGATCCATTGTACAAAGGTTTGTTGCAGATTGCTGTTGGGCTGTATCATTACAGGAACGGTAATCTTCGTGGTGGACTCCTGATGCTGCAAAGTTCATTGGACTTATTGGCACCATATCCAGAGAGCATGCTTGGAATTCAACTTGAGGCACTAAAAGAGGACGTTAGTGGTCTTGTAAGGGAGCTGCAGCAAAATGAACCCGAGGCACTCGAGTATCGTGATCTGTCGATAATGATTGAGGATAAGGCGCTCGCACAATTGGTGAAGCTAAGATCATTGGAGCTGAAGCCGAACATTCCGCAACGTCGAAGTCCAACTCGGGGACGAATCTATGAAGAGAAGATGAGAGCGCTAAGTCAGAGTCAGACGCTCAAAGAATATGAGAACGTAAATAACCATGTAAATAAATAGGACCTACTGTCCTATGTCTTGTATACAAAACACCCCAATCATTCCAATGAGGAATCGATCGGGGTGTTTTTGGTTTGTTGAAGTTAGCTTTTAGTTGGTGTTACACTCGCTTTGTACTTTTCGAAAAACTGCTTGTAGTCGTCCAGAGTGTAGCCTTCGTCACTTTCTTTCTCTTTCAGTCCACCAACCATGCGATCTTTCTCCACGCCATCTTGGAAGTATACCAGTGTAGGCGTGAATTCAATATTGTAATCCGTCCAACCCTCATTAAATTCACGTAGGTTATATTGAGGAAGCTCAATACCTTCGCTATCCGCGAGTGGCATCAATTGAGGTGTAGTTGCACGGCAATGTGAGCAATCAGAAGCAAAGAAATAAACAAAGAAGCTATCTTTGTTGTTCACTTTGGTTTTCAGATCGGCCGGGAGTATGATCTGTTGATAGTTAGGATCTTTAAGCAATTCTCGTGTAGCTGGATTTAGCTTAGAAGCGGCAATGCCATAAGCATTTTCGACTGAATCCATCTGTTTCTTGGATTGCTGGTTAACCAAAACCAATGCAGCAAGCATGACAACTAATATACCTAGAAAGATAAGGATTGCGGCGCTTTTCTTTTTCTTCTTGGAATTCATCGTTCATCCCCCATTGTTCATATCGAAATAGCGTTGCAACAAAAATAAAGGCTGGGATAATATGCATAAACAACCGTTTTTTTGCTCAACAAACAATCTATTAGCATTATACTACATTACACGCTGTAGTGGAATAGATATGATAGGATAGGCAAGCAAAATGAAGATATGATAACATAGAGCAATATGTCATTTTAATAGGATAGGATGAGTGGAAATATGGCTGTACAGCTGCCTTTTATCTTTGCAGAGCGTATGGAACGTTTGCTTGGCGAAGAATTTGAATCTTTTATGAAATCATATGATCAATCACCACATGCAGGACTTCGTGTGAATACACTTAAAATATCAATAGAACAATTCAAAGAGATTGTCCCGTTTGAACTGAGACCTATACCTTGGTGCGAAACCGGATTTTATGTGCCTCATGGGGTAAAGCCAGGTCTGCACCCTTATTATCATGCAGGTATGTATTATATACAGGAACCAAGTGCCATGGCTCCAGTGGAAAAGTTGCAAGTGCAACCGGGAGATCGTGTGCTTGATTTGTGTGCTGCCCCCGGGGGGAAATCAACTCAGATTGCTGCCAAATTGCAAGGAAAAGGTGTGCTTGTCACCAATGACATTCATGCCGAGCGCACCAAGGCACTTGCTAAAAATGTGGAACTGTACGGTGTAAGGAATGCAGTTGTGCTCAATGAGTCACCTGAACGCATTGCGGATGCGTTTCCGAACTATTTTGATAAAATTTTAATCGATGCACCTTGCTCAGGGGAAGGGATGTTCCGCAAGGATGAGGACATGGTGAAATCATGGGAACACCATTCCGTTGATAAATGTGTGATCATGCAACGCGATATTTTAGAAACGGCAGCTCGATTGTTAGCTCCAGGAGGTACGATCGTTTATTCAACGTGTACCTTTGCACCGGAAGAAAATGAAGCGATGATTGCAGAGTTTTTGAGAAAAAATGGTGACTTTGCAGTTGTGAATATTGATCATACTTCAGGTTTTGCTCCTGGACGTCCGGAATGGGTTCGTCAAATGTCCCCGGTTCAGGCAGCGGAGACAGAAGGCGTGCTGGAGCAGACAAGCGGTACGGCCAGGTTGTGGCCTCACCTCCTGGAAGGAGAAGGGCATTACGTTGCTGTGTTAAAACATGTGGAGGCGTACGAAGGTGATGAAGTAAGTTCGGATAAATGGATCGATGAATTTAATAGAGAGTTAGACAAAGAACAAAAAGAACTAGATGAAGAAAGGCAAGATGAGGGCCGGATTGCGGGTGAGTCTTCGTTGATTCAAGATCTAAGTGAGGATCGTTCTTTTTTACGATCGGCTTCGATTCCTATGACCAAAGCCGATCGTAAAAAGGAACGTTTGTTACGGCTTGAATCAAGAAAGAGTAGTGAAAGTGGCACGCGTGCCAGTAAACATGAAAATAAATCAGGCAAGAAGGGAAAAGAGGCTGGCGGCCGTAAGTCTGAACGAGGACAAGGACGAGGTGCCAATACAGTTTCAAACGACCCATTAATGGTGTATCACCAGTTTATAAAAGATAACTTGGAGATGACACTTGAAGGAGAGACGGTATGTTACGGAGATCGAATATATCAGTCCGCAGTCGGAGCTTCCCGTCTTAAGGGATTAAAGGTCATTCGTCCTGGATGGTTTATGGGAACGATGAAGAATGGACGATTCGTACCATCTCATCCGCTGGCGTGTGCTTTACGTGCATCGGAGGTGCAACGAAGTGTAAATCTATCTTCTGTGGATGGAGAAGCTGTCAGATACTTGAAGGGGGAGACGCTAAACGTGATGCAAGAACGAATAGCACACCAAGAGGGATCCATTCCTAAAGGATATGTTCTCGTGTGTGTGGATGGATATGCTGCTGGATGGGGAAAATGGCTGGATGGAGTGTTGAAGAATGAATATCCTGCGGGCTGGAGGTGGACATCGGTATGAGTGGGAAAGGCAAACAAACCCAGCGTTTGGACAAAATTTTAAGCCATATGGGTGTCGGTACGCGAAGTGAACTGAAGAAAATGGTCAAGCAGGGACGTATTCATGTGGATGGCAAGGCAGTGAAGGACAGCGGGGTGCAGGTTAATCCGGAGATTAACGTTATTGAAGCGGATGGTGAGCGAATCCTCTATAGGGAGAATATTTATTTGATGCTGCACAAGCCGCCGGGCGTCGTCTCCGCGACAGAGGATGCCCGGGATAAAACAGTGCTGAACCTGCTGCGCAAAGAAGATCGGATCTTTCAACCATTCCCGGTGGGGCGGCTGGACAAGGATACGGAAGGGCTGCTTATTCTGACCAATGATGGTCCTCTCGCCCATGATTTGTTATCTCCTCGCAAACATGTGCCTAAAACGTATGAAGCTCGGGTACTGGGGAAAGTTGATCAAGAAGACGTAAAGCGTTTTGCGAACGGCGTACATCTGGATGACGGATATGAGGCGATGCCAGCAGAGCTGACGATACTGGGATATGAGGAGACGCCGGAAGGGACTGTCTCATTGATCTCGCTGATTATACATGAAGGTAAGTTCCATCATGTTAAACGTATGTTTCAGGCTGTTCAGAAACGTGTGATCTACCTGAAACGAGTAGCTATGGGAGATTTGAAACTTCCTTCTGATCTGCCGATCGGACATTACCGAGAGCTAACTGAAGATGAGCTTAATGGTTTGCGAAATGATCATACAACTGACTAAACATAGATTGGATTGAAATCATATGACCTATAAATTGATTGCACTGGATGTTGATGGAACATTATTGAACGATCATCATGAGCTGACCGAGTGGACACAAGAGACCTTAATCCAAGCGTCCCGTCAAGGGGCTGAGATTGTACTTTGTTCAGGCCGCGGACCGGCCAACACGATTCCTTTTATGAAACAGATGGGTCTGGATGGTTATGTTATAACGCATAACGGTGCGGTTACTGCTCAAGTGGAGACACGAGAAGTGATCCATCAGTTTTCTCTGGATACTCAAGGTCTGGAGCCAATTATGACATACTGCCGTGAAAATGGGGTGCATTTTGACATTAATACGGCTTTTGGACTGTATGTGGAACAGCCTGAAGGCTTGGAGTTGCAGGTTAGGGAGATGTACTATAATTTCCTAGCGGAGCCGCTCAAACTACCACGATGGGCAGACATGACAGAGCCACTTGCCAAATTTACGGCTTTTGGTCCTATTGAACAGATGGACGAAGTTCAGCGTGAATGGTCATCCTGGAATCTTCCGTATTACATGACACGAAGCGGGGATTTCTTCATTGATTTGATGCATCCTGATGCATCCAAAGGAGCCGCGCTCAAAAGGCTTGCTGATTCCAAGGGCATAGCCTCCTCTGAAATTATGGCGATTGGCAACTACTTTAATGATATTACGATGTTGACTTTTGCGGGAAAAGGTATTGCCATGGACAACTCTCCAGAAGAGGTAAAGGCCGCTTCCAACGAAGTTACATTATCCAATAATGAGGAAGGGGTCGCGCATGCCATCCATAAGTATATTTTGTCGCCGTAAGTCTCCAGAACTTCTCACTTGAATTTCAATAATAAACAGTCCTTATAAACTACTGTCCCTGAGGACATCCTAAGAGAATACGTTAGGAATGAGGAGGACTGGCAATGAATCAGATCGAACTAACTACGGATCTGCGAACAGCAAGTGGTGAAGTGCAGGATGTTATGGTGGATGGCCGATATGCAGGCTCTCTTATATTAGTGTTTAGGGAAGGGGAGCGGTTATCAGGCAGCCTTCAACTGGAACAAGAGTCTATAGAAGATGCATCTGAACAACATATTATAGATAAGGTGCATGTATATGTTCGTACACTTGCAGATGCGGTGGCTGCTTCCTATTATGATATTTTGGTGAGTGTCGGCACGCTACATTCCGTGCTGCAGCCAGACATCAATGAAGGGACAGAATGGTCTTCTCACGATGACGAAGAGTCAGCAGGCTTTCTGAAGCGGGGTGAGAGCTCTTATGTCGATACATTCGTTCATGCGACGGATAGAATTCCTGCTTCTCGGGATGACTCTTTTACATATGAAGATTCGGAGCAGTTGCTCGAGATGGAGTTAGTAAGTGCCGGCCGTAACCTGTCGACCTATCTGTTTAATGATGTTGAAGGAGAAGAGATGGCAGAAGCTACCTTGAAGCAGTACGGAGCCGATGTACAAGGAGAGATTCATTGGTATGATGAACCTGATGAATCTGTACAGGAAGCAGCGGCAGAACTGCTTGTAAGGGAATTGGATGAAGAGATTATTGATACGATTACGATCCAGATGTGGCATCAAGGGAATAAAATAGAGACGCTGGAATGGGTGCATCGTGATTTTTCGGAAGAGCTGGAAGAGGAACAAGAGGAAGAGGAATTCGATCGCCTTGAAGATTCAATAAATTCAGAAGAAGCAGAAGAAGCTTGTTATGTCATGCTTAGGAGCAGGGACCGAGAGTTCAGCATCTATGATCTGTTTGTCCAAGAGCGCGGAGGGCTCCCGGTGGGAACTGCAACGATCGATACGTCACATACGGACATTACAGGTTATATGGACTATGATGTTCCAGGCACGAGCATGCAGCGAAAAACACTGGTTGAAGTGCTTATGCGAGAGCTGAACAGAGAGATCGAGTTCGACTCACTGCATCTCACCATGCTATATCGCAATCAGATTATTGATGAAGCAAGAGTCGAAGGGTAAGAGGCGAATGCCTTTTACTCTTTTTTTATGTTGAATCTTATGGATTGATTTTGACGAAGAAATATTTTCTCGGTATAGTACGATTAGTTATTTATGTAGTTAAAAGTTTGTAAAATGGGAGGGGCATAATGAAGCATCCATTCACGATACGGAAGAAATACATCAATGACGGCTTTGAGGCGGTTCAAGCGCAATCAGGGGACACGGAAGAGGTGCTTTCATTACTTGTGGAATCAGCATCTTGGCTGAGAAGCCAAGGCTCTTCGCAATGGAGTGCACTGCTTCAAGGAGAGGATTCTCATAATACACCCGCGGCCATTCAGAAGGGTGACGTTTTCGTTTTCAAAAAAGAAGAAAAGATCGCAGGGATGGTTATTCTCATGCAGAAGCCAAGTCCGTGGGATGTCAAGCTATGGGGAGATCAGGCTCATGAGGAAGATCAAGCACTCTATCTGCACCGCCTCGCGATCCGAAGAGCGTATGCTCGAACGGGCTTAGGTAAATCTATATTGCAGTGGTCTATCAGTGGAATACAATTCAAGAATAAGTCACTTGTACGCCTGGATTGCGGGGCTGACAACGCCACGTTAAATGCCTTTTATGCAGCTAATGAATTTGCTTATGCAGGCTTACGGCATGGATACAGTCTTTACGAGAAATCGGTTGAAATGTAAAGTCACGGGAGCAAGTGGTTAAAAAATAAGGAAACAAGCCGGAAGCGATCAAAGCTTGTCCGGCTTGTTTTATGTGTTGTCCGATCGAAAGCACAGATAAGCTTATAATGTAAATAGGGGCTTCTGTATCGATCGTCCATTGAATATGTTGTATATACGAATGAATAATCCATGTCCCAAAATGGTAGATGTTCAAGCTTTTCTGTGTCATAATGAATAATGAGTATATGCAGTAAAATGCATGAAAATACATTTTCGATACGAATTAATACAAGATCTCTTAAGTATTGCTTTACTGAACATATGTTCCGATATATTATATTTAAATGTGAAAAAAGAGAAATGAAGCTGGAGAGGGGGACGATGACGTTGAAGTTGCTACAGGCTTTATTTTTTCCTCCGGAGCAGCCCGGAGGTGTATCCTCTATGATTCCCTATATGCAGGAAAGGTTCGCGAGCCCGAGATGGGAAATGGATCTGTTCTCCTTACCCAAACGTATTCGTAACAAAGGTCGAGAGGACGTACAGTTTGAAACGTTCGATTGGACCGTCTATCAGGACAGCCCTGTTGTGCAAAAATATATTCAGACGTATCGTGACTATCTATGGTGGACCAGGCTTCGCATCCAGAAGTCCTATGATCTTATTCATGCTCATCATCCTATTGCAGGACTTGCTATGAAATCGGTGTTCCCCGAGATTCCGCTCATCCAGACGATTCACTCTAGTTATGAGCGCGAACTCATCCTTAATGGCCGCTCTGAGCCGAATGGACTGGAGCATCAGTTTTTGTTGGCCATATATGGAGAGTTGGAGCATCAAGCAAAACGTCTGTTAACGGTGTCGGAATCATTCCGCCGATATTTGGGCCCGCACGTGAAGCATCCGGATCGGATCGGAATCATTCCCAATGGTTTTGATGAAAAACGCTTTAAGCCCATTCCACATGATAATGCGGTCCCACAACTGGTTACCGTCTGCCGTCTTGTACCAGCAAAAGGGTTAGATATTTTATTCAAAGCCTGCGCTAAGTTGAAAGATAAAGGCCTCGATTACGTTCTCCATATTATTGGCGATGGGCCGATTCGTCCTGATTTGGAAGAACTTGCACAGCGCCTTGGAATTTATAACGAGACCATTTTCTATGGATATACACTGCATCCTGAAGAGTTTATGCCATTCTTTGATGTGTTTGTACTGCCATCCCGTGCGGAAGCCTTTGGCTCTGTATTCGCTGAAGCGGCGTTGAGCTGCCTCGCTCTCGTCGGTACAGATGTAGGGGGGATACCGGAACAGATTGAAGATGGAGTTAACGGTCTGCTTGTTCCGCCGGAAGACCCATCCGCTCTGGCCGATGCTCTTGAAAAGGTAATGCTGGACCCGGCATACCGTTATGAACTAGCTCGATCAGCTTGTGAGAAGGCGAAGACACATTATTCGTTAGGTAGATCGGTGAATGAATTGAAAAAGATGTATCTTCAGTTCCAGGCGGAAGCCTGAGGATGAACAGAGCTGTGCAAGAAGCCGCTGTAGGTGATACAGCGGCTTTTTGATCAACATAGGGGAGTTAGAATATCCAATCCTTCGGATGGTTCGCGAGTTCCTGAACAGAGTTCATAAATAAACCTGCGTGGTAACCGTCACAGACGGCGTGATGGAGCTGTAATGATATTGGCAGATAGATTGAATTATCTTTGTGATTAAATCCCCCGACAGTAATAATGGGCAGAAGGTAACGACTGTTGTTATTGATATTCAAGTTAAAGCCGGTAAACGAGGTCCATGGTATAGCGGAAAAGGAAAACGTATTTTCAGGTACTGGTGTTTTGGGAAACAACTTGCCCGAGTCATTATATTTTTGTACATCCGCAGCATAAGCAGCATGAAACGTTTGAAAATCATTGGTGATGTCGGTCCACACAACAGAGAACGATTCAGAGCTGTGATCAAAGATGGTGTAAAGGGGTTCCAGCCTGTCCCAGTAACCCAGCTCCCCTTCATCATTGTAACTTGTTCTAAAAGCGGGATGGGAATTCACTATAGTAGTGATTAGGAAGATCAAAGCTGGATTAAAACGATATTGATGCTGTTTTGTGAACGTGTATAAGACATTGACATCTATTTCTCGGGTTAAACTGAAAGACGTATTTTGGTTCATATAGTGATTAAATACTTCTGTTCTTTTCCAAACGTCAAAATCGATGCGATTAAAATTCATGGGATGTGCCTCCTAAATTTATGTTAATACAAATTCAGGAGGCAGACTCGTCTGTTTTTTTCATAAAGAACCCATCCTTTAAATTCTTTTTTGAAGCCTATTTTATTGTAACATAACGATAGCCACAAAAATCGACCTCACATCTAGGTTGTATATTCAAATCTGAAGGTGAGTAAAAGGCTTAACTGAAATGAAGGTGAGTCAAACTTCGAATGAATGAAACTTCACGTTTGCCAAAAAACTCATAGGTTTTTCCGGCCTCGAAATTTACCCCATCGATCCACAAACAATTTGCTCGCCCAGAAGAATGCCATGCAGCCGAAGATCGGATAGAGAATGGAGAGTAGAGAGCTGAAGCCGAATTGACTAAGAGAGTAGCATAATATCATAATCGTTAAAGTAATTAATTGGGGGTGCACATCAAGGTGTTGTCTGAGCTGTAAGGTCATGCCATAGATATCGGCAACAAATGTTGTGAAAATTTCCATGAAGATCAGGGAGACATATACCGACTGCACAACCCAACCTAATTGAAACGCAATGCTGCCCATCGGGATCTCAAACTGTATGATTCCTGGCATCTGAGCCGACATGGCGAAATGGGCCGCCATTAGCATAAACCCTACACCTATACCGCCTATGATCCCGCCCCATTTAAGCGTGTTACGATGACGAATCTGATTCCCTACAGGTACAAGTACCGCTTGAGCTAGAGCGAGATTAAATGAGGTGTACAGTAGCGGTGATAACCATACATGAATGGGATTGCTATCCGTTATCAGAGTAAGAAAACGCATGGCGCCAGGGTGATGTACTGTACTAAAGATCATAAGTAGAGATAGCAAGAGCATCATCGGCACTACAATACTGTTCATTTGTAGAATGGCCTGCATACCGCGTCCCAAAAGGAGATATGTGCCAATTAAGGTGATGATTAATCCAGTTTGGTAATGCAGACCAAGATGTTCCATAAAGACAGAGCCTGCACCGGCAAGCATAACACTATTGACACCAATTAGAACGATAAGTGTTACCCAAGTGATCCATTTTCCTGCCTTAGGGCCGAATAAGTGTTTGTTTAAATCTTCATAGGAACGGGAACCTGTATCGTGAGCAATCAGCATCATTTTGGTGCCAAGCCAGACAAACAGCATTGTGGACAAACCGATCGTGATCGTAGCCCACTTGCCATGCTGAGTGAAAAACTGCAAAATCTCCTGCCCTGTGGCAAAACCAGCTCCTACAACAGTTCCAATGTAAGTAAATGCAATTTGCAGTACCCGGAATGCCTGTTTCATATGCTACCCCTTTCAGGTCCCGAGATGGATTGGACATGCGGGTACCATAGTACAAGGTATGCTTGACCCATGAAAGTCATGACATTAGATGAGTTGCATATCCGAATTAGGGCGGCTCGATGGTGCGACAGTGGATTTCGCTTGAACTTGTAGCGGGATATATGATACTTTAAACCTCATAGGATAGGCTTGGGAGGTCAAATCATGGATGTATTAAAACAACGAATTTTACAAGAAGGAGTCGTTATATCGGATCAGGTATTAAAATTAGATGGACTTTTGAATCATCAGATTGATCCGGCGTTAACGATGGAGATGGGACGGGAATTTGCTGCGCGTTTTCGTGAGAGCGGGGTAACGCGAGTGATTACGGTTGAATCGTCAGGTATTCCGGTTGCCTTTGCTGCAGCACATGAACTTGGGGTGCCTTTAGTTTTTGCCCGCCGCAAAAAAACGCTTCTGGCCGATCCTGATGCCTACTGCGAACGAGTACCATCCTTTACGAAAGGGATCGTGACGGATATTATGGTATCTCGTGAGTATATTCATGAGAATGACCGCATTTTGTTCATTGATGATATTATTGCTAACGGAGATGCTGCCCGCGGCGTCATTAAAATTATTGAGCGTTCCGGCGCAGAACTGGTTGGATTCGGTGTTGTGGTCGAGAAATGCTTTCAGGCTGGTGCACGAACCATTCGAGAGCTGGGGATTCCGGTGGAAGCTCTCGTGCGCATTCGTTCACTGAATAACGGTACGGTGCAATTTGACGATTAAGAAATTTGAAATTCTGATGGAAATCAGGCCTAATTTTAGAACTACACCTTTGCATGGCCGTGGATTTGCTTTATAATGGGTTTATGCTAGGGAGAGGAGGCAACACCATGGGGAATCAACCGGCAACAGAACAATTTTTTATTGATAAGCTGACGGAATCAAAAGTTCATTTTGAACGTGCCCTGGATTGTAAACATACGGAATTCGATGACCTTTATCCCTATATGATTGAACATCCTCAATTTTTCTGGTACAAACGCTATGTTGCCTGGTCAGAATTGCTGACGATTGTAGGCTTGTGTGAAGAGTTGTCCTTCTCTTGGAAAGAACAATTTACACCGCACCAAGTGGAGTACCTTGAAGAACGTGTGATGTCCGCCAAAGTGCTAGATTTTTGGTTCGAGAAGAACGACAGCAAAGAGCACGCGCAGCGGTAACTTTCAGTCGGGAATTTTTCTTCGAATGACATGACAGTCCAATACAGTCACGTGAGGCCTAAATGACTTTTCATTTAGGCCTTTTTTTGTAAACGAAATTTGAATATAGGAGTCCTGAACATGATTAGTGATACAGAATTAGATGCTCTGCGTTTATCTGGAGAAAAGGTGAGAGTAGTGCGAGATGAGCTTGAGGCTAATGATGTAACCGGCATCGTGGTAGCATGGGATGATGAACAGGTGCTTATTCGGCGTCAGAATCGGCGCGTGGTGAAGCTGGATCGTCGTTATCGATATCAATTGTTTAGTGAGCCACGTCAAAGTGGTCTGAGCGATGAATTGAAGTAAACGATGTAATCATTCTCGTTCTTGCAATACAAAATGCTTGGAATTACCATCATGGGTTGGCATAATTGCAACACAGCCGAGAGAAGATAGGTACAGTGGAAAAATTCGCTGTATTTACAGCCGAAAGGGTGTGCTGCAAGCCATGACATTAATGAATGATAAGGTCCATGCCTATAAAGATCAGATGGGGGCATTAAGCGATGTTTTACCCGATGTGGTGAAGGCGTACCACGAGTTTACGGGAGAGTGTTTTCATCCGGGCAGTCTTGATGCCAAAACGAAACAGTTAATTGCGCTGGGGATCGGCTTGTTCGCCAATAATGAAGTATGTACACTCTATCATGTGGCAGAGGCTCGTTCCAAAGGTGCTACTGACGAGGAGATTATGGAAGCGGTAGCTGTTGCTGGTGCAGTAGGTGGTGGACATGCTCTATCTCAAGGAGCAATGCGAGTACAAAAGGCTTTGCATTAGAGTTATACTTCACATCGAAAAGGAGGTTCCGATTTAGACGGAGCCTCCTTTTGATGTTTTAAATTTTACCCAGCATTTTGTTATACATGAACTGACCTGTAACTCGTCTTGCTGTCACATAACGGTCACTGAAATAAGGATTGGACATCTTAGTGATGCTTACACCTTTGCTGCTTGAAGCATGTGCGAACTGACCACCACCGATGTATACACCTGTATGTGAAATGCCTTTGCCTGATGTGTTGAAGAATACGAGATCTCCGGTACGTAAGTTTGCTTTGGATACCGGTGTTCCTGCTTTGGCTTGCTCCTGTGATGTACGAGGTAAATTAATGCTATATTTGTTGAAAATATATCTCATAAACCCGGAACAATCGAAGCCGGCCAGCGTTGTGCCGCCCCATTCGTACGGAATGCCTGTCATATTGTTAACCACTGTATTGATCGTGCTTGCTTCTGTGCTTGTTGCCCCGGATGTAAATAGTACAGCTGCTCCAAAAATGGAGATTATCAGTTTTTTCAAAATCAGTGTTCTCCCTTCGATGCCTACGGAGTTAGCTAAGGGTTCGGTAGAAGGTTCCCTATATTTCCTATGTATAAGAATAATTCACCCAAAATGGTTCCCCCGTTTTCAAACATGAAACTCGGCAAATGAATAATTAATTTTTTGTAACTATTTGAAACTATATTGCATAAATGCGTAATTGTCAAACCCGCTTGAATGGCTTCTTTTTGGTTCAATGTTAGCTGAATTAAGGTTTTTATATGAAAAAAAGGTCGAATTAGAAGTGGTAATGTTAACAAAAAAGTAACTAAAACTTTGCGTTGAGTGTCGTGGAGAAGAATAAAGTAGATTTCAAGTAGGTTGTATATTACAATATAAGTAATTTGGTGAAAAATTTAATAATTAACATAAAAAAAGGAGTAATATCTATTATTTTCCATACATGTTACTTCGCGAACTGAATTTGAAAGCGATACCGATATTATAGAGAACCTTTACAGGGGTTACTTCCTGACAATGAAGAAAAAAGCATATTATATGACTCGTGATGCATGTACTGCAGAGGATTTAGTTCAAGAATCATTTCTCCGACTCTTTGATAAAGATCAAACCCTGCGTATGCTCAAACCCGATCAACTTTATTTTTATGTGATGCGAACAATCCATAATGTAACTTTAAACCATGTAGAAAAACAAAAAAAGAAAAGGCAATTCACACATAATTTTACCAATGATGATGATGTGGACAACATACCTGATATATCGGCTAACCCTGAACAGTGGTATGAACGTAAAGAACAGTCTCAATGGATTGAACAATCTTTCGAATCGTTATCTAAACGTGATCAACAACTATTGCGTAACAAATATATACTTTGCTTAACCGATAAAGAAAATGCTCATTTAGTAGGCTTATCAGAAGTAAACGTTAGATCCTACTTAACGAGGGCTAGGAAAAGAGTGAAGAATCGGTTAATAAATAATTTACATATAGACAGATTGTGAACATTTTGTGAATATTGTTGCATTTATTGAATATTGATTGTCATATATGGTTATAATCTGCATTTTTAGATATTTTTGTATATCTTAATTGCAGAAATATATATGTCTATACTGGAGGGATGCGTATCAGCAGAGTCTGAAATTGCGTTAAGGAAGATTGCAGGATTTGAGATGAGAAAAAAGAAGGGAGTAACAACAATGATACGAAAACTTTTGGCTTCATTTTTAGTTTTATCTGTAGTGCTCGTTCCACAATGGGCCGTTACGTCCAGCGCAGATGCTAAAACAACATTAGGAACGGAAGAAACATTCACTTTCACTAATGTATATGAATATGACAGTAATTCTTACAAAAAGAAAACAAATTATGATACTCTGAAAGTGACACTACAAAATGAACTTATGGATATTGATCTGGATGGTACTAGTCTGACAAATGCCGCTTATACCATGAACAAGAACGAAACAACCGGAACAACACTCATTTCAGCATCAGGAAATATCGATCAAAATCGTTATGCTTCTATTAGACTAGTTTTTGATGAAAAAGAGAATGCAAATGGCAATATTATTTTGACGACTTCGAAAAAAATCAACATTGATGGTGAGATAAAGGTTATAGAGACGGACAAACTTATTAGATTTGCACCAGTCAATGAACCTGTTGACTTGGAAAGTCTAGTTAATGGGATCAGGAGTAACGACCAGAACACCGGGACTTATTCAGAGTACGGACCTTTGGCAAGCGAGGTTACCTTGGCTTCTCAGATGCCTGTTGTGAAATCGTATAAATACAGTAACTATATGTATGGTGGTGTATTTTGGAACACAAATTATATTGCAACAGGCAGTAGTCCGATGCAACTCAAGTTTTCCCCATTAACGGGTAACCTGTACTATTGGAAAAATTCCAATGGAAAACAAGGTACTATTATTAAAGATCAAAGCATGATTATATCAACTTCGGCTAACTACTCATTTACATCAGGACCAATCGGGCTGACGTATCCTATTGTTGATAATCCAAATAATCCAAAAAACGTCACGATTAAACTATCTTATAAAGGCGCTGGAGTGGGAGTCACTTTCCCATTAGGTTCCAATAATTCCATCTCGAATGGCTCTAATGCTTCTTGGAAGTTAAATAAACAATACACGGATTTCCTAAACAAAAATGGTTCAGATTTGGATGCTTATTATTTGGAAGGAACGACGAATATCACTGGGGCTGGAAAAACAACTTCTGTTTCCAGCAGTGCTACGGTTAAGATTGGTGCCCTGTACTATTTTGGTGACATTCCTGCACAAGATGTAATATTTACGGATTCGTTCACGATTCCTTCCTTTACAGCTTCTGTAGTCAGTGAATAAAACATATATAGTAAAATAAGTTTGGGAATAATAGGCTACAGAATACAAGAGGCTGCTGGAAAGCAGCCTCTAAAAGCTTGGTACATTTATACAAGCGAGAGTTATTTTGAGGAGGTTTTTCAAGATGAGAAAAGTACTAATACTTATTTTGATTGTTTTTAGTGCTGTCTTCACAGCAGGCTGTTCTGCTGATAACGAAGAAAACGCAACGAAGGCATTACTTTCTGAGCAACAGGGAACTTATAGCGGGTATGTATTTTGGAACGGGGAATCAGACTTGATGAATTTAAATAAAGAGTTGTTAGGAATTGTAAATTCTGATAAAGTAATG
>JAFWEX010000035.1 GCA_017512705.1 Paenibacillus sp.
CCCGATCAACTGAGGCTATTCATACAGCGTGATCGAAATGGTATCATTGCGGACACTCAGGGCGTCGTTGTTCGTCAGATCCCAGGCGGTGGAGCGATACAGATACACTTCCAGGACGTTCCTCACCTTGTCAACCGAGACAGAACGTGTTACACTGGAAACGATATAGTTGCTGCCGCCAGAAACATTGCTGGAAGTAATCGCGTATCCGCCGTTATTGGAGATATTCGCCTTGAGCTGTGTAAGCGTCGCAGAATTGATTCGCTCGAGACTTTTGCGCAGCGGAATCACAAAATGGATCGCTTTCGTGCTGCCTGTGACATAGCCAAAGAACGTGCCGCCACTGATCGTCACGACATCGCCGTTATGGTATTCATGACTGGCGATTCCCGCGTTGAAATAGGCGGGGAACTCGCATTCGAATAATGGTTTCCCCTGGGTCGAACCGCTGAACTTTCCGAAAGCCACACCTCCTGTCGACAGACCGGCGAGATGAATGTTCGCAAATGCCCGGGGGATACAACGACGCCAGGATAAACCAGATGGCGAACTACGCCTTTATCGACTGGAAAGACAATGCAGACATCCTTGACGATGCGCCTTCCGTCTACTACCCGGTAGTTTGTGAAGGACGTTCGGAAGAAGATATCCTCCGCATGGAAGAAGAGAACGCTCTGCCACATGGCTGGGAATACATGGACTACGAGGAATTCCTCGTTGAGCGGAGAAAACTTATGTCGGCAAAAATCAAAACGGCTTACGAGAAGCTAAAGGGGAATGTTTAGTCTACCTATCCTGCCAGTAAAGGAGGTCATCAGGCAGGGATTTGCACACGTTGTGCAGAATAGAAATACCATGAAAAGTCCCGTAATGGCGAGGCTTTTGGCGGTTGCACACCCTCATCGAATAGTTGGACAATCCTACCCGTAGGGGAGAGCACATCGTTCACATCGATGAGGTCACAGGTTCGAGTCTTGATGCAACTGCCATAATCCCAGATCAAAAGATCTGAGGTTTTTATCGTAAGTGAAAATCGTATACTGTGAAGAATATAATAGCAAAATGGGACCATCATTCTGGTTTCTCAAGTTTCTTTCAGTTTTTTGAAGAATCTAGTCCAGAACTATTTGACAAGTTCAGATTGTTTATGATTATGTTTGATGGATGAGGAGTGACAAAAAGACGCATGAAGATCAATTCAATCTTCAAGAACAAAGCGAACAGGAAACCTTTCAAACGGAATAGCATCCAGATGGTTTTGCTGTCAAAATAATAGTTGTCGGTAGAGAGCCAACCCTGGGGCCGCAGGCCCCAGATCCGTTGGTAAGGATGAGGTCGCCGGTTCGAATCCGGCCATCAGCTCCAGCTCTGCACGTAAGTTTTGATACAAAGCTTGCGTGCAGTTTTTTGTATGTTGGTGTGAGAGATTATGCAGAAATGAGCTTATTTGCCGTGAATATAGTTCATTTCTGCATAATTCGTTTCTTGCCCTGCAAAAGCGGCTTGTGCTTCCACCTATCCCACCCGTCATTACACCCCGTTTTCTGCCCCATTTCA
>JAFWEX010000036.1 GCA_017512705.1 Paenibacillus sp.
CTTTGACTTGACGGCAATTGATTTTACGTCCAATGAGCCGGTTGTACTCAAATTAAAAGCTCCATCTACAAGAGGAACCGTATTAGTATCTATGTTGGCGTTGCCAAAACTTGGAGAGATCAATCAAACAGTAGACAATGTATGTTGTTATGACGGGAGAGGTTTCCCGGCTTTTCAAGTCCAAAGAAATAGAAGTGTAGATGTTGGTGTTACGTTTAGAGTAGTCCAACGAACAAATGATAACGATAATACATTATTCACGATAGAGGTATCAAAATGACTGGCAGGGAAAATGTGATAAATGCCATAGAGTGCCGTCTTGACATAAACCATGAAAAATATAAGCATTGTCTTTCTTGCCCGTACCGTGATGACATAGATCACCTTCAATGGGCTTGCATGACGGATGGCATTTTGGAAGATGCCCTCTCACTGCTGAAAGCGCAGGAGCCTGGCTGGATCAGCGTGGAGGACAGGTTGCCGGATAGACAAACGCCTGTGCTTGTGTATGTGCCGCCGTACAGCGATGAAAACGAAGAGTATATCGGACATGTAGCTATGTCTTATTACACGCATTCTGCGAGAGGCGGTTATTGGGCTGGAACGGATGGTAGTGTCTACGGTGCAATCGGGATCATTCACGATCCGACTCACTGGATGCCGCTTCCAGAACCGCCGAAGGAGGGAACATGAAGGATTGTGCGATTTGCGATTTGAAAATTGGCGAGAAGATAACGTGTTCACCTTTTGCCCCATCTCTCATGTCTTTAACGACAACAAGACTTAAAAACGGAATGATAGAAATGAAGTGCACGTATGGAGATGACTTTGACAGATTATACTATATGCCACGCTATTGTCCTGAATGCGGACGAGAAATAAAACCGCTGAAGGAGTGTGATGATAGATGAGCATCCAGGAGATCATAGCCAGCGACAAGGACATGCTGACGCCGGACGACATTGCGGACATCCTGGGCAGCGACCCGGCGACGATCCGGGAGATGGCGAAGCAGGAGCCGGAAGCGCTCAGGCCCCTGCAGCCGGTTCGGCTTGGGAACCGTGTGAAGTTTCCCAGGCTGCGGTTCATCGGCTGGTATTTCGGAGACAACCGTGTGATCAAAGTGAATCCGGGAGATAAATTCCTGATTCCCGATGAGTGTGATCCTGGATTTTGGCAACCGAAGGAGGGCTGACTGTGGACGATCTGAATATTGATGAGATGAAGAATTTGGGGGACAGACGGATCGATTTCTTGCGGTATTCCATCAATCCATATTACGGCCCGCCGATAGACGCTAATCGCGTGGACTCAATGAGATACAGCTACATGCTTACTATTCCATATCCTCTCAGTCGTGAACAACAAGAGGTTCTGTTGAGGATAATACAACAAATGGAAAAAACGACACATCCGTATATGGATGGTCTTGAACTGTGTTGCAAGAGATTGGAGGGCTGAACCATGAACCTTGCGGAAATGAAAGAAAAAGCATCGTGCGATTATTCACTACAAGATCGGAAGAGCACAC
>JAFWEX010000037.1 GCA_017512705.1 Paenibacillus sp.
CTCACATAAAAACCAGGCGCATAATCCTCATCCAGCATCTTATAACCGTTATTGGACAGCTGCCAGCTGGCCGCAGCGCCGGTTCCAATCGTATCCAGCATGGTCCTGGTATCGAGCCCAGCCTCTTTTGCATAGGTAATAGCTTCACATACACTTGCCAGTGCTCCTGCCAGCGCTATCTGATTGGCCATCTTGCAATGCTGGCCCATGCCCGGGCCGCCTTCATACACTATGTTTTTTCCCATAGCTTCAAACACATCCATGGCAGAATCAAATACAGCTTTATCACCGCCACACATGATGGCCAGTGTGCCATTCCTTGCTCCTGTATCACCACCGGAAACCGGTGCATCAAGAGCATATACGCCCTGTGTCTTAGCAACATCATATATTTTTTTTGAAAGAGTAGGGCTGGTCGTAGTCATATCAATGACGGTCGAGCCGGATGGCACATTTTCTAGGATTCCGCCTTCGCCGAAATACACTTCTTCAACATCTTTTGGATATCCGACAATTGTGATCACGACATCTTTGTCTGCTGCACACTCTTTCACCGAATCGCACCACTTAGCCCCCTCTGAAATAACAGATTCTGCCTTGCTCTTTGTTCTTGTATAAATGGAAACATCAAATCCATGTTTCATCAGATTACGCACCATGGAACTCCCCATAACGCCGACACCAACGAATCCGATTTTCTTCATATACCTATCTCCTTTCCCGCATCCTACAGGCTTCCTTATTCGGTAATCTATTCATAGATTCATATTAGTATTTACCCCTTTCCCTTGCAAGCGTTTCCCGCACAATCCACATGCCATTCAGCCCCGCCAATCTACATCACTACTAAACACCACATCGATTCTTAAGCAGTACACTCTTGGATTTCACTCATAAATCTGGTGTCTCATTTTACAAGTAATGCACGAAAACGGCATTGAACAGATCGCATCTCGTGTACAAACGTAGCATTTCATATACAAATCTTGCATCTGACGTACAAAACTGGCGTTTCAATTACAAATATGCATTTTTCAAGTTACAAACAGACTTTTCGTCCCACAAGCTGGCGTCTCGATTTACATATAAGCCTTTTGCATGTTTAATCATTCTAAATGTAATATATACTTGACAATATATGTTTTATATGTTACATTCACTTCAGAAAAAGACATACGGATTCAAAGTGTTAAAAGCATTATGGAGGTACTGCTATGAAGCTTCATCCTGTTCTTGCTATCTTTCTTATTATCATTCTCGTTCTGCTTGTCCTTGTAGTAGTCCGAAAACGGTCTGATGACAGGAGTTTTGACGAACGACAATTGCAGCTTCGCGGCAACGCTTACAAATACGCATTTTTTGCTCTGCTCTTATTCGAAGCTTTTTATGCTATTGCCCTGCTATTTGTTGGCCATCCACTTATGGCAGATGGCGTAAGCGCGTTGCTTGGTATTTTCCTTTCCATTACAGTATTCGCTGTTTACTGTATAAGAAACGATGCATTTAAAACAAACACACATGCCGTGACTCTCAAAAGCTACTGTATCCTCCTAGTTATTGTCATCATTCTGAACAGTTGGAATGGTATTCAGTCTCTGCGGTCAGGGGAAATGCTGGATGGCGGGCTTCTGCAAATGTCCGTAGCTGCGCCGGCATGTGCCGTCTGCTTCCTGATTGTGCTGATAGCTCTGCTAGTTAAAGCAGCATCCGGCAAGAAGGAGGAAGAGATATGAAGAACCTGAAACTTAAAGCAGCTCGTGCCGGTAAGGATTTGTCCCAACAGCAACTGGCCGATCTGGTAGGAGTTTCGCGTCAAACGATTAATGCAATAGAAAAAGGAGACTATAACCCGACAATCAAGCTGTGCATCGCAATCTGCAGAGCACTGGACAAGACTCTTGACGAACTATTCTGGGAGTAAAACCCTACTTAAAGAGATTGATCCAGTAAACTAATAAACAGGGCAGCCATCAGGGCTGCCCTGCTTGTTTGACTCAAGTAACAGTATGATTACCGCTCTACTATCATGGAGCAGCCCATGCCGCCGCCGATGCAAAGAGTTGCAAGACCTCTGTGAAGATCTCTCTTCTGCATCTCATGAAGCAGAGTAACCAGGATACGGCAGCCAGAAGCTCCGACAGGATGTCCCAGAGCGATGGCGCCGCCATTGACATTCAATTTGGCGGTATCAAAGCCAAGGTCTTTGCCAACAGCCAGAGACTGAGCTGCAAAAGCTTCGTTGGCTTCATACAGGTCGATATCGTCGATCGTCATGTTCAGACGTCCCAACAGTTTCTTTGTGGAAGCAATCGGGCCGACACCCATGATGGACGGGTCTACACCGCCGAGACAACCGCCTACCCATGTAGCCATCGGTGTAACGCCAAGTTCTTTTGCTTTTTCTTCTGTCATGACAACAATCGCTGCTGCGCCGTCATTGATACCGGAAGCATTAGCTGCAGTTGTCACACCGCCAGGATTGATGGTGCGCAGACCTTTGATGCCGTCATAAGTAACACCGTCGCGAATGAATTCA
>JAFWEX010000038.1 GCA_017512705.1 Paenibacillus sp.
AATACAGAAGAGGTTGCCCTATTTTATAGGACAACCTCTTTTTTCCTCCACTCGTTCACTTCTATAGTTATACTCTTGAATGTGTTAGACAAGCCAATCTCTTCGGCTCCTGATCTATTAAGGTCTGACTTGATGTTAACTTCTCTTCTTTTCGATAATCATAGACATCATCAGGTACAACTAGTTTTATACCATTTATGGATACGACATCATTACTTTCCCAGCTAATAAAAGCTTTTTCAGCTTTATATTGAAAATAAATTGTTTTATTTGGTTTTGAACCATCATTGTACTGAAGCTCACATAGAATAGATAATGAAGTAGTTGCTCCTCCGTTAGAATGCATTACCTTTATCGTATATTTACCATCTGGTGAAACTGACTCTGAAATAATCTCCCCTCTAGGAAGTCGCTCTAAGTCATAGTACCAGTTCCACAAGGATACAATTGCAATAACTATTACGAATACTAGAATCCCACCAATCCAAAAAACCTTGTTCTTCTTGTTTCTCACTACATCCCTAATGCCTCCAGTCTTTACTTGTATAGATATTCCAAACCTTTTTAATATAATACCAGGTACAAATCTTCAACATTCTTCTAATTTTGCTTGATAACCTTGTTCAACATTGAGACAGGTTGGTATTTCCCTTGTTCATTTACTTAATATTTACTTCGCCTTCATAAGTAATTTTCATTATGTACTATACCTCCACAAAAGTGCAACAACGATATAAAACATCCGACATCAAAGACTATTTGCACTTTAGAACATACTTGTTTACTACAGAACTGTTTCGTTTCATCCCTTTTATATAAACCACACAAAAAAGGCTAGATAAGGAACGCCCAATCATATGCCGCATTTGCAATGCAGCTGTGCGTTCCATTCGCGCCTCTTTCTATGCTTTTACTATTCCAGTCTTTAATTGAAAACAACCATTTAGTTAACAAACAGTTGTTGCAACAACTTGTCGAATCTAACCTTATGTTTATTTAATATTTTATCAACCTCTTCTGCAATCTTAGTCGCCCCTACTTCAGATTTTTTAGTGGTGATCTCTTCAACAATTTCACCGTTTTTCCTTTTGGTAGTTTTGTACTCATTTACTTGCGGCTGCACGTCTCTATTATATTCATGCCCAATCATTTTTTCATTCCCTTTACCATCTCTTGTGATAACTGTGAGGTACTGATACTCTTGATTCTCAATCATCTTGGAGAAAGTATCTGATTGAAATTTGAACTTATCTGTTTGGACAATAATCTCACTTACTGAACTATTATAACTAAAAACAATATCTTTGTTGGAGTACATACCCACAGTGTAACCTGATACAAAATTGTTATTTTTAAATGTACCTTCATTAACTTCATCAAATTGATTTCCATCATGGAATGCTCTCACGTTGTCACGATAAAACCCTTGACCGTTCATCTTGTCATTTGACCATTTTCCGATGTATGTAGTTGTTCTCACATTATCTAGTTCTCCCATGATGCTATCCATGTAGCTCTCACTATAGTCCTTGACTATATACTTACCTATTCCTGATCGTTTACCATTAACCCAATCTCCTGAATAGGTCTTGTTCTTACCCCATTGGGCTGTTCCCTTTTCATTAGGCTTACCATTTTTGACTTCTCCATAGTAAGTACCTCCGTTTGAAATCTTCAAAGACACCTTCTTTGATGCCGCTTGAGTTTCATTAGCACTCAAAGTAAAACCTAGTGTTAGGGTCAGCATCAAACACAATATACTTTTAAACCATCTCAATTCACTGCAACTCCTCTATGTCTATTATGGGTAAATTGTCCCATATCATTATATCGACAATATATTAATATTCAATAGAAGAAATAGAAAAGGTGAGAAGAGGTTGCTTGAAGCTGAAGCTGATATAAAATATAGATAAGTTCAAAGTACTCAATAAAGGTATCTTCAAAATTAGAATTTTTGTGGGCATTCTGTGGATGCACTCGTTTCATTTCAATTCAGTAATGATTTGCCCACAAAAAGAAAACCCCTCACGCCAGGTGGCGCAAGGGATTCGGGGATTAGTACAACGTGATATATTGATCGCGTTCCCATTGGTGAACTTGTGTACGGTACATATCCCACTCGATTTCTTTCAATTCGTAGAAGTGAGCCAGAGCGTGGTCGCCGAGAGCATCGCAGATTACTTCGTTGCGAATCAATTCGTTCAGAGCTTCTTTCAGGTCTGCTGGCAAGCTTGGGATACCTTCTTCCACACGCTCTTCTTCAGACATAATGTAGATGTTCCGATCGATCGGAGCTGGCAAGGAAAGCTCACGCTTGATGCCATCCAATCCCGCTTTCAACAGTACAGCCAAAGTCAGATAAGGGTTAGCCGCTGGATCCGGGTTACGAACTTCAACACGTGTACTTAAACCGCGGGAAGCCGGTATGCGAATCATCGGACTACGGTTACTTGCTGACCATGCCACATAGCAAGGCGCTTCATAACCAGGAACGAGACGTTTGTAAGAATTCACAGTTGGGTTAGTAATTGCTGCAAATGCACGTGCATGCTTCAGGATACCTGCCATGTAGTGACGTGCCGCTTTACTAAGTCCCAGTTCGTCTGACTCATCAACAAACGCATTAGTGCTGCCTTCAAACAAAGATTGGTTACAGTGCATACCGGATCCGTTCATACCAAACAACGGTTTAGGCATAAAGGTAGCATGTAAACCATGCTGACGTGCAATTGTTTTTACAACAAGTTTGAATGTTTGAATCTGGTCCGCAGCCTTTAACGCATCTGCATATTTGAAGTCGATCTCGTGCTGACCAGGAGCAACTTCGTGGTGCGAAGCTTCGATCTCAAAGCCCATCTCTTCAAGCGTGATGACGATATCACGACGGCAGTTCTCACCAAGATCTGTTGGCGCTAGATCAAAGTAACCACCTTGGTCATTCAATTCGGTTGTTGGAATACCTTTTTCATCTGTTTTAAACAAAAAGAATTCCGGTTCTGGTCCAACATTAAAGGCGGTATATCCCATATCTTCCGCTTCCTTCAATGCACGTTTCAGAACGTTGCGCGGATCTCCAGGGAAGGGATTGCCGTCTGGCAAATACACGTCACAGATCAAACGAGCTACGCGATTTTCGGAAACCCATGGGAAAATAAGCCACGAGTCAAGATCCGGATAGAGGTACATGTCGGATTCTTCAATGCGTACATAACCTTCGATGGAAGATCCGTCAAACATCATTTTGTTATCCAAAGCCTTAGTTAACTGGCTAACAGGAATCTCAACGTTTTTGATTGCTCCCAGTAAGTCAGTGAATTGTAATCGAACGAATCGTACGTTCTCTTCTTTGGAAATGCGGAGAATATCTTCTTTTGTATAACTCATGAATCCTCTCCCTTTCTTATCTACTTATTTGGCTTGCATGTTATATTTGTACATTAGAATATGCTACGGGGTCAAGGAGTCTGACATCAGAAAGCATGACAATTACTTACCCGTCCTGATATAGGCGAAACAACTATTATTTGTTAAAAAAACGAGAAAGTTCGCCTTGAATGAGTGACACCTGACCAGGTCTTTTACCGGAGACAAGCTGTTGCTTCAGCAAACGGTGCAGTTGCGTATCGGACAACTCTCTACGTTTAACTTCCGTATCTGGCGTAATTACCGTTGCTTCTTCGGATTCTTTCGATACAGGATTCATTACTTGCTTAATTCCTGCAATGTTAACTCCTTTTTCAATCAGAGCTTTAATCTCAAGCAGTCTCTCAACATCATTAAATGAGAATAAGCGCTGATTACCTGAAGTTCTGGCAGGAACAATAAGGTTGTGCTGCTCATAATAACGAATCTGTCTTGCAGACAGGTCAGTGAGCTTCATAACAATACCAATCGGGAATAAGGCCATATTTCTACGAATTTCATCGCCCATCTTCATCAACCTTCCAGTCATCTATTCTTGACACTATTGTACATTTAGTTTTTACACTGTGTCAATGATATGTTAGATAAACTTACAGTAGTTTACGATCTTTCATCGCTTGTAATGCCATCAAAACTCCATATTTAACATGGGAGTAGGTTAATCCACCTTGCATATATCCGATAAAAGGCTCACGAACAGGTGCATTTGCTGATAATTCCAGACTACCTCCCTGAATAAACGTACCTGCGGCCATAATAACAGGATGCTCGTATCCTGGCATGTCCCATGGCTCAGGAACTACGTGGCTGTCCACAGCCGCTGCCTGCTGAATGCCCTGTACAAAAGCAATCAAATGCTCCGCAGAACTGAATTGTACCGCCTGGATTAGATCTGTACGTGGCTCGTTCCATGCAGGCTTGGTTACAAATCCGGATTCCGCAAACATCGCCGCAGCAAAAATACTCCCTTTAACTGCTTGTCCAACGATCGTTGGAGCCATGTAAAGTCCTTGGTATATACCACGAGTTGTTCCAAGCATGGCACCTACTTCGCCCCCAATGCCGGGTGCAGTCAGACGATATGCCGCAAGCTGGACGTATTTGTCCTTACCACATATGTAACCACCTGTTTCGGCGATCCCACCACCTGGATTTTTGATCAGCGAACCTGCCATTAGATCTACACCCACCTCAGTAGGCTCAAGTTCCTCTGTAAATTCACCATAACAATTATCCACAAACACGATAACGTCTGATTTCAGTGCCTTGACACGTGTCACCATATCTGCAATTTCAGCGATCGTAAAAGAAGAACGCCAGTCATAACCACGTGAACGTTGAATACCTATAACCTTTGTTGTCGGCGTGATCTGCTTCTCGACCGCTTCCCAATCAATTTCCCCTGCCGATGTTAGTTCTGTTTCAGCATACCGGATACCAAAATCACGAAGCGACCCTGTACCGTCTCCAGGATGGCCAATTACTTTATGTAATGTGTCATAAGGCTTACCTGTAATGTATAACAGTTCGTCACCAGGACGCAGTACACCAAACAGAGCTGTGCTGATGGTGTGTGTCCCCGACGCAAAATGAGGACGCACCAGTGCAGATTCTGCACCAAATACATCCGCATATACCTCATCCAGCACTTCACGTCCACGATCGTTATATCCATAACCTGTAGAACCTGCAAAATGAAAATCACTTACCTTTTTCCGCTGAAATGCATCAATGACCTTCCATTGATTGTGATCCACAATACGATCAATCTCTTTCAAACGTCCTTCAATTTGCTGTTCCACCTGATGTTGAAGTTCTACAATAGTTGAATCAAAACTTGCCAATTGCTTCATTCCCCTTTACTACACGAAACTGAGGTGAATTAATCTGTTTCGTGTCAACTTATCACATTTATATGTCATGAATATTACAATTCAATGAAATCTTCAAGTAAATAACTAAACTTTTCATACTCCCCTTTTTGCAGCTCAACTTGGTAAATGACATCATTCTCATCGTATTCCGTACCAACAACGTCACCAATTTTGTAAAGTACCGATGTTAGATCCCCACGCTCGGCTGGTATACGGAATTTTTTTGTATCTCCTGTCAGTTCAGCTTGTATCAATTCACGTACCTTGATCAAATCTGCTTCATTCAGCGCACTTATTTTGATGTGTTTTTTATCCAATGGAAGCATCTCAAGCTGCTCTGGTGAACAAGCATCTTTCTTGTTATAAAGCACAAGTTGAGGCTTGTCTCCAGCACCAAGCTGTTGCAGAATCTCATTAACCGTGTGCATTTGATCCTCGCGCATCTCGGATGATGCGTCTACAACGTGCAAAATTAAATCTGCCTCATTGACTTCTTCCAGTGTGGCACGAAAAGCAGCAACTAGATCATGAGGTAGATTCTGAATGAACCCTACAGTATCTGTGAGCACAATTTCTTTACCGCTTGGAAGTTCCATCGTACGTGATGTCGGGTCCAGTGTAGCAAACAGCTGATCCTGGATGTATACATCGGCTGAGGTTAACTGCTTGAGCAGTGTTGATTTACCCGCATTCGTGTAACCTACCAGAGCCACCTGAATAATGCCTGTCTTTTTACGACGTTCTCTGTGCAGTTTTCGATGACGTGTGACTTCTTCAAGATGGCGTTTCAAATCATCAATGCGCCCGCGGATATGCCTACGATCGGTCTCCAGTTTGCTCTCACCAGGACCTCTAGTACCGATGCCGCCGCCGAGTCTTGACAAGTTTTTTCCATGACCAGATAAACGCGGAAGCAAGTAGCTATGCTGCGCCAGCTCTACCTGTATAATCCCTTCTCGTGTGCTCGCACGTTGAGCAAAGATATCGAGAATTAATTGTGTACGATCTATAATTTTTAAATCCAAAGCCTCTTCAAGATTTCGAACCTGTGCCCCGGACAATTCTTGATCAAAAATAGCCGTTGTTGCTCCGAGTTCATCAGCGACTAGACGCAATTCTTCGACCTTACCTTTACCAATAAACCACTTCGTATCTCGCGTTTCTCTGTTCTGGGTTAGTACACTTAGTACTTCAACTCCTGCAGTTTCAGCAAGCTTCACAAGCTCCTGCAAGGAATATTCGTAATTAATACCTGAACGCTTCACCTCATCAGTGACCAGGCTGACCAGTATGGCACGATCTTTTTGCGTTGTATCTGTAATATGTGTTCCATTTGTCATCTATGCATTCACTCCCTTTTTCCTTATCATTTCAGGCTTAAAACCTTAATTTTCCAATGGTATGGCTTAAGCCGAACCGGTTAACCCGGTCGGCTTTGTTGAAAGGTTATCCTCGTTTACTTTCGTTCAATCTTCAGATCCTCAGTACGAATGGTCATCAGTTCCAGCTTACCAGGACTTCCATCCGAGTACTGCTCTAACAAACGAACAGCCTGATGCCTGATCGATCTCTCAATAGCATTCCTTACATACCTGGCGTTACTGAATGCGTGCAATGAATCATTCTTTTCCTGTAGAAGATGCTGCTTTAATTTGAGTATGGTCTGTGGCATCAAAATATAATCACGCTCTTTGGCCATCATTTCAGAGATTTGAATCAACTGGTCAATCGTATAGTCTGGAAATTCAACCTGGATTGGAAAGCGAGATGGTAAGCCTGGATTCGTCTGCAGAAAAAAATCAATCTCTTCCGAGTACCCTGCCAAGATCAAAATAAACTGATTTTTATGATCTTCCATCGATTTTACCAATGTATCTATGGCTTCCTTACCAAAATCCTTTTCCCCACCACGAGCCAAACTGTAAGCTTCATCAATAAATAAAATACCACCGAGTGCTTTCTTGACCAAATCTCTGGTCTTCTGTGCCGTATGCCCAATGTATTCGCCTACAAGGTCAGCGCGTTCTACTTCAATAAGATGACCTTTGTTGAGCACACCCATCTTCTGAAACATTTTGGCAACAATTCGGGCTACTGTCGTTTTTCCCGTTCCAGGATTGCCTTTGAAGATCATATGATACACATGAGCACCACTAAGCAGACCTGCCTCGGAGCGCATCTGTGCAATCTGAAGAAAAGCATAAATTTCAAACACGAGTTCTTTAATATTTTCGAGTCCAACCAGCTGTTCCAGCTCACCTTGAATCTCTTGAAAGTGGGCATGCTTCGTTATACTTTTGGCCGTTTGTACCGAGAGCGCTTCTTCTTTCGTAAGTATTTGAGGCTCCTGGTTACGCAATACAACATTAATTTGTCTGGATGGTCTGCCTCCCGATTGCCCTCCTGCAGCCATGACCCGTCCGTTCATTCGCCATCACCTCTATTTTATCGGGCTGTTCTCTCCTGATTATTAATGTATTCTATCAGGTGTCCAGATATTAGAAGGATGTACATGAAAAGTTTTAGTTCGAAATACTTATTTTAGACTTGAATATTCTTTCGAAATTCACCATTCTCGAATAACGTCTGTCTATGTTTCAGAGATAGTTGAAAGTACGGAAACACATGAGCATCAATTGCGTGCAGCAATTCCTTCGCTGTTTTGTTCGCGAGGTCATAGTCTCCTGTCGTAATATGCTTCCGAGACAAGGCATCCTCAAGCTCATCCTCATCTAGTAAAAAGATCTCACCATCTTTGAGCACAACGACATCCAGGTACAGATCGTCAAACCATGGAACCCCCTGATCTGTAATACCCTGGCTACGGCATGTATCAATATACCACTCGACAATCCGCTGGTGATCATCGAACATGGCTGTAACGACAAAGTGCTCTCCCTTCGGATAATACTGAAGCCAAGAATACCCTTTGTCCGCAATGCAAAATGTGGTACCTCCATAGGTTTTCCACAAAGGTTCTTTCAAATCCTGTATGGTGTATAACGTAATGTAACCTGTAAAAATTTTGGATTGAACGAACCGGCATGTAAACTGTCGGTTCGTAATCCGGCGCCAGTTTGCGCGATCCCCGAATTTCCGTTTCATACGAACCCCTCTTTGCCGACTGCAGATCCGTGATCTGCATTTAAATTGGTGAACATTTATACGCCTGCTAGAGAGCAGCTCCAAGCAAGTCTGCTCTACAAAACGTATTACGAATAGCTACAGCTTACCATATTTAATCAATACACTCAAAACCAAGCCCTCTATATTTCCCTTTATGGTTACATATGTGTCACATCAGATTATTCTCGTAATACTTGTCTCCCTTATGTACATAAAAAAGCTGCTTCACCGGAGAACCGGGAAGCAGCTTCAAGAAATATATATTTTTATATTTTATTTTTAGGGTATTTACACTTTTCAACCTCCTGGCGGCGTGGACTGAACCTCCGTTCCTCCGCTCTCTGGACTGGTTCCCGTTTCCGGCGGAACGATCTGCCCTGGCGTTGTTAACGTATCATCACTCGAGCCCTCGCTCCCGGGATCTGTAGTGCCTTGATCAGGCGGAGTAAGGCTGCCATCTGGCTGTCCCCCATCGCCAGAGCCGGCTCCGCCATTATTTCCGTTGCCGTTGCCGTTGTTTCCATTATTTCCGTTGCCGCTATTCCCGTTGCCGTTTCCATTCCCATTTCCGTTATTACCATTCTCACTGCCATTGCCGTTGTTTCCATTTGGATCACCGCTATCCACTCCGCCATTGTCTGGATTATCGATATCTGGCACTTCAGGATCTGTACCCATATCCGGATCTGGCTGCTGCGGATCTACCTCCTGTGCTTCAATCATCAGCGAGATTGTATTCGTCGGGCTGGTTTCTTGCCCAGATCCCGCATCATAAGCAGTTACATAGTACTCATAGGTGAGACCAGGTAATGCACTCAAATCCTGCGCACTTGTTGATCCAACGGAGTCAATCAGATGCGTGAATTGAGCTTCAGAAGTCTCCTTCCGATACACGCGATACGTTGTGTTCGCATCTCCTGTTCCTGTCCAGCTTAGTGATACGGTTTGCGTAGCAGGATCATACGAACCATTCAATCCACTAACTGTAAGTGAAGGCTCTTTCGGTTCCTGTACTGGAGGAGGTGTCTGTCCGCTAGCAGGCGCTTTGAAATCTTTCACAGGCACACCTTTTAACGCATCTCCCATTACTTTGGCAAAAAATGATGCAGACAACCTACTACTGTTTTTCAACATGTGATTCGCATCAGGATTGTCATACCCCATCCAGACTGCGGCTGTCCATTCTGGCGTATATCCAACGAACCAAACGTCGCGGTTTGATCGGTTCCCCGCAATACCACTCTGTACTGTTCCTGTCTTCCCTGCCACTGGTCGATCCAGACGAGCGGAACGTCCTGTACCATCGTTCACAACATTCTGCAACATCTTGGTCAATTGATATGCATTCTGTTCACTCATCACTCGTTTAGTGTCAGATTTATCATGTTTATAGATCGTTTTACCCGAACTATCCTTAATCTCTTTGATAGAGTAAGCCTGTCGGTACTCACCTAGATTAGCGAATGCGCTGAACGCCTGAGCCATTTCAAGTGTGTTCGTACCTTTGCTCAGCCCTCCAAGTGCGATGGCCAGGTTTTTATCCTGTTCAGTCATCTGAATGCCTACATTTTTCGCAAAGTTATAACCTGTATTCACTCCGATTTGATCCAGCAACCACACCGCCGGAATATTTTCCGACTTGGTAATCGCATCGGTCATACTGATTGTGGATGAGTAGCCATGCAAGTTACCTGGACAATAGTCACCAAAACATTGCTTTTCATTACTGAGCTGTGAGTTCGCGTTGAACTTCCCACTCTCAAGCGCAGGAGCAAAAGATACAATCGGCTTGAACGCTGAACCTGGTTGTCTACGGCTCTGCGTAACACGGCTGTACCCTTTGGTTTGGTAATCACGGCCGCCGAGCAAGGCAACAAGACTGCCATTCTCATGATTCATAATGACCATTGAACCCTGAACCTGCTGTTCTCCGCTGCTCGCTTCAAACAGACTGTCATCCGCGAACGCATTCTCCATAGCGGTTTGAGCCTGTGCATCCATCGTTGTATAAATTTTGTATCCACCAATGTTAAGATCGTCTTCTGTCATGCCTGTTACACGTTCCGCTTCACGTAAAACATGATCGATGAAGGCTTGATATTTTCGCTCTTTCTTCGGCGGGGTATATTTGTAATCTACCGCTTTCGCTTTGTTCATATCCGCTTCACTAATGTAACCTTGATCATACATTAATTGCAGAACAACTGCGCGACGTGCTTTCGAATCATTCGGATTGCTGAGCGGGTTGTATGCCGACGGTCCTTTAGGCATAGCTGCCAGTGTAGCAATCTCCCATAACTCCAGATCATTCAAATCTTTCTTCCCAAAGTAAAACTCCGATGCAGCCTTGATCCCATAACGTTGGTGACCAAAGAAAATTCGATTCAGATACATCGTCAAGATTTCATCCTTAGAAAATTTACGTTCCAGCGCCATCGCAATCGATACTTCGGTCGCTTTTCGGAAGAACGTTTTATCACGTGATAGAAACATATTTTTGGCCAATTGTTGGGTTAACGTACTGCCACCCTCTACCATAGAACGAGCCATAATATCTTTCACGGCCGCACGACCTATGGCCCAGATATCCACGCCCTGATGTTCGTAGAAACGTTTATCCTCAGTTGCAATAAATGCTTCCTTGACCAGTTCTGGAATATCATCGGATTCCACGGGTTCCAGTTTTTGAATGGACAGCTCACCCATAATATTGTTGTTACGGTCATATACTTTGGATGTCTCATTAATTGTCGTTTTATCCATGTTGGCTGTGAGCAGACGTTCGCCGCTAATTAAGATAAACAAATATCCGCCCAGCGCACAGAATATGGCCACTGCCATAGTGAAAAACAAAGTCCATCCAACGCGTTTCCCCGTAATTTTTTTCTTTTTAGATTTCTTGGGTTTCCCTTTTTGGTTGGATTTGTTATTGGTGTTGCGGTTATTAGACCTGGATAACGGATCGTTTGGCATGTTACCTCCTGACTCCCTTTCAGTTGCATGTTTTCTATTTCTCTGGTTAGTACAACTTATAAAAACCTAATTTGCCCGGAATGAAAAGAACAACCCTTATTAGGTTGCTCTGTTTCAATACCTATACATGTAGACGAAATGTTTGATGAAAAGGTTTCGGATTTTTTAAGCTTCGCCGCCGTTGTCTTGCTGCATCAGCGATACGCTGCGTTGCGGCGTGAACGTGGAGATAGCGTGCTTGTAGACCATTTGCTGGCGTCCGTCGCTATCAATGACGATCGTAAAATTGTCAAAAGCCTTGATTGTACCACGGATTTGAAAGCCATTAGTCAAATAGACCGTAGCCGGAATGTTTTCTTTCCGCAGTTGGTTCAAGAACGTATCTTGGATGTTAATGGACTTGTTCATTAGCCGTACCCCCATTGGTTCATTTGAATTCATAGTTTAAGTCATATTCAATATCGCTGAGTAGCTTTCGTGCTATTATATCATGAACAGTTTCATATAATCCACAAAAACCCCATGTCCCTGTTTAGCCATCCTTACCAGAGAGGCTTTTGAAGCAGGAGACTCATACATTATACACTGCCTTTCAAATTTGCAAAAGAGGAACAAATTCTACGAAAAGCACAGGTAGCCAAGCAAACTCTCACAAGTTTCATGTAACATAACCTAGTCATATCACATAAATCAAGTAGAATATTCTTCCAAAAAAAACTTAACCTATGAAGCAATAAGGATGGATCATCTTGCTATATTAGCATTCACTGTTTGGAACTCTCCTTCTCTAGTTACTCTCAAAATATATATTTTAAAGGATTATCACTTAAATTTTATCCTGAAACAATCTTTTTGAATCAGACCGGAGACTTATTTCACTTTTTTACATCTAGTTATTATTACCCAACAACAAACCCTCTATCTTTTCGTTGAGAAGATAGAGGGTTTCATCTAACCTTATTCAGTTAAATTTAGATGTAATCCATTCGCTTACTTGTTGATAATGACCTTCGAAATTTTCAGTATCCGTCACATCCAACCACTGAATATCCTTCATGTGACGGAACCAGGACAGTTGACGTTTGGCAAACCGGCGTGTGTCTCTTTTTAGCCACTCCACCGCAGCCTCCCAACTGACTTCACCCTGCAAATACGCAGCAATTTCCTTATACCCCAAGCCCTGCATAGAGATGTGCCCCCGAGAGACTCCTCTTTCAAGTAGTGCTTTCACCTCATCTACCAGCCCTTGCTCGATCATAAGATCAATGCGCTCTTCGACTCGTGCATATAACTTTTGGCGGTCCATCGTCAGACCTACAATAAGCAGATCGTATGGAGACTCTTTTTTCTGCACAGCTAGCTGCTCCGACCATTTTTCTCCTGTTAGATGGAAGATTTCGAGTGCACGTACAATACGTCGCTGATCATTCGGATGTAGACGATCCGCACTCACTGGGTCAATTTCTCTTAGACGATTATGAAGAGCCTGAGCCCCATGTTGCTCAGCATATTGGAACTGTTCTTCTCTGAATGCTTCATCCGATCCGCTGTCTGAGAATTGAAATCCGTAACAGACCGACTCCACGTATAGACCCGTCCCCCCCACGATAAAAGGTAACCTGCCACGATTATGGATCTCCGGGATCAAATGGGTACAGCTCTCCTGGAACTCGGCAACGGAATACGGATATTCAGGTTCATGAATGTCAATAAGATGATGGGGCACACCCTTCATTTCTTCGGGTGAGATTTTGGCGGTTCCGATGTCCATCTGACGATAAACCTGCATGGAATCTCCAGAGATCACTTCACAGTTGAACGCTTGTGCCAGCTCGATGCTTAATCTCGTTTTACCTACAGCTGTCGGTCCGACCAGGACCAGTAGCTGTGGTTTTGCATTAACTTCCGATCTCAACATTAATCACTCCGTACAACGTTTTTGCATTGGCCCGATCCAGCACTTGGAATCCAAGTCTGTCAAACTCTGCGCTGCCGCGTTTTTCTTTCATAACCACTCGCTTGCGGGCGACTCTTCTCGCCTCTATAATACTCTCTTCTGCCAATGCATGAGCATTAGCGTAGTTGCGTAAAGGTCGGATTGCACTCGAATCCATCATCGGCTCACGAAACATCGGATCAAAATATACCGTATCACAGCTACGGTCAGGTAAGGAGCGCAGCAGCTCCAAATGATCCATATTCCGCAGTTCAATCCGTCGGAATGCCTCATCAATCGAAGGCTCGTTACTCTCATAATGTGACATACCATCGAGCAGAAGTGTATAGAGCGCTTCAGAGCTTTCACATGCAATAACACGTCCTTGAGCAGCTGTTGCAACGGCAAACACAAGTGAATCCGATCCTAATCCTGCCGTACAGTCCACAACCGTATCACCTTTCAGTACAGCACCCGCTTCCAGCATCGGATCTGCCTCTCCCCTTAACACACGCTTAGCGCGCACAAACCCCATACTCGGATGAAATTCAAGCTCCGACTCATCCTTCCGGAACAAACGCGCTCTCCCTTTTAAAACTATCAGAATCTCCTGAATCCTATATTTCTCTAGTAAATTTGGCAGTGACGTTCTGTTTCGCGGTACATAGGTGCCCCCAGTCTCTGCAGCAAGCGCGCGTGCACGATCTACCAGAGAAGCTGCCTCCTTGTCACCCGTTGTTATATACATAATATCCCCCTAAAAATACTACATCACTCGTTTAAATAATTTCTCCAGATCATATGTTGAAAATGAAATTACAATCGGCCGCCCATGTGGACACGTATAAGGCTGCCGGCATGAACCCAGACGCTGTATCAACACTTCAGCCTCTTGATCCGTAAGTTTCTGATTCGCTTTAATCGAAGCTTTGCAGGAACACATAATCGAAGCAGCTTCACGCAACTTGGCCACATCAATGCTGCGTTCGCTGAGAACCCATTCCGACATCTCTTCGATAATGTCCTTTTCTTCACCTTTGGGGAACCAGTATGGATGAGAACGAACGCGGAAGGTCTGTCCACCAAAATGCTCCAGATAGACCCCGGCCTGTTCGAACCAAGTAAGTCTTGCTTTCAGCTTCTCAGCCTCTGAAGGTGTGAATTCAAGCGTAATAGGTAGCAGTAACTCCTGTGAAGCCTGAGTCGGATTGCCGAATTTCTCGAAAAAGGATTCGTAGTTCACTCGCTCATGTGCAGCATGTTGATCTATTAAATATAAACCTTCATCGTTCTGTGCAATCAGGTACGTTCCGTGATGCTGACCAATCAGACTAAGTTCAGGGAATGCAGGCATTGAAGCATCCGATTGGATTGCAGCGGCCAATTTGGATGAGTCAGGCATGGATGCCTGTTTCCAGCTTCGTTCTGCTCTTTGCAATGTGCCTGAAGAGTATGCCGTACGGCTTTCACTAACTGGAGAATTGTATGAAGCTGATTGATATGTTTCTGTCCCATTTTTCCCAGCATGGTTGGTTCTGCTCAACTGAGCATCACTCAATAGATCAGTTGGTCCATATACCGGAACGGATTCTGGCGGTGCTTCGGGCAGAGGAGGCGTTTGCACCGAATCAGAAGCCATCTGCTCTGATGCTGTGTCCATTTTTCCATGACCTGTACCTGCGCCTGTTCCTGTATCCAACTCCGCAGGTGCATCCAGATCCGAATGCTCGTCTTCTATGGCTCCAGAGGATGGGGATGAGAAAGATGAAGAAGAAGAGCCCGCTTGGAGAAATTGAGTCCCTTTCGTCTCTTTGGCCTCTTTCATTTCTTTCCGTTCTTTACCAAGAGGGCCTTGTTGACCATATCCTTCACCTGCGTCTTGCTCTTTCAACGGTCCACGCGGGAACAAAAATTGTTCCTGGATAAATGAACTGTCATCTCCTCGTCTGATTTGCTGCTTCCGTACTTGTGGAATTAACACTTCCTGCCGTAAAATACCACGCAATGTGTTTTCCACAAACTCATACAGCTCCGCCTCTTTACTGAACCGAACTTCCAGTTTCGCCGGATGTACGTTCACGTCCACAAGCGAGGGATGCATATCAAGTTTCACGACCACAAGGGGGAATCGATTAATAGGCAGCAGCGTATGATAAGCTTTCAAAATCGCCTGGTTCAGACCGTAGTTACGAATGTACCGACCATTCACAATCGTAGACATTCCCGCACGATTCGCACGTGTCCACTCAGGGAGACTAATCAGACCGCTCAGCTTGTAATCCAGGTTTTCCCCCTGAATGGGCAACATCGCTTTGGCTGCACTCGTCCCATAAATTGCTGCAACCACTTGTAATAGGTCTCCATTCCCCAGCGTCTGCAGCAAAGTATTTTCATTGTGACGAAGAGTGAACGAAATATGCGGATGCGACATTGCCATACGATATAACACATCCGAGATATGCCCCAGCTCGGTTTGGATGGTTTTCATATATTTTAATCCCGCAGGCGTATTGTAGAATAACTCCTTCACCACAAACTCCGTTCCTTGTGGTGATGTGGCATCTTCGTGCGCACAGAGCTTGCCCCCTTCAATAACGATACGTCGTCCTCGTCCGTCGTCTCCACTAGCTGTGAGCACTTCAACCTTAGAGACAGCTGCAATACTGGGCAGTGCCTCACCGCGGAACCCGAGACTGGTGATCTGAAACAGATCCCGGCCATGGGCTATTTTGCTGGTTGCATGACGGTAGAAAGCTGTTTCGAGATCATCCGGATCGATGCCTGAGCCATTATCCTTTACCCGGATACGAAGCAGACCACCTTCCTCCACAGCAACTTCAATTTTCGAGGCTCCCGCATCCACTGCATTTTCAAGCAGCTCTTTCACGACGGATGCAGGCCGCTCAACCACCTCACCCGCTGCGATCTGGTTGGCAATATGTTCATCAAGCACATGAATGTTCGCCACAGATTCTCCTCCTCTCCGTTACTCAGGATAATTGCTGTGCTTTCAGTTTAAGATCATTTAATATTTGCATCGCCTGCAAAGGCGTCATATTCATCACATCGATCTCTTTCATATGTCGAATCAATTCACGGGCAGGTTTATCCTCCACGACAACCGTTCGTGAAGGGTGATTATCTTTCGGTTCTTCATCATCGAATATCGAGAGTTGTACAACCTCAGGCTGGCTGTCATTATGATGATTATACGTAGTGTACTTGTCACTGCCGTTGACGTGTTCTGGTACGTTGTCCTGAGAAGTCGACACCCCAGCTTGTTTTGTCGTCTCTATACCCATAACTCGTTCATTCTTAGGTTGTTCTCGAACTACTGGATCCTCCTCAGAAGCAGACGACATGAAGTCACTCTTCTCCATCGATGACTGCTGTCCGGACAAGGATCTGCTATCAGGCACAAATTCACTGCCGACAGCCACCTGTGATGCCGCTTGTTCAAAGCCATGCAAAAGTCCATTCGCACGTTCAATGATACTGTCAGGCAGACCCGCAAGCCGAGCACAATAGATGCCATAACTACTGCTTGCCGCTCCCGCAATTAACTTACGCAGGAAGTTCACCTTGTCCCCGCTCTCCTGAACTGCCATAGAATAGTTAGCCAGCTTGTCCAAACTTTCCTCCAGATGAGCCAGCTCATGGAAATGTGTAGATACGAGCGCTTTACATCCAATCACATCATGTACATACTCAATCACCGACTGTGCAATCGCCATACCTTCACTGGTGGAAGTTCCACGACCCAGCTCATCAATAATGATGAGACTGCGCGGCGTTGCTTTTTCGGTCATAACCTGAATATCTGCCATCTCCACCATAAATGTACTCTGTCCACCAATGAGATCGTCCGCAGCACCGATCCGTGTAAAAATCCGATCCATAATAGGCACTTCCGCTTGACTTGCAGGCACAAAACAACCAATCTGTGCCAAAATGGAGATGAGCGCAACTTGTCTCATATACGTACTTTTCCCCGCCATATTCGGCCCGGTAATCAGCAGAATACGCGCCTCTTCCTCGGTCATCGCAGTCTGGTTTGCAATAAAAGCCCCATCCCGCATAACAGCCTCCACGACTGGATGACGTCCTTGCTCTACGACCAGGTTATATCCATCTGTCAGGACGGGACGTACAAAATTACGCTCTGCGCTAATTACCGCAAACGATTGATATACATCAATCTCGGCCACCTGCTCAGCGAGCTTCTGCAGCCTTGCAATCTCCTGATTCAGACGATCACGTAGCTCTGCAAAGAGGCTGTACTCGATATCCACCATTTTGTCCTGAGCTTCAAGAATCAGTGTCTCCTTCTCTTTCAATTCAGGTGTAATATAACGTTCGGCATTAGCAAGGGTTTGTTTGCGCTCATACCGTCCTTCAGGCAGTGAAGCCAGATTGGATTTGGTAATTTCAATATAATAACCGAACACTTTGTTGTATCCGATTTTCAGCGAGCGAATCCCCGTAGCTTCACGTTCTCTTGCTTCCAACTCGGCAATCCACTGCTTACCGTTTACCGAAGCCTCACGCAGTTCATCCAGTCTCGCGTGGTATCCCTCACGGATAAGTCCGCCTTCTCTAACTGATACAGGAGGTTCATCCACGATAGCCTGTCCAATGGCATCTCGTAGATCAGTGCATTCATCCATCGTTTCAGCGATATGTTGAAGGGTTGACGAAGAGGAACTTGCACAATGTTGCCGCAGACTCGGAATTTTGTCCAGTGACGATTTAAGTGCGTTCAGATCCCGACCATTCGCATTACCAAAAGCAATCCGTCCTACCAGACGCTCTAGATCATAGATGTCTTTTAACTCAGACCGCAGATCCTCACGCAGAATAAACTGGTTATAGAGAGTATCTACCGCTTCCAGGCGTTCATTGATCTTTCCTTTTTGCAAAAGAGGTTTATCCACCCAGCGCCGCATCATACGGGCACCCATAGACGTCTCCGTACGATCCAATAGCCACAGCAGTGAACCTTTCTTGGAACGCTCGCGCACCGTTTCAACTAGTTCCAGATTACGCCGTGTAAATGGATCCAGAATCATATAATGGTCCGGCTCATACGTAGAAATTTGCGTCAACTGTCCCAGCGAGCGCTTCTGTGTCTCACTCAGGTACGAAAATAGGCGGGCAACACATGCCTGACGTTCGGGCTCCAATCTTGCCCATACCGATTCGCCAAACTGCTGACGCACAAGGTCTTCCTTGCTTTTGTTCCAAGCGGTATAGACGACTGGCCGCCCAATCGGAGATGATTCGGATTCTACAAGCTCCAGCAGAGCTGCGTCTCCCACAAATTCAGACGGATCATAGATGCCAATCTCGTCTTTGAGCCACTCTTTGGAATAGGGAACAGATGTTACGTAGAGTTCTCCCGTAGAGAGGTCACACGCGGCAAGAGCGAGCGTATTCTGATTCCCCGTCAGACAGACCATGTAATTGTTGGACTTGTCTCCCAGCGTTTTACCTTCCATCACCGTTCCGGGAGTGACTACACGAACGATCTCTCGGTGGACCATGCCTTTGGTTACGCTCGGATCTTCCATCTGTTCACAGATGGCTACTTTGTACCCTTTCTCAATCAGACGCTGTATGTAATTTTCAGCCGAATGATAGGGCACACCGCACATTGGAATCTTGTCGTCCGTCCCCCCGTTGCGTGCGGTTAACGTGATCTCCAGTTCCCTTGCAGCATTAATGGCATCATCGAAAAACATTTCGTAGAAATCACCTAGTCTGAAAAAAAGAAACGCATCTTGTGCTTGGGCTTTCACTTGCAAATATTGTTGAATCATTGGCGTGTACTGAGCCATGATATCTATCCACCGTCCGTTCCTATGATGTCAGGAAGAAGTATCCTTGGAAGGCAATAAGGCGGTCAGGTACCAAGAACGCACCTCCGCCTTATGTTTGGGCTATTCGCCCTGTTCCTTTAAGGGATTAACTGCTTCATATCTTCCGTATCGTAACGTATTCAAAATTCATATTTCTCATTATAACAAAAAAATGCCGCTTCTTCATGAGCCTGGCCGAATATTCCAAAGTTTGCGGATATCCCTGCTCTCATCCCAGGTATGCCCCAGTTGGAACTGTCGTATCAGTGGATTCGCGTAGCGTTCATAACGTGCGTATCCGCTTAATTTCTTCAGTTCTTCCATCAATGAGGGGATATACGCCATCATGACCTCTCGCTGTCCCTCATAAAATGCAGTATGAACCTTTGTTTCCGATAGAGGGCGCTGCATTAACTGATCATAGCTGCTGGCAATCAGCCCTGCAAGAGCAACGACACCTTTGGCCACAACCGGAGAAACGAGAAAACTCGGCAAGGTTCGATATTCGAATCCACCGTAGGATTTCAGGCGAAAATCCCCCAGGGTTCCATACCTTGGGCGTCTGCCTGATCCACGCGGGTCCTGAAGCACCGCCAAGGGCAGTGCCAAATAATTATCCAGTGCACGAAGCAATCCACCAGTCAGTTGTATACCACTCAAATGAATATGCCCGCCCAGCGGCAGTCCTCGCTGGGGCATGCCGCCCGCCTGCCAGATCAGGGACGGGTCACTTATGCTCCGAGAAGCTACAGCGAAGGCCCGCATCAGATGAGACAATAACTCACGCGGTTCCGTGCTCGGAGCAGGACGCAGCTCGGCAACAGGGTACACACGTCTGCCGCCAATCGTAACGGAATCACAACCCGCAACACCCGTACGTTCGAGAAACCTGGAGGCAGGTACAATTTTGGACTCGGGCATCTGGACTAACAGAAACTCGGGGTCCATGCCCAGTACAGGAATTCGCTTCGCTTGCCTCTCCTGATTCAATAATGCCTGATGCTGGTTCCAGCTCTCCCTGTAAAGTGCAGCAAGATCTGTTACACCTTTCCAAGGACTTGGATCAACCGAAATGACGGCACATCCGCCATTACCCGAAGCTTCCAACCGAACCACTCCATGATTCAGCCCCAATGTGTATAGGGTTTTGATCGCAAGACGCTCTACACGTCTATACACCGATGAAGCTGCTTCACGATCCAGCTCTCTTTCCTGCCTCGCCCCCATACCGCTTGTGTCCCTACTCCTGATCCGAATCGCTTGAAGACAACTGATATCAACATCATAGCGTATACGCAGCCCAGGTTCTCGCCTGCGCTGATCTTTCGTAGATAACACTTCAATACCCACTTGCTTCAACCGCATAATCCGTTCTTCCGAACTAAGCTTCTTATAAGCATGGACAGCGTCTTCCGCTTCTTCCTTGACGTTCATTCCATCCCCCCTCCTGCCATGTCAAATGCTCTATGCTTATCAAAAAAAGACCCCGCAGCAGCGAAGCCTTCCCGTTAACAAACTTCAGGTACATCATCAGGCTCGTCACAACCCATTTTTAATACTTTATGAAAGAAAGAGGGCTTTCGCCCTCTTCTTCGCACCTCTTGGCGCATATGATA
>JAFWEX010000005.1 GCA_017512705.1 Paenibacillus sp.
ATTAAACACTGGCCAATGGATGGAGGAGCGTTTGTCACTTTGCCGCAAGTGTATACCGAAGACCCGGACAAGCCGGGCATTATGAATTCCAATCTGGGGATGTATCGTGTACAACTCAGCGGCAATGAGTATGAGATGAACAAAGAGATTGGCATGCACTATCAAATTCATCGTGGAATCGGAATCCATCAGGCAAAAGCAGTGAAAAAAGGAGAGCCATTGAAGGTCAGTATTTTCATCGGCGGTCCACCTTCCCATACATTGTCTGCCGTGATGCCGCTACCAGAAGGCATGAGTGAGATGACCTTTGCGGGGCTACTTGCTGGACGCCGTTTCCGTTACAGTTATAAGGATGGCTATTGCATCAGCAATGACGCGGATTTTGTCATTACGGGTGAGATTTATCCTGGGGAAACGAAGCCCGAAGGCCCGTTTGGAGATCATCTGGGTTATTATAGCCTGACGCATGAATTCCCGCTTATGCGTGTGCATAAAGTATATGCTAAACCGAATGCGATCTGGCCGTTTACCGTTGTAGGACGTCCGCCGCAAGAGGATACCGCATTTGGTGATCTCATTCATGAGATTACGGGAGATGCCATCAAGCAGGAGATTCCCGGAGTGAAAGAAGTGCACGCCGTGGATGCTGCAGGGGTTCATCCGTTGTTATTCGCCATTGGCAGTGAGCGTTATACACCTTATACCGATGTGAAGAAACCAACGGAGCTACTGACCATTGCTAACCGAATCTTAGGTACGGGTCAACTTAGCTTGGCGAAATATTTGTTCATCACGGCGGAGGACAAGCAACCACTAGATACTCACAAGGAAGTAGAGTTTCTCACCTATATGCTGGAGCGTATGGACATGCAGAGAGATATTCATTTTCATACCCATACCACGATGGACACCCTGGATTACTCGGGTACAGGACTGAACAGCGGCAGCAAGGTCGTTATGGCGGCATATGGAGACAAGATCCGTGAGCTGTGCAAGGAAGTACCTGAAGCGTTGAAGAATATTCGAGGTTATGACAATCCTCAACTGATCATGCCGGGGATGGTTTCAATTCAGACGTCTGCCTTCACCAATTATGAAGATACGGCTCGGGAGATGAACGAGTTTACAGATCTCCTGCAAGAGCGTGGAGGATTGGAAACTTGTCCAATGATCATTGTGTGCGATGACAGCTCGTTCTTGAGTGCGAATCTCAGCAATTTCTTATGGGCTACGTTTACGCGGAGTAATCCGTCTCATGATATGTATGGAGTGAATAGTGGTTATCATCACAAGCACTGGGGTTGTGATCAGCTCATCATTGACGCACGAGTGAAACCACATCAGGCCCCGCCGCTAATTCCCGATCCATCGGTGGAGAAGCGCATTGAGCGCTTTTTTGCGAAAGGCGCAAGCCTGGAATCCATTAAATTATAGCGAATTATGTGAGCAGGAAGTCCAAATATAATTTTGGTCTTCCTTTTTTTGTGGAATTCGGAGAGTTTATTCTTTTGAATAGAATGCGTAAATGTACTAGTAAACTCATAACTATGAAATTTTAATCGGGATAATCCTGATTTTATTATGAGAATAAAGTCTTAGATGTTCATTTTCATCTAAATCATTAAGGTCATTTGGACTATGTAGAAAAAGTAGAATTGAAACGATATAAAGTATAGGTATGTCTTGGCCCCGTTCCATCCGGGAGCTATTAACTATAATCATTTGTCCAGGGGGAGTTCCGATTGAGAATCCATATTATGAACCTGCAAGACGGGGACCGTTTAACAGCGGATACGTTTAGTGATGCAGGGCTGCACATTCTCGGAAAGGGGACTGTCATTCGAAGCGAGGATATCGCCTTGCTCATGCAGCATCGGGTAGATTACGTAGAGATTGAATTGCGTGAAGAAGGTATTACAGAAGCGGAGTTTTTTGCAGCTTCGTTAAAACATGCATCGGAATCAAGCAGTGCAGATCATAAAGAACAACGTCCTGAAGAAGAGATGAAATCTCAACTCCTTCAAACTGTACATAATTATCAAAATGCATTTCTAGAAGCTCTAACTGTAGGCAAGTTTAATGCGACCATGGTTGATGATGCCTTGCAGCCTATGGTTGAAGGTCTTGATGATCAAAAGGATGTTGTGCATCTCCTGATGATGCTGGAACGGGATGATGTGAATAACTACACCCATTCCATTCAGGTAGGTTTATTATCATTCTACATTGCAAGCTGGCTTGGCTATTCTCAGAAAGAATGTTATAAGATTAGCCGTGGAGGTTACTTACACGATATCGGCAAGTGTAAAGTTTCGCTCCGCATTCGGAATAAAACAGAGCCATTGACGGAAGAAGAACAGCTTGAATTGCAACGTCATACCATCTACGGGCACGAAATTATTAAAAATTCGATGACGGATGAGGTCACTGCCCTGGTTGCGTTGCAGCATCATGAACGGGAAGATGGCTCAGGGTATCCAATGCAGATCGGAAAAGGTGAGATTCATCCATACACTCAAATTGTATCTGTAGCGGATATTTATATTGGTATGCGATCCGGTAAACACGGAGCAAGTAATCCAAATCTGATCAATAATCTTAGGGATATCTATGCCATGGGATTCGGTAAATTAAATGAGAAGGTCGTTCAGGCGCTAATGCAACATCTGCTGCCTAACTTTATTGGCAAACAAGTGCTCCTTAGCAATGGAGAGAAGGGTGTTATTGTCATGAACAATGCATCCGACATTTTCAAACCGCTAATTCGAGTGGAGTCAGAACAATACCGCGATCTGTCCAAAGAGCGCACACTTTCTATTAATGAACTGTTGATCTAAGTTTCTTCCAAAAGAAAACACTGGAACGAGCCTCTTGTCATTGGACGAGAAGCTCGTTTTTTTTTGTACAAATTATCCATGATACTTTGAAAACCGACTTATATATCTGCTTCTAGCTCTCATTTGTATATCTGTCTTTAGTTCAAATCCGAAATCCATCCAAATCAAGTTTTCTTCTTATGTTGCCAGTCCCTTTTTTGTTTGGTGAAACGAGGCGAAATGCTTTGGTATCCATCTTTTTAAAAGGGAGATACGGGGCCACCGTTGATAAATAGCTTTTTAAATCTTCAATCTGTTCAAAAGGGAACCAGAATTCGGGCATTACGCTGCTGTTTTTTTGCAGAAACACGGCAAGGAGTGATGTATTCGTTTGGTCGTCCAGTTCATGTTGTGATGCAGGATCGATAAAACAAAATCGATAAATTATTCTTAATTGAATGTAAGGCCTAACTGCCGTCGGATAAGGTTGATGTTCAATCATGAATTGAATGGCTTGATTTAAATCGGATTGAGGCAACTGCCAACGGCTTAGATCGAAGCTTCCATCGAAATGAGTTTCACATGTACCGAAAGCTTTCGTTGCTGCTTGCAACAGCTTGCTCACGTCTCGATCCTTATGTCCGTGTATGATCAGGTCGATTCTCTCGGGGCAGTCTACTTTTGCTGATGTGCAGTGGGTGAGAAACTGCTGTATTACTGGCCAACATTTTTCTATTTTATGATTACTTTTAATTGCTTGAACGACTTTGGATAACGGTAGCTCATAGGTGATTTGAGGTTTGGATAACACTTTTTCTTCATGAGTTACCATGATTCATCTCCCTTATGTATCATTTTTCGAAGTGGTTTAAAATTCCAATTTATAACATATCATTTCATAGCATAAAACACATCTGGTATATGAGTCAAACGGTGGAAATCGTTTACTGGAACTCACACGTCTTTGGAACGGAGTGTCTACTTTTTTTTGCTAAAAAGGGCGAAATTTGTTGCAGTGATTGCACCGTTTACATACTATAAAAAGATACAAAATGTATCGTTTCTAGATGTATTAAATTAATCATTTTAAAGGAGGAAGCGGACATGCAGAGGAAAGCAACATGGACAGCCATTGTGCTGGCCCTAGTCGCCGGAGCAGGATGGATGCTCATGGGGAACTCCAAACCCAAGGCGAACACCCCGTCAACAAGGCCCGTAACTACGGAGCGAGGGGATGTTCAGGTGTCGAATGCCCCGATTCAATCCGTTGATGTGACAAGCAAACTGGAATTGTTGGGGAGACCGTTTAACAAGTCAGCTTACGCCAACAATGTCTGGGACATGCAACTCTACAACGGTAAGATTTATCTAGGTCATGGCAATAGCAGCAATATGGGACCAGCGCAGAATGCAGGCCCCATTCCAGTCATCTATTTTGATACAGTGAATGCTCAATTTCAGACGCAGGCGGTTACGAATAGTAGCCCGAGCGTAATACCTTCGACAAGGATGTATGTGGATGAAGAACAGATTGATATTTATAAAGTATTAAATGGAAAACTGTATATCCCCGGTCATGATTCTGATGGTGAGAGCTGGGAATGGGGGAATTTTTATCGACTGGATGGGGATGAGTGGATCAAGTATCGCAACCTGCCAAAGGGTGTGCATGTCTATGATCTTGCATATTATCAAGGTAAACTGTTCGCCGCACTGGGTACGGAAACCAAACCAACCGTTCTAATCTCGCTTAATGACGGAGAGACCTGGCAGCTCTTTGGCACAATCAACTCCATGGGGTTCAGAGCGTACACGCTGTTTCAGATCAACGGGAAATTATATGCGTCTGCTATGATGTATCCTGCCAATAATATTTGGAATGACAAGACGAATCTGCTTGAAATCAATGAGCGTCTGGAAAAGAGAGATGTGATCATATATGGAAGTAAAATGTTACCAGGGTTAACTTACCAGCAAGGAACGGTACCTTATAACAAAATAGGAAAAAACATTAATTTTAACAATAAACTCGTCTATATTGCGGGCGGTGTCTTTAATGATAGTCAATTGTTACCCAAATCATTAAATGTCATGACGGATATTAACCAGGTAAGACGTGTCAATCTGACGGACTCTAATGCGTTGCCAACAGATCTGCTCGTTCGTGATGATAAGGTCTACGTGTTAACGTATACTCGAAAGCAGGCCAATGTCTACTTGAACAGAGTATATCAAACGAATGATTTGATAACGTGGGACGAAATTTTGCGCTTTACACAGGATACCTATGCCAAGTCATTTGAGGAGCTGGATGGTGATTTTTATTTTGGACTGGGTACTGACCCGGATGTCCTGTCTCCTTCTTCTGGAAAACTATTACGCGTGAATCGGGCCGACATTCCGGTGAATTCAAATTAAAGTAAAAGGAAGATTATGGATTATATATTATGCTGCATCCACATTATTGGTGACTGGGCGAGGTGCTGATGATGTTCATTGCGGAGAGCAGTCTGCAACGTCGAGGTCAACGGATAGCGCCTCTTTCGAAGCTGTTCTTTTTTTTTTGCCTTCCATTATGTGAGAATTTTGTTTGAAAATAAAAAAGAGAATCTATAAAATAAATAAAGAGAACTATTCATGACAGTCCACAGACGTATGGCATATGTAGATTCATTGCAGTATGTCAGAGCCAAGGTAAGTGCGAAATATATCATTTCCATTGCAAAGGAGACTAAATCATGAACGTACCTTCATCTTTATTTAAACCATTCACATCCGAAAAACTTACCTTGCCCAATCGAATTGTTATGGCACCGATGACGCGTGGATTCTCACCGAACGGTATTCCTGGACCCGATGTAGCCGACTATTACCGCCGCAGAGTGGCTGGGGGCGTGGGACTTATCATTACAGAGGGCACAGGTATAAACCATCCGTCCTCAGTAAGTGGTGAAAGCATTCCACTTTTCTATGGTGAGGAAGCACTGCAAGGTTGGGCGAATGTGGTCAAGGCTGTCCATAATGTTGGTGGGAAAATAATGCCTCAACTCTGGCATGTCGGCACCGCACGGCGCTCTGGGGATCTACCTAATGTAAGTGCTCAGCCCGTTAGTCCATCGGGAATCAGTATGGCAGGTGAAGCTGCATATGAACCTTTAACGGAAAAAGAGATTCACGAGCTTGTACAGGCTTATGCTCAGGCAGCAGCGGATGCGAAACGAATTGGATTCGATGGCATCGAGCTGCATGGTGCGCATGGATATTTAATCGATCAATTTTTCTGGGCACAGACAAATCGCAGAACGGACAAGTATGGTGGAGATTTGGTACGCCGAACACAGTTTGCGGTCGAAGTGATCGAAGCTTGTCGTGCTGCGGTGGGCCCTGATTTTCCGATTGTTCTGCGCTTCTCGCAATGGAAGATGGGCAGTTACGAGGCAAAGCTGGTCGAATCGCCGGAGGAGCTAAAACAATTTTTGGAACCGCTCAGTGCAGCTGGTGTAGATATTTTCCACTGTTCTACTCGTCGCTTCTGGTTGCCGGAATTCGAAGGTTCTGACCTCAATCTTGCGGGTTGGACTCGAAAAATAACAGGTAAACCTGCTATTTCGGTTGGTTCTGTAGGGCTAGAGGCAGAGTTCGTTGAACGAGCCGCTGAGGCGAAAGGGACAGGAGATGCGCATCTCGATTCGCTGAATGAGAAGATGGAACAAGGAGAATTTGATCTTATTGCTCTGGGACGTGTGTTACTGAGTGATCCGGAATGGCCGATTAAAGTAAAGCAGGGACGTAACGAAGAGATTATACCTTTTTCCAATGAAGTATTATCGAAATTACATTAATAGTAGGTTAAAATTTCACCATATGAAAAATTCATAATAGATATTTTTCTATCTTGCTTCATTTTTCAAACCGGGATTAAGACGAAAGCCGCCGCAAGGCGGTTTTTAAGTGTGTTGAACTTTATTCAACTTTATTTAACTTTATTGAATGGAAAGCACGGTTATTAGTTCGGAAGGTTTCCAAATGCAATGCAAGTACTACTTGCTTAATAAATGAACATTTCAATATATGAAAAATTCACAATAGAAAAATCAAATTTCGCCCCTACTTTTCACTCATCCCATTCTTTAGCGCCCGTTCACGTTCTAAACACCAATTCATGCCATACCTCACTTCAAAAAGAAAGAGTTATTTTACATCGAAGAGCTATTTTGAAAATCAATCACCTTATGGTAAGGTTAGGCCTGAACCAAGCTCCATATCCTACATAACGGACGAATAGAAGGAGGAAAAACATCTCTTGAACGAGTATACGAAACTGCGCTCACACCGAAGGATCACATTAATGCGGTTACTGTGTCTGCTCGCAGTAAGCATCTTGATATTATCAGCATGTGGACAAGCATCAAACCCACCTAACTCAACAGGCCATCGTGGTGAATCAGCTACAAGTCCAAGCGTTTCGCCTTCCGGGAATAAAGCAACCCCGTCTCAAGATACAGGACACAAAGATCCTCAGGCTCAAACGACTAAAGAGAAAGATCTGGTGCAGGAGCAGCTACAGCAGCTAACGTTGGAAGAAAAGATAGGTCAGATGATCCTGGCTGGTGTGCAAGGGACAACACTGGATGATCAAACGAAACAAATGATTGCTAACCAGAAGATCGGCGGCATTATTTTTTATGCCAACAATGTAACAACCCTTCAGGGGACGGCTGCTTTTGTACAATCGATCAAACAGGAGAATCAACAAAATCCGGTTCCGATCCTGATGAGTGTGGATCAAGAAGGCGGCAAGGTGGATCGTATGCCAGACACAGTTGAGTCGATTCCATCCAATCGTATCGTAGGCAAAACTAACGATTCTGAGCTTGCAGAGGAAATGGGGGCATTGCTAGCCAGACAGATCAAGCTTGCCGGTTTTAATGTCGATTTTGCGCCAGTGCTGGACATTAACAGTAATCCGAAAAACCCAGTTATTGGGGATCGCTCATTCGGCACTTCACCAGATTTGGTAACACGTATGGGGATTGCCGAGATGAAAGGGCTACGTAGTGAAGGAGTGATTCCGGTGGTGAAACATTTCCCAGGTCACGGTGATACATCTGTAGATTCTCATCTGGACTTACCTGTGGTGAACAAATCGGAGAAACAGCTCGCAGAACTAGAATGGATTCCGTTTCAGTCTGCTGTAAAGGAACAGGTGGAGGCAGTGATGGTGGCCCACATTTTATTTCCTCAACTTGATTCGAAGTACCCCGCATCCTTATCGGATGTGATCATCGGGGATCATCTGCGCGGAAAGCTCAAGTATGACGGGGTAGTCATTACCGATGATCTGAGTATGGGAGCGATCTCGAAAAATGTTCCTTTAAAAGAAGCTGCTGTCGCAACCGTGCACGCAGGAAGTGATATTTTGTTAGTGGCTCATAGTTACGAGAGTGCAAAAACGATATTCGATACACTAATCAGTGCCGTGAAGTCAGGTGAAATTAAGGAATCCCGTATTGATGAAAGTGTGTATCGTATTCTTTCATTGAAGCAACAATTCAAGTTATCGGATGAACAACAAGCTACCGGAGATGTGAAGCAATTGAACACTGATATTCGAAAGTGGCGCAAGCAAGTCGATGTCCGATGATCTATCCTGTGTTATGATTTGGCTAAGGAATCAAGGAGTATGCCATCATAACAGGTTAGAGGAGAGAGTCTTTCATGTATACCATTATGATTATCGAAGATGATCCCAAGATCGCGGGATTGTTGAAATCACATATTGAGCGTTATGGTGACCGTGCTGTGTTGGTTGAGGATTTTGAGCAGGTGACAGAACAGTTCAAGCAGATTCAGCCACATGTTGTATTACTGGATATTAACTTGCCAAGTTATGACGGGTTTTATTGGTGTAGGCAGATTCGAACGATATCCACGTGCCCGATTTTGTTTATTTCCGCAAGAAGCGGCAAAATGGATCAGGTTATGGCTCTCGAGAACGGAGCGGATGATTATATTACCAAACCGTTTGAACACGAGATTGTTATCGCCAAGATTCGCAGTCAGCTGCGCCGGGTGTATGGAGATTATGCAGCCCGGGATGAAGAACGGAAGGTCGAGCTGAACGGTCTCGTGGTGTATTTAGAACGACTTGAGATCGAACTCGGCGATCAGAAAGTTCAGCTCACCAAGAAGGAAACGATTTTACTCGAAACGCTGATGCGCCGCAGTCCCAAGCTAGTCAGTCGGGAAACGATCCTGGAAAAGCTGTGGGACGACTCGTTTGTGGACGATAACACACTGAGCGTCAATATTACCCGTGTACGAAAACGTCTAGCCGAGTTGGGTATTACCGATGCATTGGAGACGGTAAGAGGTTCAGGATACAGACTGATCAACAACTGGATGGAGACTTCCTCGTTATGAGGCTGTTTATCCGGGATCATCTTGTTCTAACTTGCTGGGTGCTTGTGATGATGCTGACCGTGGTAGCCGTGTTCTGGTACGATGGATACGATCATTGGAAAACCGCTCTATATGCTGTAGGGCTGGGATTCTTCTGGTATGCGGGATATCTCGTATACCGTTATATGTCACATCGAGCGTTCTACCAACGCATGACACGGCCAGTGAATTCGCTAGATGAATTGGTTGCCCTGCACGAAACTGTACCACTGTCTCTCGCTCTGGAGAAGCTGCTGGATTCGCAGTACGGAAAATATCATGCACATCTGAATCGGCTGGAACAAAAACAGCAGGAATATCTCACATTTATGAATCAGTGGGTGCATCAGATGAAGACACCGTTATCTGTCATTGAACTGACAGTGGAAGAGCAGGAGGACGACGATCCTCGATTTCGCAGCATTCGTGAGGAGACCGATCAGATGCGAAGGGGACTGGAGACCGTCCTCTATGTCGCAAGGCTGGATACGTTCGAGCAAGACTTTAGTGTTGAACCCGTTGAACTCCGAATGGTAGGCGAAGAAGCGATTCATGAACTGAAACGATTCTTCATTCGTAACCACGTGTATCCCGAGATGCAGATTGATGCTTCACTGATGGTACAATCCGATGCGAAGTGGATTCGATTTGTGCTGGTACAGCTCTTATCCAATGCCATCAAATATGCCGCAGGCAGTGAACAGAAGGTACACCTTCGTGCGTATGAATCCGAGCATCAGATTGTGCTGGAAGTTCAGGATCATGGCATTGGAATACCCAAGTCAGACCTGAACCGGGTATTCAGACCTTTTTTCACCGGGGAGAACGGAAGGCATTTCAAGGAATCTACGGGTATGGGGCTATATATTGCGAAAGAAGTGCTGACACGCATGAATCATCAGATTGAGATTGAATCGGTGTATGGTGAAGGGACAACGGTGAGGATTACATTTTCGGTTTGAATGAAAGAAATCATGAACAGAAGATGAGTTGAAAAGGACGCCTATTTGCTCTGCTGCGAGGAAGGCGTCTTTTTCTTGTCTATACATAAGCGAGCTTAATCTTACAATATTGTCATGTTGGTGAAAGGTTAACCCATAGGAGAATATAGGAAACATCGGGTAGACTGTAGTCAGAAGGTTAGATAAGAAGAAAAGAATAAGAGAGAGTAAGATAAGACATTAAGCGTTAAAGGAGTTGTACGTATGGAGATATGTTCCGTCCAACAGATCAGTAAAATCTATAAAGGTGTTGTTTCATACGAGGCTTTGTCAGGTATTGATCTCAGCATTCAGGAAGGAGAGTTCGTGGGCATCATGGGGCCGTCAGGAAGTGGAAAAACAACGCTGCTTAACATGATTTCAACCATTGATCATCCCACTTCAGGTGAATTACGAATCGCAGGCCAGAACCCGTTCGAGTTGAACTCGGATCAGCTTGCCTTGTTTCGGCGGAGAGAATTGGGCTTTGTCTTTCAATCGTTCAACTTGCTTAATACCCTAACGGTGAAAGAAAATATTGTACTGCCCTTAACTTTAGACGGTGTATCTGTTCGGGACATGAATGCCCGAGTATCAGAGCTGGCCAGCAAGCTTGGCATTGAAGGGATTTTGAACAAACGAACATATGAGATTTCGGGAGGGCAGGCGCAGCGTACAGCGATAGCCAGAGCATTAATTCATTCTCCCAAGCTGATTTTGGCGGATGAGCCGACAGGTAATCTGGATTCGAAGGCAGCCAAAGATGTCATGGAGATTCTCGAAAGACGCAATCGAGAGGATCAGGCGACGATGCTACTGGTAACCCATGATGCTGTTGCTGCTAGTTATTGCAGCCGAGTGGTGTTCATTAAGGATGGCAAGTTATATAACGAGATTCATTACGGTGATAACCGCGCAGCCTTCTACCAGAAGATTATTAATGTATTATCCCTGATGGGAGGCTCTGGACATGAATTTTCGCCAGTTCGCCATTAATAATGTTGTTCGGAATAAACGGATTTATCTGGCTCATTTTCTGAGCAGTACGTTTTCGGTAATGATCTTTTTTATCTATGCCCTGCTTCTGTTTCATCCCGATCTGAAGGATGGATTGAAGGGATCTTCCGAGACCGTGACCGTGCTTGCTAATCAGGGTTTGATGATCGCTGAAATTATTATTTTCATATTTTCCTTCCTGTTTTTGCTGTATTCGGTCGGTTCATTCTTGAAGACACGCAAGAAGGAATTCGGTATATTCCTCATCATCGGTATGACTCGCAAACAGATGAATCGACTCTTATTTATGGAAAATATGTGTATTGGTATAGCTGCCATCCTGGCGGGGATCGGACTTGGACTGATATTTGGTAAATTAGTTTTGCTCATCTGCGGCTCCATGCTTGCCGTAGAGAACAGTCTAAGATTTTATTTTCCACTGAAGGGGATTATTCTGACAGCTGGAGCGTTTCTGATGCTCTTTGTGGTCATTGCTTTGTCGTCATCATTGCTGATTCGCAAAGGAACGCTGATTGATCTCGTGAAGTCGGAGGAGAAACCGAAGCCAGAACCTAAAGCATCGCGCTGGCTCTCGGTGCTCTCGGTTGTACTGATTGGCGGAGGATATACAGGTGTATTTATCTTCGCATGGGGGGTGTATCTGTTCCCGTTACTGTTTGGCAGCGTCATGAGTGTCATTGCAGGAACGTATCTATTGTTTACGCAGCTTAGCGTATATGTCATTCGTGCACTCAAAAAGAATGAAGGATTGTTTTTCCGCAAAACCAATTTGCTCTTCCTGTCCGAGCTTACCTATCGGATGAAAGATAATGCGGTTATGTTCTTTATGGTAAGTGTGATATCGGCATCGGCCTTCACAGGCATCGGCAGTATGCTGACTATAGGGGACCCGAGGCTCTCGTCTCTGACGAATCCATACGCGTTCACTTATATGAATTCAGGAGATACGGATTTAGCGGTCGTTGATCGTCATATCCGAAAGATTGAAGAGACGCTCGTTGACAATGAAGTCCCTTATGTGAAGGGAAGCTACCAATATTTATATGAGAACGACAACAACTATATCATCAAACTCAGTGAGTATAATCGTCTGGTCAAAGCGCTTGGCTATGAAGAACGGGTGCTGGATCGCGATGATCTTGCGTTTAATACACCACCCAATATTGCTGCTCGCAAAAAATTATTAGATATGAAAGAGGACAGCTATCCATATACCGTTGATTTATATGTGAGTGAACAGCATGCACAGATGCAGATGCTGCCGCCGGCGACCGATTTGGTCATTCCAATTGATAGCGAGATCGGCATCTACGTTATCTCCGATGATATGTATAAGAAGATTCGGGAAGCTTATATTGCGGAGATTGAGATGGATAGTGAATTTTACTCCAGTCAGACGACCTTTTTTGTAGTCAAAGATTGGATGGCTACGCGCAGTTTTGCACCTGATTTGCTGGATTTCATTGAGAAGGATCGCCCGGATCAAGGGTATATCGATTTTGGTTCTCTTGTCGTAGACTGGCTGGACAATAAACAAACCAACGGGATTATTCTAATCCTAAGCGGGTTGATTGGTATTGTATTCTTTACCTTTGCAGCGAGCTTCACGTATTTCAGGCTATATGCTGATCTGGAGCGGGATGAGGCGCAATATCGCATGATTGGTAAAATGGGACTTAGCCGTCTAGAGCTTCGCAAAATTGTAACAAGGCAGCTCGTACTGATGTTTTTCCTGCCGTTGCTGGTTGCATTAATTCACAGCTCAGTTGCCTTTGCAGCGCTGTATCAGCTAGTGCAGTTCTCGGTTCTGGATCATAGCCTACGCGTATTTATGGTATTTGTCTCGATGCAGATTGTATTCTTTGCACTGGTACGCTGGCGTTATCTGCGCCATATGTATTCAAAGCTGGTGTAACACCGGGTTTACCTTGCACTGTTTACTGTTTTTATTAGCCTTGACCGCAGGTCAGGGCTTCTTCTTTTTTTAGCAAAAGCAAGAAAGAATAGCATGAATGAAGGGGTATCATATATAGTAAAATAAGTAGAGAGGACTACAAATAAGATTACATATGAAGATGAGGATATGGAGGGGAAATTTTTGTTCAAAGGCAATTCATTTGTAAGGTTCAGTATTGCACTGGCCCTGATTTTGGTTAATATCTATTTATTATCTCGTGTGAGCTTTATCTTTCAGCCGCTTGTCACGATGATTACGGTAATCACCGTACCCATGATGCTGTCCGTATTTTTTTATTACCTGTTACGACCGCTCGTAAAGTACATGGAATCGCTGAAATATCTGAACCGTACGCTAAGCATTTTGCTGATTTATATTGTAGCCATTATGCTAGGAGTAGCGTTTATTGTGGGATTGTGGCCGTCTCTGCGGGAGCAGTTAGAGAATCTGGTGAACAATGCTCCTGATCTGCTCCATTCACTGAGCCTGCAATTAAAAGAGTTAGAGCAGAACGGAGCGATTCAAGCGCTGTTTCCTAATGATTCGACTCCTTTATCGCAAGTGACCGATTACGTGAATAAAGGTTTTACGTTTGTGACCAATTATATGAGTGGTTTGATCTCGTTAATTTCCAGTTTTGCGATTATTCTATTCACCTTCCCGATTATTTTATTCTACATGCTGAAGCAAGACAAGCTGTTTGGGCGTAAACTGGTGAACATTGCTCCAAATCGCTTTAAGAAGGATAGTCGTGCTGTGGTACTTGAGATTGATCAAGCTCTGAGCGGATTTATCGTGGGCAGAGTGCTCGTTAATCTGGCATTGGGTGTGCTGATGTACATTGGTTTTCTACTGATTGGTCTTCCGTATGCACTTTTGCTAACGGTGGTGGCGGTGATTATGAACTTTGTGCCGTTTATCGGAGCCATTGTGTCCTCCATTCCGATCGTGATTATGGGTCTGGTTGTATCACCGTCCGTTGCCATCTGGTCACTTGTTATTATTCTGGTATCTCAGCAGATTCAGGATAATCTCGTTGCACCGTACGTGTTTGGTAAAAAACTGGATATCCACCCGCTGACGACCATCATTCTTGTCTTGGGAGCAGGAGATCTGGGTGGCATCATTGCCATTCTGATTATTATTCCGGTGTATATGATTGTGAAAATACTGCTCGTTCGAATCTACCAGATGTTCTTCAAAGAAAAGTGGCAAAATGCCTAACTGTCAATGTATATAATGCCTATCTGTCAATGCGGACATACTCTCTGGGAGAGCAGGAATGTAACTGTCCGTAAACCATGATAGAATAGGAGAGACAGCATCCATAGTGACTACACCAAAAAAAGATCATAAGGAGAGGAACTTATGTCTGAAATCATTGAACAACCTACAAAAGAAGCGGAATATATTGCACCTCCAGCAGCTCAGCTAGGGACCATACATATCTCCAATGATGTGGTGTCCAAAATTGTTGGTATGGCCGCGCAAACGACGCCAGGAGTGTCTTCGATGTCTGTTGGATTGACAGAGGGACTCGCCAAGAGCATCAGTGGCAAAAGCTTGCAAAAAGGAATAGACGTTTCAATTGAGAATGACGAAGCGTCGATTCAACTGCGCATTAATGTGCATTATGGTCTCAACATGCAAGAAGTCTGTCAGAATCTGCAACACAACGTTCAGCAAGCCGTAGAACAGCTTGCAGGTGTGATCGTGAAAGAGGTCAGAGTACAAGTTGTGGGTGTTGCTATGCCTGAGAACGTGTGAATCTTAAATTTAATCTAGAAGATCGACAGCACCTTTCTGTAGATAAATTACAGAGAAGGTGCTGTTTTGTGTTTGCGATAATAGGTGGGAGCTTCGCCCATCACTTTTTTGAACATTTTGGAAAAGAGAAGCTGATCGGAATAACCCACGGAACGCGCAATATCTCCAATGCTTAAGTGAAGATCCAATGTCAACTCGGCAGCTCTACGCATACGGTAATGGACTAGATAGGATTGAATGCTGCTCCCCATCTGGTCTTTGAATAACGAACACAAATAACTGCGCTGCAAACCGATGTGTGAGGCAATGGATTGAACTGTAATCGCGTTGGCATAGTTCATTTCAATAAAATCAATCACCTGAGTTACATACGTTTCCTTGCCAAAATGGGTGGTAGGCTGCAAGCTCTCCGCATGAGCACGATCCATAAGGATAGCAAAAAATTGATATAACCATCCCGTAACGCTGATCTCCCAGCCTTTGTGTGCCGTGCGAGCATGAACAATTCGGTGCAGACAGGATCGCATCTCATCGTCTTCATCACCAAGATCAAAGATCGGTTGTTGTTCAGACAAGCAGGCTTGCTGCAAAAAGGAAGCGCTATGTGTGCCCTGAAAAGCAACCCAGCTATACTCCCATGGATCATCTGAATCAGCTTTGTAATGGACAACCGAGTGGGGTACGATGAGGAAACCTTGGCCTTTTTGCAGATGATACGTCTTCCCGGACACTTCGAACGTGCCCTTACCGCTCAATACATAGTGGATTTTGTAGTAGTCCCGCATCGCGGGGCCAAAATGGTGACCGGGTGTACAGGCTTCATTGCCATAATGAAGGAGTTGCAACTCCTGAAAATGAGAGTTTTTGAACAAATACGTAGTCACAATGTTCACTCCTGTGTTCGTTAGATGTTTCTTCTGTTTCTTGCATTTTAACATATTTGAGTGTCGAATGAGCTAAAATTTTATGGTGTTAATGGAAAATAGAACAATCATTTTTCTATATCAATGTAGCGATAAACCATATCGGATCAGCTTGCAAAAAGACTAAGATATAAGGGCTACTTACGGATCGAACAACCTGATAGAAATGAGGGAAGGTACGAGATGCTTTATATTGCAAATGAACAACGATATGATGACATGAGCTATGCGCGCTCAGGGAGATCGGGTATCCAACTGCCGCAGATTGCACTCGGGTTATGGCAGAATTTTGGCGGCAATCGTACGTTTGATGTTCAAGAAGATATGATTTTACGTGCGTTTGATCTCGGGATTAACCATTTTGATCTGGCGAATAACTATGGTCCTCCACCGGGATCAGCAGAAGAGAACTTCGGCATGATCTATCACAAGCATCTGCGCCCCTACCGGGATGAATTGTTGATCTCGTCAAAGGCAGGCTATCACATGTGGAGTGGCCCTTACGGTGAGTGGGGTTCCCGTAAAAATTTGATTGCCAGTCTTGATCAGAGCTTGCGCCGAATGGGACTGGACTATGTAGACATTTTCTATCATCATCGCCCAGATCCGAACACGCCACTGGAAGAGACGATGACGGCACTTGATCACATCGTACGTCAAGGGAAAGCGCTGTATGTGGGCTTGTCCAACTATAATGCAGAGCAGACCCAGGAAGCGGTGACGATTTTACGCCGCCTTGGTACACCGTGTCTCGTGCACCAGCCGAATTATTCGATGTTGAACCGCTGGATTGAAGAGGGTCTGCAAGAGGTGCTGGATGAACAGGGGGTAGGCTCCATCGCATTCTGCCCGCTTGGTCGGGGTCAGTTGACGAACAAATACGTGGATAAAATCAAAGCGGAACGTAATCATCCAACAGGAACGCTGAAAAAAGAATCGTACACTGACGAACGCATTGCCAGATTCGAAGCTCTGCAAGCCGTGGCGGACCGAAGAGAACAGACGATCTCTCAGCTTGCGCTCAACTGGGTATTACGTGGTAACCGCGTAACGTCTGCATTGATTGGGGCCAGTCGCGTCTCTCAGATTGAAGAGAATGTTGCTGCACTTAAGGCTGCCGAGCTCACAGCCGCAGAGCTGAGTGAGATTGAAACGATTCTGGATGGAATCGGCAACTATCCTTGGTAAAACGTTAGTGAACAAAATTACGTTAACAATGAGTACCTTTTCTCTACCAGAGGAGAGGTGCTTTTTGTGTTGAGAAGGGAAGAACTGGCGAATTGGGTGACATAAGGTTTATACTGGAATGATTCGTTATTAGAGTAAAAAGGGGATTTGCATATGGAATTATATCGGTTCGACTCACGAAACGATAACGGAAATGGGTTTAACAGCCATTGTAATCGAGAGCGATGAATTGACACCATCAGCATACATGCCTGTAAGAAAAGAATGATAAGTATTCAGGTAATAGGTCAGCATGTCTGGTTCTTAGCAGAATCAGTATAAAAAGTGTCTTGTTCATAGTACCTGGTCATAGGATTTGATGTATAATATGAAGAAGCTATAAATTAGAATGATAAAGGAGAGGTTCCATTTGAATTTTGAACAGTGGATTTCGCCTGAAACCTATAACCTGACATCCGAGATGGAGAATCACCCGCCAGACCGGATTGCACTTAGATGGCTCAGCGATCAGAATGAAGTGGAAGAGATTACGTACGGTGAGCTTTTGAAACAAGCCAACCGCTTGGCAGGAGGCCTGCGTGAACTTGGATTAGTGAAAGGAGATCGGGTGCTGGTCATGGTACCACGCCGGATTATTGCATATGTGATATACATCGCATGTCTGAAACTTGGCCTTGCCGTCATCCCTTCCTCGGAGATGTTGCGTGCGAAAGATCTGGAATATCGTCTGCGGCATTCATCTGCGCGGGCAGTGATCGTATGGTCTGAGACAACTTCGGAAGTGGAAAAAATGGACTCCGATCTGCCAGCACTTGCGCATCGAATCGTAGCATCCCCTAAAGGGGATCACATGGTTCCTGGTGAAGACTGGGTTAACGTACATCAATTGATGCAAAATCAGCCGGATGAGATGACTGCTGTGCAGACCCATCGTGATGATATGGCTATTCTAGCCTATACATCGGGAACAACAGGTAATCCCAAAGGTGTCGTTCATAGTCATGGCTGGGGTTACGCACATCTGCGAATTGCATCGACATTGTGGCTGGATATCCAGCCTTCCGATACCGTATGGGCAACAGCAGCACCTGGATGGCAAAAATGGATCTGGAGCCCGTTCCTGTCTGTACTCGGCAGAGGTGCCACGGGGCTCGTATATAACGGCTCATTCCAGCCCAAGCGTTATTTGGAGTTGATGCAGGAGCACCGGATTAACGTACTCTGCTGCACGCCAACCGAATATCGCCTGATGGCTAAAACCGATGATCTCGGACATTTTGACTTATCCCATCTGCGTAGTGCTGTATCCGCGGGCGAGCCGCTTAATCAGGAAGTGATTGAAATCTTCCAGCGCCATTTTGATCTTACGATCCGAGATGGTTATGGACAGACCGAAAGCACACTCTTGATCGGCAGTCTAAAGGACGCACCGATTCGTATTGGTTCCATGGGGCAATCGATTAGTCCAGGATTAATCGAAATCATTGGCGAAGATGGACAACCTCTGTCAGCGGGAGAAGTTGGAGATATTGCTGTGCATAAGGACATGCCGGCATTGTTCCGTGCGTATTACCAGGATGAGGGTCGCAAGGAAGCGAACCAACGCGGTGATTATTTTGTCACAGGTGATCGGGCAAGCCAAGATGAAGAAGGGTACTTCTGGTTTGAAGGCCGGAGTGATGATATCATCATCAGCTCCGGATATACCATTGGACCATTCGAGGTGGAAGAAGCGCTCATGAAACATGTGAGTGTGAAGGAATGTGCTGTCGTTGCTAGCCCGGATGAAATACGGGGTAATGTCGTGAAAGCTTTTATTGTGCTGAGAGATGCCTCGCAGGCTTCAACGGAACTCGCACATGAGCTGCAAAGACATGTGAAGGAGTGGACTGCACCTTATAAGTACCCTCGTAAAATTGAATTTGTGACTGATCTGCCGAAGACCAACTCAGGTAAAATTAGACGTATTGAACTGCGTGAGCAGGAAAAGCGTAACGTATAACTTGTAGTATGAAGGATACAACGTAGATGCTTAGAGCGAATCATGTTGAGAAGTTATGAATACTTGGAAAACAGCTAATGAATCTAATTAAAGCAGGAGTGAATGAATATGAATTCGTTTGAGCAGTCTTTTGCAAAATCATTGGAACAATATGCAGAACTTGTAGTCAAAGTGGGCGTGAATATTCAAAAGGGCCAAGACTTGCTGGTGACAGCACCTATTGAAACTCTGGAATTCACTCGTCTGATCGTCGAAAAGGCATATGCTGCTGGAGCACATTATGTGCAAGTGGATTTCGAGGACGATAACATTACACGCAGTCGGTTCGAATATGGGTCTGACGACAGTTTTGACTATTACCCGGCGTGGAAGGGCGACATGATGGAAAAGTTCGCGGAAGCTGGTGGTGCTACGCTAACGATCAAAGTACCTGACCCGGATCTGTACAACGGAATTGAAGCGACCAAAGTATCCCGTGCAACCAAAGCCGCAGCAGAGGCTCGCAAAGGATATGCAAAATACACACGTAACCATGAAATTAGCTGGTGTCTGATTAAAGCACCAACGAAAGCATGGGCGGATAAAGTTTTTGCCGATATTCCAGAGCAAGATCGTATTAACGTGATGTGGGATACGATCTTCAAAATGAATCGTGTAGATGGCGGAGATGCGGTACAGAACTGGAAAGAGCATATCGAAACACTGAACAACATGAGTGAATTGTTGAACAAGAAAAATTATAAGAGTCTGCACTATCGTGCGCCAGGTACGGATCTTAAGATTGAACTGGTCAACAACCATATCTGGGGCGGCGGCGGCAGTGAAAACAAACAAGGAGTCTACACTGTAGCCAACATGCCGACAGAAGAAGTGTTCACAATGCCTAAGCGGAGCGGTGTGAACGGTTATGTGAGCAGCACGATGCCGCTGAACCTGAATGGACAACTGGTAGACCAGATGCGCATCACCTTTAAGGATGGTCAGGTGGTTGCTTACTCAGCGGCTTCTGGCGAAGAGCACTTGAAGAATCTTTTCGCCACCGATGAAGGTGCTCGTTATCTTGGGGAAGTTGCGCTGGTACCACATGATTCTCCCATTTCGAATTTGAATCGTATCTTCTATAATACGGGCATTGATGAGAATGCATCTTGTCATCTCGCTGTCGGAAGTGCTTATCCGTTCAATATGAAAGATGGCACAACGATGTCGAATGAAGAGCTGTTAAAACATGAATGCAATGTTAGTCTTACACATGTTGATTTTATGATTGGTTCCGCTGAATTGGACATCGACGGAGAGTTACAGGATGGCACAGTGGAGCCGGTATTCCGTAAAGGAAACTGGGCATTCTAAAATGTTGAATAGGTAAGATAATGCTTGGGTTCACAGATTTGTAAAATAGATTCATGAGATTATGGTCAGCCGGATGAGTTCTGGTTGGCCTTTTTTTTGTCTCTGGTGAGTTCATTAGAACGCAGTTACAGGCACACAAAGTTCACATAGATGCTGATCAAGCAGTTGAAGTCGATACCTTTCAATAACCGGTTTGTGATCCATGCGATAGCCTTCTGCCTGTATTTGCGGGATCATCTCGTTCCAAGCTTTCTGAATACCCTCGGCGGTATGCGGAATCGTGAAAATGAGGTAGCTTCCACCTGGGAAGGTTCCTATATGAATATCAAAGCCAGCTTCGGTATCGAAGTCAAAATCATCAGGAATCACGATACATGCGTCGTATCGACAATGCTCCGGTAGTGTTGTGGCAGGATTATCTTGAGGAATACCAATCAAAACGGCATCTTCATTCAACAGTTGCTTCTGATTCGCCCATTGTTTCAGCTCTTCCATTGCCCGAATGTTGGATGGCCCATAAGGTCCGGTTTGGCGCACATAAGCAATTCTGGTGGGTGGAAGCTGCTCGAAATACATGTTTTTCATCTCTATGATCAACATCTCCTTTTGGAAAATAATGCTTACCTCAGCATGCTAACATGGTATAAAAAAATTGCATAATCATTTTTCTCCAAAGTAGATAAAGGTTCGATTGAATAAGAAGCCTACTACTCCAATGATCGTCTGGTTTCAGTGAATTACGATGCAGATTAAAACGCGACGCAGAGTAGATTGGAAATATAAAAACGAATAGTCGCTGAGGCGGTTATACACCAAAAAAAGCCACGAATCCGTGGCTTTTCATGTTTATATGTTAGAGAAGGTTAAAGAGATGATACCAAAGAGAAATTATTCGGCGTGCATTTTATTAAAGCTGACATATTCATGGATGGGTTTTCGATATCCGCGTGGACGCTGTTTCGATTCGGATTTTTTGCCGATTGTGATCAGCATGGCAGGTACGTAGTGGCCTGGAATGTTGAGACTCTGCTGCAGCTCCTCCGCATTAAATCCAATCATCGGGCATGTATCCCAGCCACGGTCCTGTGCAATCAGCATGAATTGCATCGCGGACAGGCTGGCATTACGAATCGCATCCTCACGTTGAAAGAATCTGCCGCGTGTTTCGTAAAATTCGGTAACACTTTGTGATTCCTGCTCGTATTGGAACGGAGTCATTACCCCGAGATTGAGCAATCCTTCGTTAATTGTACGGATATGATGGTGAGCGTTAACATCGCCAAGGACAACGATAACTGCGGATGCCGTCTTGACTTTATATTGCTGTGAAGCCTCATATACTTTCTCTTTCTGTGCATCATCCGTTAATACAAGATAGTGGGTATGCTGCAAGTTAAATGCGGATGGCGCGAATTTGTTCAAGGCAAACATTTCTTCTAATTCCGACTCCGATATTTCAATGCCTTCTTCAAAAATAACAGCAGATCTGCGGTTTTTTATCAAATTGTCTAGTTCACTCATGGTGGCTAACCTCGCTTAAGTATGATTTTCTTCCTAAAGTGAATATAACACACTTAATTACTTTATGTAAGTATTATTTTTGAATAAGACAAGATATGCTCGCCATACGCTAAAAATAAAAAGCAGAGGTGAGTTATGCGATCATTCATCCTCAGATTGAAGTCAGCCTGGCAGCACCGGGAATTCCGTGTGTACGTCTTTGAATCCTCCGCCCTTAAGCGCTTTGTGGTAGTAGAGATCATCTTGGGTTATCTTGTATACGAAGTTGCCTTGTATCTTTGCCATAATGATTTCTTGGCTGGAGCAAGCACTTGGGCGGGAACTGAAGGTGTGAAACGGTTGCCGATCTTGATTCGCCGAATTGCCGGCGTTTAAAAGGGTTCTATTCGATTGTTAATTCGCGCGTTCCAGATACTGCTCTAGTGTAAGTTTTTGACTCGTAATCTCACCAGCAATGTACACACCTACGTAACGAACATGCCAAGGTTCATAAGCATATCCTGTCGATTTCTCCTGATCTTTGCCGTAACGGATGATGAAACCATACTTGTGAGCATTGGCTTTTAGCCATTTGCCCTCTTTGGTATCGCCAAAGCTCTGCTGAAGATCATAACCTACGGAAGCGCTGGAAATATCCATGGCGAGTCCGGTCTGATGCTCACTCTGTCCTGGTCGAGCACTGGTTTTGTTAGCGACAGTCTCGCCTTTAATGCTGGCATTGCGTTCGAAAATTGATTTTTGGGTCGCATATGAACGATAGCCCGAAACGACTTTAATATCGATCCCGTCTTTTTTGGCCGCAGCAAACAACTTCTCAATCGCAGTGGCAGCAACTTTACGCATTTGCTTTTTCGGACTGGAGCCTGAGAAGCTGAAAGGGATGTTAGGAACAACCAGATCTGTAGGTTTGTACGTGGAAGGCAAATTTCTATTTTTATTAACAAGCACGACTGTACTCGAAAGATTGGTGATGGTGGCAACACCTTTACTACTAGTTGTAATCGTGCGACTTGGCGCATTGTCTTGCAAAAATTGTGAGAAAGTTGAAGTTGCGGCTGAAGCCGTTGGATGAAGCACTTGGTGAATGGGAAGGGGAGTAAAGGCAGTGCCTGTAAGCACTGAACCGATCAGGAATGTGGATATGATAGATTTACGTGTAAGCGATGGCATGATGAAATCCTCCTTGGAATATATCAATCTATAAACCAAGTATACTAGAGGATTAGATCCTAATGTTCCGACTTGTAAAAAAAAATGCAAGAAGCATCGAATGAGGGGGGATCCCCCCCTACAACATGCAAGTATCAGAAGAATTAGATGTTCCTGCAGCGGCAGAACGTGCATCACGGAGCCGGAGATTACTGCTGATTACACCGGAGTCGCTGCTTAACGTAAAGGCAGGATAGTTTTTTTGTGCATCCAGTTTCATACTGGATTCCAGGTTGAGCTGATGTTTGGGATCTACATAAAACGGGACGAGGTTCGTTTCAATCTGCTCATCCAGAGCCGCCAGTTCATCCACAATCAGCAGCACGACAACACCGTTACAGCCACAGCCTTCCATATCATAAAATACTTTGAAATAACCTGGTCGATCATTCAGACTTTCTGTTAAACGCTGGGCTGCCAGATCAGTAATTTGAATATGCATATCGCTTCACTCCTCTATATATTGACATCATTATAAATGGTTAAGGAACATTCAGCCTGTAAGGGCATTATACCACTTTGTCGAAAATGTAATCATTCTTGTTCTTAAACACATAGTAACGTTTCAAGGTAAGTATAAAAGGTATGTCGAATAGATATACCTAGCGACTGATTTTTCAAAAATGTACTTTGCAAAAGGGAACCGCCTCAGGCAATAGGTTGTCTCATCTCACAAGCTTGTAGGGAGGGGCGTTGTTTGGGGTGAATTCATCTTCTGCAGGGGATGGCAGAGAGGATGAGTATGAGGATGACGATATCAGCCCAATGGATGCACCTTGAACGAGGACAATGGACAACCGAGCCTGTTCACACTCGTATAGAAGGGGGGAAACTTGTTGTACAGGCGGAGGAAGGCAGTGATTTTTGGGAGGAGACCTTTTATGGTTTTTGCCATCGTAATGGACACGCATTACTTGAACCATGGGATGGATTACAGGCTGTCGAAGTTTCGTTCGATCTAGCTTCGTTTACGGAATTATATGACCAGGCAGGGTTAATGTTATGGCATGGAGAGCGCGAGTGGATTAAAGCCGGGGTTGAGGTCAACGATGGTGTAGTACATGTCGGCGCGGTTGTCACAGATCAGTTCTCGGATTGGTCCCTATCACCTGTACCGGAGTGGACAGGCCGGATTGTTACCATTCGTGCATCCTACCATCAGGAGTCCGTTGTCATACGTGCTCGTACAGACGAACATCCATGGAGAACGATCCGGGTAGCCCGCTTCGCTTATCCTCAAGACAAACAAGCCGGACCGTTCCTATGCTCGCCCAAACGTGCAGAGTTCGAGGTGGCTTTTACGAGATGGACTTGCACGGCACCCGACGTGGATTTGCATACCGATCCACCAAATCATGAATAAAGACCAGAGTGCACAATAGGGTGACTACCTATAAAAATATGCTGATAGGGATGGGTGTTGAGAGGAGCATAAGCTCGCCATTCCCAGCCCAGATCAAAAGAAGCAAGTTTCTCAACTGGAAACTTGCTTCTTTTGATCATTCCTCATTCTTTTTCTTCGTTGTCGTTCATTTCACGCATACGTTCCTCATAATCATCCAGAAACCATAGCGGGTCCATGTTATCCTCTTCGCCATTATAGTTGATGAGAATCTCATCACCGGCCTTGATGTCCTTATACGCGTAAAAGTCAAAGGTGTGATTCTCAAAGTTGATATCGTACGTGGCGTTAGGTTCGTAAGAATGATTAATCAGACTGCCGTATCCCAGCAGGATTGCCGTATGATTAGCTCCGTATTCGAAGACGTAATCCTCCAGAATCGTTTTTTCAATATGTTCATGATCTTCATTCGGATAAGGCACAACGGGTGCCTGATGGATGAGCTGGCCTTTGGGTATATCCACCGTTGCAAATACCCCTCGGTTAAACTCGCCGCCGTCACCCAGTTTGGACTGTTTTACTTCAATCATAAGATTCACCTGATGCTCTCTGTGAGAGCTCCGTTCTATTAAAATAGTTGTATTTGTTTAAGGCAAAATTTTAACCCATCCGAAGCGATAAGGCAAATGGAACATCCATAATATAGCTGTAGGTTTACGATGCAGGGGCTAAACGAGATTCATTTTAAAATAGGGCGTTGAGTTGTGTGGGAGATAACGCTTATAATATACAAAGAATTAAGTCTATATAGAAAAGGTGTCATGAATGAGTATATTAAATGTAGAAAAATTAAGTCACGGTTTTGGTGACCGGGCTATCTTTAACGACGTTTCATTCCGCCTGCTCAAGGGTGAGCACATTGGTCTGATCGGGGCGAATGGAGAAGGTAAATCCACCTTCATGAATATTATTACGGGTAAGCTTCAGCCTGACGAAGGCAAAGTGGAGTGGTCCAAACGCATGCGTGTAGGTTACCTTGACCAGCATGCTGTGCTTAGCAAAGGACAATCGATTCGCGATGTGCTGCGCAGTGCGTTTCAGTACCTGTTTGACATGGAGCAGGAAATGAACGATATGTATGGCAAAATGGGTGATGTTACACCCGAAGAACTGGAGCAGCTTCTTGAAGATGTAGGTACAATCCAGGATACACTGACGAACCAGGACTTTTACATGATTGATGCAAAAGTGGATGAGACTGCACGTGGTCTGGGCTTGACCGATATCGGTCTGGACAAAGACGTTAACGATTTGAGTGGAGGACAACGGACCAAAGTTCTGCTTGCGAAACTTTTGCTCGAAAAACCGGACATCCTGCTTCTCGATGAGCCGACGAACTATCTGGACGAACAGCATATTGAATGGCTCAAACGTTATCTACAGGAATATGAGAATGCCTTTATTTTGATTTCTCACGATATTCCGTTCTTGAACAGTGTAATCAACCTCATTTACCATATGGAAAATCAGGGGCTCACTCGTTATGTGGGCGATTACAACCACTTCCAGGAAGTCTACGAAATGAAGAAGCAGCAGCTAGAGTCGGCATATAAGCGTCAACAGCAGGAGATTGCGGACCTGA
>JAFWEX010000006.1 GCA_017512705.1 Paenibacillus sp.
GGAAGGCGAATGCATTTGCACAACAAATGCCCGTTTGGTGGCGATGGCGGAGGGGTTCCACACGTACCCATCCCGAACACGACCGTTAAGCCCTCTAGCGCCGATGGTACTTGGACCGCAGGGTCCTGGGAGAGTAGGAAGTCGCCAAGCAAAGAACCACTGCCGATGAAATTCGGTGGTGGTTTTTATTTTTGTTTTGTCTTTGTCTGATTGGTGTATAAAGCGCTGACATCTTCGTTATAGGAAGGTAACATTTTTGTTACGGATGGCAGGGGTAAAACCAGTATAATAGAACTATGTTAAATATGCTAAAAGTACCTGACCGAAGAGCTGGATTGTGCAGCTGTGAAAAGGAGGGTGTGTGTGTTAAGTAGGCAGAGAGTTAGACTCCATTCTTTTCTATTGCTATGTCTGACAGTTATTCTTGTAGGCTGCGGTGAAGTTTCAGGATCTGTATGGACCTCCTATGAAGGTGCAGTCAATGAAAAGAGTTTCCCTGTACCGAAAGTTGCAAATAAATCTGATCAATCTGATAATAATTCGGATATGGATTATGTTCGATATACAGTGTCTGGAATCAATGAAAGTACTAGCTTGCCTGAGGTGTACCTCGATGAAATAAAAAGTTGGGGATGGACGGAAAAAGAGGCTAAGCCTTCGTCAAATTCCTCTGGTAGCTTGCATGTTTTCTCGAAGGATGGGCATATTGTACAGTTGGCTGTTCATAATGGTTCTTTCACTTTAATGGTTCCTAGGAATGAGACAACTCAAACAACAATCATATCATTGGAGGAAGATGACTAAGTCTGGTTTTATGAAGTCATATAATTAACATTTTAATGTTCCTATAAAGAGAAGTTCTCATCTATTGATGAGGGCTTTTTTTATTATCGGTCGAAAGCTTGGGGTGGACAATTTGGCACAAGCTGTATTCCAATTGAATTTATAATAAGGAGTCTTAGAACGGAAGATAGGGAGTTTATTTTGCATTCATTTTGTGGATAAATTAAAAATAAAACAGAACAAGGTTATCCACAGTGGATAACCTTGTTCTTAGGTAGAGGATGAGGCATTAAAGCTCATTATTGCAAGTAATAAGAAATATCATGATCGTTCAATTTAATAAGGCCGTCTTTTCGCCCACGAGCTAGAATTAATACAACATAAAGGCGAGGTCCGAGTAACCACAAATGCCAGAAAACCAAAGAGAGTGTAAAGGACACTGGAGACCAGAGCAAACAGATCGTAATGATACATAATCCAATCCAGCTCATGTTCAGATGAACCCGGACAAACATTCGGTAACTGAAATGCTGGTCTGGAACATAGCCAAACCAAGGCATTCGCAAGTTCCAACGCCAGCGCTTGGTATATGAGGTACGAACGAGAAGCAATATGGTCCTGGCAATAACATAATGAATCCAGGCAATAATTGGCCCTGCAAGTAAAAAGAAAAAGAGGCCGGTCCAGGAGAAGGCGAGCAGATTAAATAAGAGCATTATAATAGGTAGACACAGGTAACTGTATATTACACTGCGAGCTATGGCTTTCTTTTTCAAAAGGCGGTACTGATAAAAGGTGGCCTTATTCTCCGGTTCGGCGATCATACGATTTAAAATCCTCCTTCAGATATACGTATTATGTTAGTAGATTGCGTTGTACATATGTATAGAGAAATGGAGATAGCGATGTAATGGTTTCGTTTGGCTAGTCAGACTTTGATATCGTTATCATATCGTATATATCGGTTAGGAATCCAAGTTTTTTTAAGATTATTATATTGAAGTGTGCAGAAAGGTATATGTACCAATGAATCGTGGAAAATATTTAGGTAATGTGTGGCCAATCCAGAGTCTAATGAAGAGAAGCATTGAATATTTTCGGTACAGACACCCATGAAGGTGTGAGCGAATATATATATTTTACAGAAAGAAAGCACTATGAAAATGTTTAAAATAATAGAAACTGTGCAATACTGATAGTAAACGTAAAACAAGGTGGGATGGTCCATGGAAGAACATGCCGAACACACATGTATTATTTGCGAGCAGCGGAAGAGAGAAGGCATTTTTATTGTATCTGAATTCATATGTGAAACTTGTGAAGCAGAGATGGTTCGTACCGATGCACAGGACGCGAAGTATAACTTTTTTATTCATCAGATGAAACAGATTTGGGTGCAAAAGAACGCTTAAAAGAAGTGTATTACTTTCCACATAGACGTCAGAAATGCTTATGGTAATGTTGTTGTAAACATAGGGGCCGGAAAGGCCTTTTTTTGTTGCATAGATGGGGGGGCTATCTTGTCTGGCATCTCTAGAAGGCTTATGCTGATACGAAGAGAGTAGATCATGTTTTAGAAAAATAACAGTAACAGGATGGTTATCTCATGAGTGAATACTATAAATCAGATGCAGATAAAGAGAAGGCTCCTATATATGAAGCATTGCTTGCATATCGTCATTCGAAGCAGCGTTCATTTCATGTGCCAGGACACAAAAATGGACAAGTCTATTATCAATGGATGCAACAAACAGAGGTAGCGGGAGATGCTGCAACAAAAGAAACAGAAAAAGAAACTACAACTAAAACAGGGGAAGTTATAGGGACAAGACAAAAGAGGCAGGATGAAGAAGGCAAACTGAGTAGCGTCTCGGGCACCCCAATGATGAAGGACACAGAGCATTCCAATCGAGTTGTACCGGTACGTGCCTATCTGGAGATGATGGAGATGGACGTTACAGAAATAACTGGCACAGATGATCTTCATCATCCAGAGGGAGTCATTCTGGAGGCGCAGGAGTTGGCTGCTGAATGTTTTGGCGCAGAAGAAAGTTTCTTTCTCGTTGGGGGCAGTACAGCCGGCAATCTCTCCTTATTGCTCACAATCTGTGATGAGCCAGGAAGCATCGTGTTGGTGCAACGCAATGTGCATAAATCAGTTATTCACGGGCTGATGTTAGCGGGCGCAAGAGCAGTGTTTCTGGAGCCATGGGTTGACCCTGGATCTGGACTTGCAGTCATGCCGTCCGTTGAGACGATTCAGGCTGCTGTCCAGAAGCATCCTGAGGCAAAGGGCGTATTCGTCACGTTGCCTAATTATTATGGCATGGGCGCGGATCTGACGCCTATTGCCGGGGTTTGCCACGAGGCGGGTATGCCCTTGCTCGTGGATGAAGCGCATGGCGCGCATTATGGTCAGCATCCGGAGCTGCCTGACTCTGCACTGTCCTGCGGAGCAGACGGTGTCGTGCAGTCAACCCATAAGATGCTGGCCGCCCTCACCATGGGAGCGATGCTGCACATTCAGGGACCCCGATTAAATCGGGCCCTGCTTCGGCAGCGTTTGGCCATGGTGCAGAGCTCAAGCCCATCATACCCTGTGATGGCTTCGCTCGATCTATCGCGCCGGCTATTGCATGTTCACGGCGCAGAGATATTCACGGCAGGGCTTGCTGCCGTGGAAGCTTTTAAGCGCGGCCTCGCAGAGCTTCCGCGCTTCCAATTGCTGCAGCCTTTAGAAGGGCTGCAGCGTGAGCCGCAGTGCGGCGAGCAGATTCCGGCGGCGATGCCTGGCCGCACAGGATATACCGCTCAGGACCCATTCAAGGTCGTCATCTATGACGACAACGGAGTGCTGAGCGGTTATGGGCTGCAGCAGCAGCTGGAAGCATGCGGCTGCGTGCCCGAGATGAGCGACGAGCGGTACGTCGTCTTGCTCTTTAGCCTTGGTTCAACCATGCAGGATGCCGAGCAGTTGTTAGAGGCCCTGCGGCACATCAATGCTGTATCTGCGTCAGAGCAATCGCCTCTCTCATCAGGAGATTCACCTGAACCAGTACGGCAGAGGCACCCAGCTACTTATGTTTCCACGTGGAACAATATACAAGCAGATGACAAACTTTCGGAGCCTGTTACATTCTCCCTTCAACCGATCAAGGAGGAGGATACGAGAAAAGTTCCTATTGAGAACTGTTCCGGATATCGAGCGGCAGAGATGGTTATACCATATCCTCCAGGAATCCCTTTGGTTTATCCCGGGGAGCAAATAACTCTGAAAGTGGCAAAGCAGATTCAAATTCTACGTGATGCAGGAGCTAAGTTCCATGGAACTTCAGATCATACAAATCGGACAATAAAAGTTATGAAGCATGAGGAATAGATAAGGTGTTCATATATGAAATATAAATAGCAAATATTTATGAAAGTAAGTTTTGTTCAAAATTCGATGTCGATGTTGGGGATTGTGTCTACTCTTCACCATGATCTGCTTGTACTGGATTACGTATATGCATTCAACTGTGACGGATTTAAATCAGGCCGTGATTCTCATTATGAGATAAGTGCAGCTTTATGGTTGAAAAAGGACTCATGATGCCTGTTGGAGGAACAGCCGCATTATAGTATGATAGAAAGAAAAACAAGCTAATATCATGGTAGCGTTAAAATATGTTGTTGGTATGCACCTGAGGGCGAGGGAGTTCATATCCTGAAGCAACAGGATCTGGGTATATGCATATTAGTTTCAATTGATGCACTATGTATAAAGAAAGCAGGGAAGCATATGCAGGGCAGAGGTAAATTCATTACGCTGGAAGGGGGAGAGGGCTCGGGTAAAACGACGATGATTGGTAGAATCGGTTCTTACTTTGAAGAACGGGGTATACCTTACCTAGTCACAAGAGAGCCTGGTGGAATTGAGATTGCAGAGAAAATACGCAACATTATTCTAGACCCTTCTCATACGGCGATGGATGCCAGAACCGAAGCACTGCTCTATGCCGCAGCACGCAGCCAGCATCTTGCGGAGAAGGTGGAGCCTGCTTTACAGGCAGGGATAACGGTTATTTGTGACCGTTTTGTTGACAGTAGTCTGGCCTACCAAGGATACGCTCGTGGTCTCGGGATAGAGAATGTCTGGGAAATCAATCGTTTTGCGATTGGTGATCTGATGCCAGATGTGACCCTTTATCTAGATATTGAGCCAGAACAGGGTCTTAGCCGCATCAACGCTCATGATGGCCGTGAGATTAACCGTCTTGATCTAGAGAATCTGGAGTTTCATCATAAGGTTCGTGAAGCGTACTTCTTACTCCAGAAACAGTTTCCAGAACGCATTCATGTTATTGATGCATCCCAAGCTCCTGACGATGTGGAAAAAGCAATGATTTTGTCACTGGAGACCGGAATTTTGAAGGATTTTGATGAGTAATTGTCTAATATATAGTCAGGCATTTATTAGAAGAAATGCTTACTCTAGAGGAGGTTATGCAGGATGAAACTGATTGTTGCGATTATACAGGATAAAGACAGCAACCGATTATCCAGCGCTTTGGTTAAAGCGAATTTTCGGGCAACCAAGCTTGCCAGTACGGGTGGATTTCTGAAGGCAGGCAACACGACGTTTATGATCGGTGTCGATGATAGTCAGGTCGAGTCCGTTATGAACGTTATTCGCAGCAGCTGTAAGGTCCGTGAACAGCTCGTTACGCCAGTTACACCGATGAGTGGAACGACCGATTCTTACCTGCCGCTACCCGTTGAAGTCCAAGTTGGTGGAGCAACTGTTTTTGTTCTTCCAGTAGATCGTTTTGAACATTTCTAATTCGTATGTGAATGAAAAGCTATGGGCGTCTTTTTTAGCTATAGCATGATAACATAACATGATCGAATCTTGCGTGATCATAAGGAATGATGTAAAGGACGTATCCATATGATACGTACCACCTATGGAACGTCCTTCTTGATGATAAGAACGACAAACTCTCTCCAGAAGATTACAGTCCACAGTGAGGTTCTTCTTAGGAGAGAGGCGACTTCGAACACAATCGTAGATTTTTTCTACCATTATATATACAATATCTTCAACATATAAAGTTGATTTCACGCACAGGTGCAATGCGCTCTGTGCTGAAGTGCGATTGGCTTTAGCGAAGATAGAAAGCAGGCGTATTCATGAAAATCAATCCCGGATTCAGACCGCTACAGAGTGGGATCAATTCGAATGATTCAGGCTCTAAGCCGGTTCAATCTAAAAGTTTCTCTGATATGATGAATCACCAGGGGGAGCGGGCTTCACAAGCGGAGCTCAACCGCCGATTAAGCGAAATCCAGCTTCAGGGTGATCGATTGGCTCGATCCATGACCATTCGTGAACTGAAAGCATACAAGCAGTTGGTCAAAAGGTTCCTGGAAGAGACGGTCCGTCGTGGTGTATCTATGAAAGAAACAAGGGGTTGGGATCGCCGAGGCAGAGGTAAACGATACAAACTAATTGATGAGATTGACTCGGCTCTGTTATCCATGGCGGATGAATTGCTCGATACAGAAGAAGGTAAAATCTCTCTTTTGCAACAAGTGGGGGAAATTCGGGGGATGCTTATTAATTTAAGCTTCTGAGGAGGAAGTATGTCCTTTCAACAGATTATAGGCCAGCAGACAGCCAAACAACTGTTACAGAGCAGTTTGAGACGTCAGGCCATCAGTCATGCGTATCTATTTAGTGGTCCAAAAGGTAGCGGGCAATTGCAGACAGCTTTGGCTTTTGCGAAGGCAATCTTCTGCACAGAGCTTGAAGATGATGCTTGCGGGCAATGTCTCGAATGTCGCAAAGTAGAGCATGGAAATCATTCAGACCTGACAATGCTTGCACCAGATGGAAATAACATTAAGATAGATCAGATTCGAGAATTACAGCGCATTTTCTCTTATCGTTCAGAGGCTGGACATCCTAAAGTGTATATCATAGAACAATCAGAGAAAATGACCGTTCAGGCTGCAAACAGCCTGTTGAAATTTCTAGAAGAACCTCCGGTACCAGCAGTAGGTATCTTAATTACAGATAATGGACAGGCTATGCTTCCAACAATCCGATCACGTTCGCAGATGGTGCCGTTCAGCGCACTAAATCCGGAGGAAATGCTTCAATCTTTGATTAAAGAAGGGTATCCGGCTAATCTTGCAAGGTCAGCTGCCCATTTAGCCTCAGGAATGGAAGCATGTAGAGAAATTCTCCAGCAGAATTGGTTTGCAGAAATTAGAAACGTAATGTTACAATTAGGTAAGGAGTCTCTGGGCAGAGGAAGTACATCTTTGATCTCGGCACAGCAGAAACTTTTTAAAACAGGACTCTCAGAACACCTGGATATACTGCTTAGTTTGTTCCATTTATGGTTTAGGGACATGTTGTATATTCAGTATGGTAGGCATGAAAATATCGTTTTTATAGATCAGTTAGACATGCTGTCTCAGTTGGCACATACCCGCAGCACAGAGCAGTGGGTCTCCTATATGGATTTGGTCGCGGCATGCAGAAAAAAATTGCGTTTTAATGTCAATGGCCAGCTTTGTCTGGAGCAATTTTTGATCGGTTTGGCATAAGGCTGGAGGACATGTGAGTTCCAATCCTATGCAGACGGTTATAACTTCGGCGGGTTCCCTAAGAAGTCAGGGCTTCAGACGAAGTGGGATTGGCTTACAAGGGGGTTAATTTTTTGTACAGTGTAGTGGGTGTCCGTTTCAAAAAAGCGGGCAAAATTTATTACTTCGATCCCCTGGACCTTCCCATCGAGAAAGAAAACTGCGTGATCGTGGAAACGGCACGAGGGGTTGAGTACGGTAAGGTTGTCGTGGGTAAGAAAGTAGTAGCTGAGGCTGATGTGGTATTGCCGCTCAAAAAGGTTATCCGCGTTGCAGGGGATACGGATGCCCGTGTAGTGGATGAGAATAAGCGTGCAGCCAAAGAAGCGTTCAGTACTTGTTTAAATAAAATCAGAGACCATGGGCTTAAAATGAAGCTGGTCGATGTAGAATTCACGTTTGATCGCAATAAAATTATTTTTTATTTTACAGCAGAAGGAAGAGTGGATTTCCGCGAGCTGGTCAAGGATCTTGCAAGTATCTTCCGAACACGAATTGAACTGAGACAAATCGGTGTTCGCGATGAGGCAAAAATGCTTGGCGGAATAGGCCCTTGCGGTCGTGTGTTATGTTGCTCCTCTTGGCTGGGAGACTTTGAGCCAGTATCGATCAAGATGGCTAAAGACCAAAGCCTGTCACTGAATCCGACGAAAATTTCAGGGTTGTGCGGAAGACTCATGTGCTGTCTGAAATTTGAGCATGATAACTATGAAAGTGTGAAAGAAGAACTGCCGGCTGTTGGCAAATTGGTCATCACCTCAATGGGTGAAGGAAAAGTTGTCGGAATTAATGCTGGTAGCCGCACGGTCCATGTTCAACTGTTCGACATCAGTAAAGTCAAAGAACTTCCGCTGGATGACGTCGTTATCAAGTAAACCATAAAGGTTGCTTCGAGGTGGAAATTTGGAAAAGAAAAATCTGTTTACGCACATTCATGAAATGGAAACCCGAATGGGTCAGTTGCACGGTGATTTAGCAGAGTTAAAAATGATTGTTAAAGAGCTGTTAGAAGATAATCAGCGGATTACGATTGAAAATGAGCAGTTGCGCAAACTGCTGAAGCGTGAAGCACCACCCGTAGATCTACCCGTTTCATCTGCTCATGCTCCTGCGGCAAGACCAGCTGGTCCGGCATCAGGTGAAGATGTGGTGGGAGAGGGATATGACAATCTTGCACGACTGTATCATGAAGGATTCCATATCTGCAATGTCTACTACGGACATTTACGGACGGAAGGCGATTGTCTGTTCTGCTTGTCTTTTTTGAATAAATGAAATGGCCGTAGGGATTCCCTACGGTTTTTTTTCAAGGTTATAAACGTTTAATGTACCGGAGGATGAGAGTACCCTATGACAGAGCAAGAAGTGATTTTGCAGGAGTCGGAACGAATCGATGACCTGCTCTCCCACAATCTACGAATTATTCAAAGCGACGAAGTGTTTAGTTTTTCCATGGATGCTGTATTGTTAGCACGATTTGCTTCCGTACCGAAACGGGGGCGTGTTCTTGACCTGTGCACGGGGAACGGGGTAGTTCCTATTCTGCTGACAACGCGTACCCAGGCGAGCTTGGAGGGCATTGAAATTCAGCCGAGACTGGCTGATATGGCACGTCGCAGTGTACAACTAAATAATTTAGGTGAATCTGTTCTTATTCGTGAGGGAGATCTACGAGAATTGGTTAAAGAAACAGGACATGCTGTCTACGACGCCATTACAGTCAATCCTCCATACATGCCGCTTAATGGAAGTGATCTTAAGGCAAATACCCATCAAGCTATGGCGCGTCATGAGATCGGATGTACTCTGGAGGAGGTTATTCAAGCATGTAATCGCCTTGTCCGTAATGGTGGCAAAGTATCGATGGTTCATAGGCCGCAGCGTCTAGGTGAAATCATATCTTTAATGCGAGAATACAAGCTTGAACCTAAGCGAATTCGTATGGTACATCCACGTGCTCATCTAGAGGCGAATATGGTGCTGATTGAAGCGATGAAGGATGGCAAGCCAGAAGTACGAATGCTGCCGCCACTTATTGTTTACAATGAACAAGGTAACTATTGTGATGAGATCATGGAAATCTACTATGGTGATCAGCAGTCTGTACACAACAAGGAAGGAGGAAACTAGGTGGCACTACAGGTTCAAAAAAGTTTTAGTGAGCAGTCTGAGCATACAGGGAAGTTATACTTAGTTGGCACACCGATTGGAAATTTGGAGGATATGACCTTTCGAGCGATTAAGACATTGCAGAGCTGTGATATTATCGCTGCTGAAGACACACGCCAAACCCGAAAGCTGCTCACCCATTTTGAAATTACGCCTTCCATGTTATTTAGCTATCATGAGCATAATAAGGCCGCAAGTGGTCCTGAATTGATACGCTATATAATAGAAGGAAAAAATTTGGCATTGGTTAGTGACGCCGGTCTGCCTGCGATTTCGGACCCTGGTTCTGATCTCGTACAACTTGCCATAGAAGCAGGAATTACAGTTATTCCGATCCCTGGACCAAATGCAGCACTATCAGCTCTGATTGTATCTGGATTACCTACGGAACGATTCACCTTTGGTGGCTTTCTGCCACGAGAGAAAAAAGATATGCGTAAGGTATTGGAATCTTTCAATGAATCGAATGGGACATTACTGTTTTATGAGTCTCCTCACCGAATTCGCAAAACGTTATTGTACCTGGAGGAAATTCTGGGCGAACGTTCGATTGTACTGGCACGTGAGTTGACCAAGCGGCATGAGGAGTTTGTCAGAGGCACACTGAAGGAATGTATGGATTGGTTAGAGGAGCACCCACCTTTGGGTGAATACTGTCTGTTGGTCGAAGGAATCAAAGAAGAAGAACGTAGGGCTGAACGAGAAGCCTGGTGGCAGGTTATGTCACTGGAGGAACATGTAAAACACTATGAAAATGAGGGAATCAGCCGAAAAGATGCGATGAAAAAAACAGCATCGGACCGCGGTTTAACGAAACGGGATGTATATAATGCTCTAATCGGCTAGCTTATCACAGCAAGAACTCTGGAATGGTGAGATCTACCTGAAAATGGGCTTAAAACAAACCTTAAGATAACCTTAAAATGTAAAAAGAGCAGCACACCAATTTGTGAAAAATATGTGACTGCTCTTAAAAATAGTAAAAAAAAATACCCCCCAACGGTGAGTTCACACCGGGAAGGCAATGAAGAGATATAAAAAGGTTAGAATTAACGATTAGAATAATTTCATTATACCAGTTTCTTCTTATTTTGTCACAGGTGCAGGGATTTCGGAAATACATTCGTTACAAACGATTTTTCCTTTGAAGTACGTAACATTCTCTGCATTACCACAGAAGATACAAGCTGGCTCGTATTTTTTGAGCATAATACGCTCGCCATCAACGTAGATTTCCAAAGCATCTTTCTCACCAATACCAAGCGTACGGCGCAATTCGATTGGAATAACAACCCGTCCCAGTTCATCCACTTTTCTTACAATACCTGTTGATTTCATCATTATAATCAGTGCTCCTCTCAGCTAACTATCAGTGTCATTATTCGACATTATTTTATGTTTTATGGTACTCATCATACCAACGTTTCCCAAAACAGTCAACCTTAAAATTAGCTTAAAATGTAAGATGTTTTCTTAAGTTTGCTGGTGGCAAGGGATTGAGTGCATTTTTTCGTATTTAAACATCATGGAGAGCTTTGTCGATTTGGAAAACGACAAAAGTACTTTATTCGACAAAAATCGTCAAATAATGTCGAAAACATGGCGAAAGTCGAAGTCAGACACGCTATCATGTAAGGACAAAGAGAACAATTAAAAAGGAGTGAACTAAAATGGAACAACGTCTAACGGAAGAGAAGGTTTTTAAAGATCCGGTACATAATTACATTCATGTGCAGGAGCCCATTATATGGAAGTTGATCAATACACCTGAGTTTCAGCGACTCCGTCGAATTCGTCAATTAGGGACATCCTATCTTACATTTCATGGGGCAGAACACAGTCGATTTTCCCATTCCCTGGGCGTATACGAAATTACACGTAAAATTATCTCCCAGTTTGAACGAAGTCATTATTCGGACTGGCCAAGGGAAGAAAAGCTAGTGGCCTTATGTGCAGCTTTGCTTCATGATCTTGGACATGGACCGTTCTCTCATTCCATTGAAGAGGCCTTTGACATGAATCATGAAGATTGGACATGTCGCATTATCCAGGGTGATACCGAAGTAGGGGCAATTCTAAGACGGTATGCTCCTCATTTTGATGAAAAAGTAGCCTCTGTTATCCAGAAAACGTATGACAAACCTATTGTCGTGAATCTGGTAACTAGTCCGCTTGATGCTGACCGAATGGATTATCTCCTCAGGGATGCCTATTTCACGGGAGTTAATTATGGTACGATCGACCTCGATCGAATCCTCCGGATGCTCCGCCCATTCCATGGAAGGATTGTAGTGAAAGAGTCCGGCATGCATGCTGTGGAAGATTATCTGATGTCGAGGTACCAGATGTACTGGCAGATTTATTTCCATCCCGTGACGCGTAGCTCTGAGATTATACTGAGACAGATTTTTAAGCGAGCAAAAGAACTTGTGAAGCAAGACTTCTCATTCAAATTCATGGTGGAACCACTGCCGAAACTTTTTCAAGGTGAGATTTCAGTTCATGAGTATCTACAGCTTGATGAATCGTTAATTCAGACAGCTTTTATGCAGTGGCGTAAAGAGGACGATGCTGTTCTGAGTGATCTGTGCGAGCGTTTTATGAATCGCAGGTTGTATAAGTATGTGGAACTCGAACAGATTGACCTGGCCATGGTTGAAGAAATACGGGAAGCTTTTGTGAAGGTAGGTCTAAACCCCGAATATGATCTCGAGATTGATTTCCCCACGGATAATCCGTATGATGTGTTTCGACCAGATCAATCCACAGATAAGCAGATACTTCTGCTTGATCGGCAGGACAAACTGCATGAGTTGTCAGAAGTGTCTGATATTGTTCGTTCAATCAGTGGACTTCAACTAGGCAAACATCATCTGTACTATCCGAAGAACAAGGTGGATGCCATTCTTCATGAATTACCGTCTCATATCCGCCCCTATTTTTTGTAATGATGATGGACGCGACAGGTGATACATTTTAATATCAAAAGACTTTCTAAAAGAGCTATTAAACATGATACATTAATCTGCTTTAATGGGGAGTATGGGTAGATCGACATAATTTTGTAATTCACGTAGGGAAATATACAATTCTACACTCTATATACGCTATACCTTGCTCTAGTTTTTTGTTTTCCTTCTATATATAGTAGTTTGAGTATCAAAAACAAAATTACAAAAATTCTCGATTGTCCCAACCCATTGATGATGAAAAAAATGAATTATTGACAATAAAATGAAATTTCAACGCATAAAAATACGTATTTGTCTTTCGACATGAAGGGAGAAACATAGACAATGTTATTTGATACCCATACACATCTTGATGCACCACAATTCGACGAAGATCGAGAAGACGTTATTCAGCGTGCGGTTGAGTCCGGCGTTACTCGCATGATTAACATAGGCTTTAATCGAGAGACCATACCAACGACGATGAAATTGGCTGAAACATATGACTTTATTTATGCAGCAGTTGGATGGCATCCAGTGGATGCGATCACTATGCAGGAGGGTGATCTGGAATGGATTGCGTCATTGTGCAAGCATGAAAAGGTAGTAGCGATCGGTGAAATTGGTCTGGACTATCATTGGGATACTTCACCCAAGGAGGTACAGCACCGCGTATTACGACAACAAATTGCATTGGCGCGTGAACTTGGTATGCCTATTGTCATCCATAATCGGGATGCACATGAAGATATAGTACGTATTTTGCGTGAAGAAAAGGCTGGCGAGGTTGGCGGTGTGATGCATTCCTTCTCGGGGAGCTGGGAAACGGCGAAGATGTGTCTGGATTTAGGGTTCCATCTCTCTTTTGGAGGTCCGATCACTTTCAAAAATGCGAAGCAGCCAAAAGAGGTACTTGCCAAGGTTCCCATGGACCGTTTTTTCATTGAAACCGACTCACCTTATCTGACGCCTCATCCATTTCGCGGAAAACGGAATGAAACAGCGCATGTACGTCTGGTAGCAGAAGCAGCAGCGGAAATAAAAGGGATTTCGGTAGAGGAAATAGCTGCAATTACAACCAAAAATGCCATGGAACGATTTGGGATACGATAAGAAATCGAGTAAACCAGGTGAAAAAGGGAGTTAAAGAGAGGTAATTTGCTCTTTGATTCAAATAATTAAAGAATATTACAATATTTTAACCAAATATTTAGAAAAACGTACTTGATCCATGCTTTACAACATGCATCAAAACAGGATATCATCTTTTCAGTGAATTGTTGTGCGGAAAATTGGACAGATGTTCGGGGGATGAACAAAGGGACACTTTCCGATAAGACAACATTACTTTCATGAATCAATCTCGCTGAATCTCTGTTAACGGAGAGCGGGGGAACCAATAGGGCTTAAACACCGGTGATTGCAGCCGGTGCGCATCGTTCACTGACCCAAAAGCAGTGGATCGTTCTGCGAAGCCATATTTGATTTCTTCTTTGGGTCTCGGGGTGAATTCAAGGGTATCCGCCATGAGCGGGTGACCTAAGATAGGGCGGCTCTCTTTCGCCCGAACCCGACAGCTAACCTCGCAAGCGGAAAAAGAGAGGCAACCTCGTGCATGAATTTCCGAAATTCAAATCATTCGGAAGCCACGAAAGGGTCTCTTACACTCTTTCTTTGGCTTTTTTTGTTTTGAATAAAAGAAATATTGTCATCATACGGTAAGTATTCAGGAAGATGACATCATGTTACGAAGAGGGGTTCATGGTGCAGAACTGGTCATTACCTCTGATCCATGTTCTGTAGAAAAATTGGTATAGTCGCGTCAAAAACATCATGCATTACTTTAGACGGCGAGGCTATGAAGGAGGACGGAGAAGTGGGCATATTCCAACCAGAAGAGACCCATGAGTCACGATCATCCAGTAAGTCTTTCGCGTTACGGTGGAAGCATGAGAACTTGCGTCAAATGGCATTGATCGCGATATTCTCAATTGCGCTTGCAATCATGATCTTGTTAGTCGTTTACGGTCAGGCCGGGAAGCAGATTTCACTGGTTATTGACGGCAAAGCTCAAGTGGTAGAGACTCGTACAGGAATGCTTCAGGAAATGCTGGAGGAGCAGTCAATCACAGTCAGCCCTCACGACAAGGTATCCATGCCCATGAATGGGGCGATTGCAGATGGAGACCGAATCGTTATTGAGCGGGCCGTTCCAGTTAAGATTACGGCAGACGGAGACACCAAGACTCTGTATACAACCGATTCATCGGTACAAGATGTAATTCAGCAATCAGGCATTGAAGTTGCAAATCAAGATAAAGTGTTTCCAGCGCTCGAAACTGCGATTAAAGCGGACATGAAGATTCGTGTAGTGCGTGTAACAAAGCGTACAGTCGATGTGAAACAACCGATTGCTTACAAAGTTATTAAAACGGCAGATCCTAGTTTGTTCAAAGGGGATAACCGTGTTGTTGTGAACGGTAAAGAAGGAACACTGGTGCAGCATATTGAAAAGGTGTTTCAGGATGGAGAACTTGTCTCCAAAAAAATGGTGGGCAAAACGATCGCGAATAATCGTGTAGATAAGGTCATCGCGGTTGGTACGAAAGCCAAACCAGTAGTGAAAGAACCAGAGGTTCAATTGGTATCGGCCAAAACCTCAACCAGCAAAGCAACAACAACGAACTCGAAGAAAACATCTGCCTCGGGCAGCAAAGTGATAACAGTCTCTGGGACTTCTTTTAAATATTCGAAAGTTCTAAAAAATGTATCCATGACAGCCTACTCTTCTGAAGAGCCGGGTATTGGTACAAAAACAGCATCTGGTACTCGTGTAACGGAAGGGCGCACCATTGCGGTTGATCCCAAGGTTATTCCAATCGGCTGGTGGGTATACATCGAAGGCCTCGGATTCCGTCGCGCAGAAGATACAGGTGGTGCGATCAAAGGTAATAAAATCGACGTTTATTTTGATAGTGTGAAGCATGCCCTGAATTTTGGACGTAAAAAAGGAAAAACGGTCTATGTTATCGGTCCGGTGAAGCCTGAAGCGAACTAAAATCGTTTTACTTTGAATTGGGAATGCTATAAAATAAATGCATGATGGATTCATGCGGAATATGCGGCGGAGGGGTCTGAATTCAGTCTCCTCCGCCGTTTGGCTGAGAAGAGGATATTCCTCTTCTTTTTGCGTTAGAAAGGAAGTAATGGAACATGATAAAAGAAGTTATCGTTGTAGAGGGCCGAGATGACACAGTAGCGATTCGCAGAGCAGTTGAAGCAGACACCATTGAAACGGGAGGCTCTGCTATTAATCAGCGTATATTGAAACGAATTGCGCTCGCTCAGGAGCGACGTGGTGTCATCATATTGACAGACCCGGATCATGCGGGAGAGCGTATCCGTAAAATCATTGCCAACAAGATCCCTGGTTGCAAGCATGCCTTTATCCCAGAGGCAGATGCAACGCGCAAAGGAGATATCGGGGTTGAGAATGCTTCACCAGAAGCCATCCGTCATGCATTAGCTCGTGTACACACCTCCTATGAAGGTGCTCCTAGCCTCATTGATTGGGAGGATCTGATTGAGGCAGGTTTGATTGTACACCCACAGGCGGCTGCACGCCGCATGGAGATGGGCAATCTACTGGGAATCGGTTATTGTAACGGGAAGCAATTCCACAAACGGCTCAGTGTATTCCAGATTACCAGAGAAGAGTTCTCCGCTGCATTAGCGCAAATTGAACGTGAAGGAATGTGAGTATATGAAGGATATGGAGCAAACCATTGAAATAGCAACACCGAAGCGTACTAAAGAAATTATTCAAAAGCATGGATTCTCCTTCAAGAAAAGTCTGGGTCAGAATTTTCTGATTGATCAAAACATATTGAACAAAATAGTTGGTGCAGCCGATCTGGATGAATCCAAGGGGGCGTTAGAGATTGGCCCGGGTATTGGAGCCCTTACGGAGCGTCTGGCGCGTGTAGCAGGACCTGTTACAGCCGTCGAGATTGACCAGCGCTTGCTGCCGATTCTCGGAGAGGTGATGGAGCCGTATCCAAACGTACGCGTGCATCACGGAGATGTGCTTAAGCTGGATCTGGCGGAGCTTTTTACCACAGACTTTGCTTCGGTTGATAAAGTCAGTGTTGTAGCGAATCTGCCCTATTATGTAACGACACCAATCATGATGAAACTGCTGGAAGAGAAACTGCCGGTAGATAGTATCGTGGTGATGATACAAAAGGAAGTGGCTGAGCGCATGGCAGCTGCACCAGGCTCCAAGGATTATGGCAGTTTAAGCATCGCCGTGCAGTACTACAGTATGCCAGAACTGGTCTGTGTGGTGCCGCCTACAGTATTTATTCCGCAGCCGAATGTAGAATCGGCTGTAATCAAGCTGAAGGTGCGAGAGCAACCTCCAGTGCAGGTTCCAAGCGAAGAACACTATTTCGAGGTCGTACAGGCTTCTTTTGCCCACCGGAGAAAAACAATCTCCAACAACCTCAAGGCTCGCTTCTTCACGAAGGAGAATAGAGAACAGGCCGACCAGCTGCTGGAGCAGGCAGGTATCCAGCCTTCAAGACGCGGTGAAACATTAAGTTTGCAGGAGTATGCAACTCTCAGCACAGTGATGTGGGAAGCTGGAGTTCGCGGCGGGCTATAATTTCAATGAACCAATCCGGGTCTCTGCCCATACGATGGGGTAGAGGTGATAATGGTGATGAATATCGGAGACTTGGTCGTTCGGAAGTCGTACGGCGGCGATGTGACTTTCCGGGTAGAAGGACTCCAGTCCGATGCTGCGGTCATTAAAGGGACCGAGTTCCGGCTCTTGGCAGACTCCCCGGTGGACGATTTGATACAGGTTCCTTACGAACCACAGAACGCAAAGACCCGTCAGGCGCATGTCAAAGCTCATCAGACTCTATCCCGGTTACAGCAGAATCGAATGGAGCAGGCTGAGCGTAATCGGGAAGGTCTGATACAGGAATGGGCTACACAACAGGAGCCAGCTTATTTTGAAATGCCTGGCAAGGTGCTACATCTGGATGGTGACCCGAATTACCTGAAAAAAAGTATGAACCTGTATGAGCAGCTGCGCGTTCCTGCAGAAGGGCAGTATGTACATGAATCAGCCATGGCTGATACGTTATACCGTCTACTGCCCAAAGTTCGTCCTGATATCGTTGTGATTACTGGTCATGACGGTGTGCTAAAGACACGCCAGCCCTATGATCTGTACAGTCTGGGGAGCTACAAAAACTCACAGAACTTTGTATCGGCAATTCAGGTAGCGAGACAATACGAGCGTCATCTTGATGCACTCACGATTATTGCGGGAGCATGTCAGTCTCACTTTGAGGCATTGCTGCGTGCTGGTGCCAACTTTGCAAGTTCCCCAGGCAGAATCCTCATTCATGCCCTAGATCCGGTCTACGTGGCTGCTAAGGCTTCGTTTACTTCAGTTCGTGATACAGTAAACATGAATGATGTACTTCATAACACGATCAGTGGTATCCAAGGTGTAGGCGGTGTGGAAACCAAAGGGAGCTATCGTGTAGGATTACCCGGGCTCAATGATTTATCTACACTAAAAGTGAATCCATCCGCAATATGATGAGCGGTTATGGTCGTTACATTTAATTCAGAAAAGTCCTGAAAAAGGGCTTTTTTTATTTGCAAAAAAAGTAATTGACAACGACTTTTTAGTGCTGATATAATATTTAGTTTTAATTTGACATGAGCTGTAAAATACAGTATAATGAACAAGAAAAGAGGTGGACGTCCAAAATGGCTAAAAATACGCTGTTGGATATCAAACGCAATCTTGATGCACATATCGGTCAGAAAATTACGCTGCGGGCTAATGGTGGCCGCCGTAAGACGATTGAGCGTACGGGTGTATTGGAAGAAACGTACCCTTCTGTTTTTATTGTTAAGCTTGATGAGGAACAAGAAACCTTCAAGCGAGTATCATACAGCTATGCGGATATACTTACGGAGTCTGTAGAAGTTATGGTCTTTGACCCAAACAGTGAGACAAGCTCCTATATGGAGACGTAAGCATTGGTTTACGGGCGATTTACCCTTTGGGGTGAATCGTCTTTTTTATATTTGTCAGGAATGACGCTGAAGTAGTCACGGCATACTAACGGAACAGGCCTGGAATCACCGCTCAGTTATAGGGTACAGCGGCCCAGAGCCTGATTCATACAGTCGAACTGCCGGAACTCATTGTGTCTTGATTAAGATTTGGAGGAGGATGGCTTATGAGTCGCAGAAGGAGAAGCGTCATGTCCGAGGAACTGAAGTATGAGCTGGCGAAGGATCTTGGCTTCTATGATACCGTTCAGCAGGAGGGCTGGGGCGGAATTAAGGCCAAAGATGCCGGAAACATGGTGAAAAGGGCAATTCAACTGGCAGAAGAGGCAGCACGTAAATCCTAATTCAAGTTTAACCGGAATGGAGAGCGGGGCATTTTTCAAAATTCGCCCCCGCTTTTTCCCCATGGATACGGAATACAAATGACTTGACAGCCCCATTTTGATATAATATGTTAAGTTGTCTTAGGGAAAAGGTGAGGACGGGTGAACGCCTTGAAAATTTACGAAAAAGCGCCTGCTAAAATTAATTTAATGTTGGATGTCCTACATAAAAGAAGTGATGGATTTCATGAAGTTGAAATGATCATGACGATGGTGGATCTGGCAGATCGGCTAGAGATGTCGGAATTGCCACGAGATACGATTGTCATCTCCAGCCAAGCGGGCTACATTCCGCTAGACGAGAAGAATCTGGCGTTTCAAGCGGCGAGATTGATTAAGGAACGTTACAATGTACACACGGGAGTTCATATCCATCTGGACAAAAAAATTCCTGTTGCTGCTGGTCTTGCTGGGGGGAGCAGTGATGCGGCTGCGACGCTGCGTGGACTGAACCGTCTGTGGCGGCTTAATATACCGGATCAGGAATTGCAGGAACTGGGTGCCGACCTAGGATCTGATGTCCCATTCTGTATTACAGGAGGAACGGCACTTGCAACAGGACGGGGAGAGAAATTAACTCCGATTCCTAACCCACCGCAATGTTGGGTTATTTTGGCCAAACCACCAATCAATGTGTCTACTGCCGATGTGTATGGACGTTTCCGCAGTGAGAAGATTGTTCGTCATCCAAGCGCAGCCAGAATGGAGCAGGCCATCCGCAGTCAATCCTTTACAGAAGTCTGCAATCAGATGGGCAATGTGCTGGAGGATGTAACCTTGAAGCTGTATCCGGAAGTTCAACATCTCAAGGAGGCCATGATCCGCCTTGGTGCAGACGGAGTGTTGATGTCGGGAAGTGGCCCAACTGTATTTGGATTAGTATCCAAAGAAGCTAAGGTGGCACGGATCTATAACGGACTTCGGGGATTCTGCAAAGAGGTCTATGCTGTGCGGTTGTTAACGTGAATTTACTTTTATAATGTACAAACACGTATAAAGGTGATATATTTTTAAATAATTATTCGGATTTGGATGTTTCCGTGATCGTGAGGATGGATCTCTGTGAAGAAGTTAAAACGAAGCGCAAGGCTGGTTGAAATGACGCAATACTTGTTGTCCAAACCACATACGGTTATTCCGCTCACCACATTTGCCGAACGTTATGGTGCTGCCAAGTCGTCGATCAGTGAGGATCTGGCCATTATCAAGGAAGTGTTCGAGGAAGGTGGGTCAGGAGAACTGCATACACTTGCAGGCGCTGCTGGTGGAGTGAAATGGATTCCGAAGGTATCGGAAGAACATGCCCTTGCTTTTGCTGAGCGTCTATCGACCCAGCTTGCACAACCTGACCGGATTTTGCCAGGGGGATATCTGTACATGTCAGATCTTCTTGGACAGCCAGCTTTGATGAATGAAGCTGGTAAAATCTTTGCAACGGCTTTTGGCAATATGAATATTGATGTGGTCATGACAGTAGAAACCAAGGGAATCCCGCTCGCTTATGCGACTGGAGCCCAGCTTAACCTGCCTGTTGTGCTGGTACGCAGGGACCATCAGGCTACGGAAGGATCGGCCGTAAGTATTAATTATGTATCCGGTTCCCACAAAAGTCTGCATACCATGTCCCTATCTCGCCGAGCCATGAAAGAACATTCCCGTGTGCTTATTGTGGATGATTTCATGAAAGCCGGGGGTACAGTTCAAGGGATGATTGATCTACTTGCAGAGTTTAATGCGACAGTCGCTGGTGTAGGTGTATTGGTGGAGTCCGGTTCTGTAGATTCGGAGGAACGTCTGCTCACCGATTATGTATCACTTGCGAAGCTGACAGCAGTTGATGCGAAGAGTAGGCACATTTCGGTCTCACCGGGTAACTATTTTAACTTGTAGAATAATGACGAATGACATGTCGGGAAAAGTTCTTTTCCATCATCCTGGCACTAACGTTGTCGAATTGTGTATTAAATAAAAAAATTCCTTAAATTAGGACATTTTTGTGGTTATAAAAGAAGGAGTTCGTGTAGGCTGTGTGGAATTATACACCAAGTTCTTATGGAAAAAGGTGGTGAACACACACATGCAAATTACGGATGTCAGACTCCGCCGCGTTAACTCGGAAGGGAGAATGAAGGCTATCGCATCCATTACCATCGATAACGAATTCGTCGTTCATGACATTCGTGTCATCGATGGTAACAACGGAATGTTTGTTGCAATGCCGAGCAAGCGGACTCCTGACGGAGAGTTCCGTGATATCGCCCACCCGATCTCTTCTGGTACGCGTGAGAAGATTCAGGCAGCAGTATTAACTGAATATGATCGTGCAGCTACTGAGGAAGAAGTCATTGAAGAAGGTGCCTGAGAACATTATTGGGGTTCGAAGGAAAAGAGAGCCATGTCTTATGGCTCTCTTTTCTTTTTGAGCGGAATAAGATATATTCAGTATTGAGTTTATTCAAAAAGAGAACCGGAGCCTATTCTTCGTTCGGTTTCAGAGCGGCATCTTAGGAATCGTTGGGATTTAGTTAAGCTCAACAGGTACACGGCGTCGCAGATGTAGTTACGAATTACTCGGCGCTACGTTGTTTACGCGTGGTTACAGAGACAGCAAAAGCGATGAACAAGACCGGCTATGGAGCCGGCTGAACGATACTCATTGAAGATGGATTTGTGGATGTTCAATGAGTTTTTCAGAACAGGAGGTCGTTAATTTTGAAACGCATGGCAATTGTTCTTGCCGCAGGGCAAGGTAAGAGAATGAAATCCAAATTGTACAAAGTGCTGCATCCCGTATGCGGTAAACCGATGGTCGGACATGTGCTGGATGCAGCTCTTCAAGCAGGAGTTGAACGAAGCGTAGTTGTTGTTGGTCACGGGGCCGAAGCGGTGCAGTCATTTTTAGGTTCAAGAGCAGAATACGCCCTTCAGGCTGAACAGCTTGGTACAGGACATGCCGTGAAACAGGTGAAGTCCCTGCTTGGCGGTGAGAACGGGTCAACCATTGTAGTTTGTGGTGATACACCTCTCGTTACAAGCGAAACGCTGGAAGGTTTGATGAAGCTGCACGAGGAACGCGGAGCCGCTGCGACAGTGCTAACGGCTGAACTGGAACAACCTAAAGGATACGGACGTGTCATTCGTGGCGAAGACGGTTCTGTACAACGGATTGTCGAGCAGAAGGATTGCTCACCTCAGGAAGATGCCGTAAAAGAAATTAACACAGGCACGTATTGCTTTGATAATGCTAAACTGTTTGCAGCACTGGATAAGGTAACTAACCAGAATGCACAGGGTGAATATTATCTGACAGACGTTGTGGGCATTTTCAAAAGCGAGGGTGAAGTGGTAGAGGCTTATATGTCTGATGATATCGCGGAATCCATCGGAGTTAACGATAGAGTTGCTCTCTCTCAAGCAGAAGCTTACATGCGCGAACGTCTGGCTATGCGTCATATGTTGAATGGTGTGACGATCATTGATCCATCATCGACATATATCGGAGCAGATGTTACGATTGGAGCAGATACTGTATTGTATCCGGGAACCGTTCTTAAAGGCAGTACATCTATTGGTGAATCATGTCATATCGGTCCACATACGGATATTGAAGATAGTATAATACAAGATGGTGCCGTTATTAAACATTCGGTCCTGTCCGAAGCAGAAGTTGGCCCTGATGCTACTGTAGGTCCGTTTGCCAATCTGCGTCCAGGGGCCAAATTGGGCCGAAACGTAAAAATCGGTGATTTTGTTGAAGTGAAAAATGCTACAATAGATGAAGGTTCCAAAGTATCACACCTCAGTTATATCGGGGATGCACAAGTAGGTAAGAACGTAAATGTTGGATGCGGAGCAATAACGGTTAATTATGATGGTTATAATAAGGCTGTAACAATCATTGAAGATGATGCCTTTGTGGGCAGCAACGTTAATTTGATCGCACCGATTACGGTTGGAAAAGGCGCATATGTTGTTGCAGGCTCCACCGTTACACAATCTGTTCCTGAGAACGATCTGGCTATTGCCCGTTCGCGCCAAGAGAACAAAGCCGGTTACGCGGAGAAAATCCGCGGTCGTGCCAAAGCTAAGAAACAAAACGCTAAGCCTGAATAAGGGTTATGATAATGAATTGCCTCCCACGCGTGGGAGGTGCCGACATGTCGCAGACGCTTATAGATTCCAATGAACCAGCACGGAGGGTTTTTATTTTATGACGTATTTTGACTCGAAATTAAAAATATTTACTTGCAATTCTAACCCCAAGCTTGCCCATCAAATTGCTGATTATATCGGGATTCCCATGGGTGAATCCCACACAACCAGCTTTAGTGATGGCGAGATTCAAGTGAAACTCTCCGAGAGTGTTCGTGGCTGTCACGTGTATATCGTACAGTCAACTTGCTTGCCGGTTAATGACAACCTGATGGAAATGCTCGTGATGATTGATGCATTGAAACGTGCATCAGCCAAAACAATTAACGTAGTAATCCCGTATTACGGTTATGCACGTCAAGATCGCAAAGCACGTTCCCGTGATCCAATTACAGCTAAACTGGTTGCTAACTTGATTGAAAAAGCGGGCGCAACCCGCGTGATTGCAATGGATCTGCACGCAATGCAGATTCAAGGATTCTTTGACATTCCAGTGGATCATCTGCTCGGTGTGCCAATTCTGGCTCAATACTTCCGCTCTAAGCAGATTGAAAACCCGGTTGTCGTGTCACCTGACCACGGTGGTGTGGTTCGTGCACGTAAACTGGCTGACTTCCTGAATGCACCGCTCGCGATTATCGACAAACGTCGTCCTGAGCCAAATGTGAGTGAAGTCATGAATATTATTGGTAACATCGAAGGCAAAACAGCGATACTGATTGATGACATTATTGATACAGCTGGAACGATTGTATTGGGAGCGAATGCTTTGATGGAAGGCGGCGTGAAGGAAGTATACGCATGCTGTACCCACCCTGTATTATCTGGACCTGCAATGGAACGTCTGGAGAATGCACCACTGAAGGAAGTCATCGTAACGGATACGATTCCAATTACACATGCAAATCCAACAAGCAAGCTCAAAGTGCTGTCTGTAGCACCGTTGCTTGGAGAAGCGATCATCCGTGTTCATGAGGAATTGTCCATCAGCAAGCTATTTGAAATTGAATAGGACGTCTGCGTAAAGTAGTAGAGGGGTTACGTCTTCCGGTTTAACCGGAAAATGTAACCCCTGTCGGCGTGCCGTTTTTAATGAGGAGAAAAAGGAAAAAAGAGTGCTGTCGCAATTAATATCCTGGGCGAGAAATAAAGCGAAAGCGGCGTCTGTGAAATAGCGTATCAGCTATTTCAACAAATTGACTATCAAAACGGGTGACCAGACCAATCTCAATATGAGTGTTCCGGTCGTATACCTGTACAGGTACGTGATGTTCTAGATGATAAATAAAGTCACTATGTTGAGTCAGTTGTCCGTTATCTTCGCGCAAAACCCGCTCACCTTCCTGAGATGATAAATGTTCGATACGTACTTTCTTGATATTATATGAAATATAACATTCGAAGTCTATGCCTCACCTGAAGCTGACCCCAAGGAGGGAACAAGATGAAGTGGATTGTCGGACTTGGGAACCCAGGCTCGAACTATGCCAAAACTAGGCATAATATCGGTTTTATGGCCCTTGATCGATTCGCAGAACGCCATAATATTTCAATCACGCAGAATAAGTGTAAAGCACTCATTGGAGAAGGCAATATTGGTGGTGTCAAAACGGTATTAATCAAACCAATGACATTTATGAACCTTTCTGGTGAATCTGTCAGAGCCTACATGGATTTTTATAAGGTAAGTCTAGAAGATCTTATTGTGGTATATGACGATATGGACACAGAGATTGGCAAGGTTCGTTTGCGGTATCAAGGCAGTGCTGGTGGACATAATGGAATCAAGTCGATTATTCAGCACACAGGTACACAGCAGTTTAACAGGATTCGTATGGGCATATCCCGTCCTGATCCTGGCCATGCCATTGTGGACTATGTCTTATCGACATTTATGAAGAAAGAAAAAGAGGCACTGGAGCAGACAATCGAGCAAACCTGTGATGCCCTAGAGTTTAGTTTAACGAATACATTCGAGCAAACGATGGCCAAGTTCAACGGCTAATTGCTTTAACTAATGGGAAAATGATCAAATGCAGGACTTCGATTCGGACAACCTGGGCATACTGGATGTATAAACCATGTTCAGGAGGCATAACTATGTCAGTGAATTATGTATGTCGGCATTGCCGTACCTTTATTGGACGAATTGATTCGGCTAAAATTACAGAAGCACAGCTCGGGTTTCATTTCTTGACCCCCGACGAGCGGAGGGATATAATAGCGTATAATTCGGGTGGTGATATTACTGTTCGGATTACATGTGATTATTGTAAAGAAGCGTTGGAAAATAATCCTGAGCTGAGTCTACTTGCGAGTCCGCTTCAGTAGACAACAGAAGCCGATGACTAGCTAGCAATTGTACGTATGGATGAACATTGAAAAATGGACAGATGAGGAAGACCGCAGTTACAGCAGTCTTCCTTTTATAGCCTTGGCAGCCTGCTGAGGCTTCTTTTCAGTTGGAACAAAATCAAGATAGTCTAAACGGGGTTAAATTCAGGGTAAAGTAGTATGAACAGATGTGGTAATGTTACGAGTAATCCTTTATGATGAAACAGGAGAAAAAGGAATAAGTATCCATTTTTAAAAATTAAAAAACTATAAAGATGTTGCACATATGCATGCAATAATCAAGAAAGTTATAAGAGAGGTGCCCCTTTTGTTACAAGCACTCATACAGGCTTTTTCTAAAGATCCGGACTTTGGATCCATTACGGCTGGAGTCAAGTCCGGCATGAAGGAGCAATTAGTCTCCGGTCTATCTGGCTCAGCTCGCCAGATTATGCTGGCTGCACTCCATCAGGAGATGGATCGTCCACTGCTCGTTGTAACTCATAATATGTTCTCTGCACAAAAAATGGCAGAAGATTTACAGGAAGCGCTTTCAACAGATCAGGTGTTAATCTACCCGGCTAACGAACTTGTCGCGGCTGAGGCAGCTGTATCCAGTCCAGAGACGCTTGCTCAGCGTATAGAGGTTTTGGTCCGTTGTGCCCAAGGGTTCAGGGGCATTGTTGTTATTCCTTTTTCCGGTGTGAGACGTTATGTTCCAGTTCCGGAAGTGATGGCTAATGCACAGATTCAGATCAAGCAAGGTAACACGCTTCAGTTGGATTCATTCCTGCTGGAGATGGTGACACTTGGCTATGAGCGTGTGGAGCGCGTTGAATCACGCGGACAGATGAGTGTACGTGGAGGTATTATTGACTTCTATCCAATGACTTCATCGATTGCATATCGGGTGGAGTTATTTGACGACGAAATTGATTCCATTCGTACATTCGATCCCGCAGATCAGCGTTCCATTGAGCGGATAGAAGAAATCACGGTTTTGCCATGTAAAGAATTGATTGCTGATCGGGAGCGAATGGAGAAGGCAGCGGATACAGCAGCACTTCTGCTTGAACAGCAACTGGAGAAAATGACAGATCGTCAGGCAAAGCTACGGCTTCGGGAAGAGATGCATCGGGAAATCGAGCTGCTTCGCCAGCATGTATATTTTTCGGAAATGTACAAATATATCTCCCCTCTGTATCCGGAAAAGAAAACAATCTATGACTATATGCCGGAAGATACCATTCTGGTACTGGATGAGCCGGCGCGACTGTCCGAAACGTCCAAACAACTGGACCGGGATGAGTCCGAATGGAACCTTCACCTGATACAAAATGGTAAAACCCTGCCTGATCTGTCGTTATCAGCTGATGGGGATGAACTGCTCTATGAGCGTCCATTCCAGACGATTTTTATGTCGATCTTTTTACGCCAGGTCCCTCATACCCAGCCGCAGAACATTCTGAACTTTATTAGCCGGGGGATGCAGGATTTCCACGGGCAGATGAACGTGCTGAAGGCGGAGATGGAACGCTGGCAGAAAGCCGGAGTTAAGGTGTTGATGTTAGCCAACGGTGAAGAGCGCATGGATCGGATGCGTCGGGTATTACAGGATTACGACATTCCAGAGCCGGAGCTGCTGAATGGTAACTTGCAGACGGGATTCGAGATGCCTTCTATTCATCTGGCAGTGATTACCGAAGGAGAGATGTTCTCACAGAAGCAACGTAAAGCCCGTAAGCCGATTCGGAACATCGACAATGCGGAACGTATCAAATCCTACAGCGAGCTGAAGGTAGGCGATTATGTCGTTCACCAGAATCACGGGATTGGTAAATACCTTGGGATTGGTACGTTAGAAGTCGCTGGTATTCACAAAGATTACATGCACATTCTGTATGCGGGCGGCGACAAGTTGTCTGTTCCAATTGAACAGATTGATCTGATCCAAAAGTATGTAGGTTCTGAAGAGAAAGAGCCTAAAATATACAAACTGGGTGGAAACGAATGGACACGAGTAAAAAATAAAGTCCGTTCTTCCGTTCAGGATATTGCCGACGATCTGATCAAGCTATATGCAGAACGTCAGACATCCAAAGGATATGGATTCGACAAGGATTCGGCAGAACAGCAGGAATTTGAGGATATGTTCCCGTATGATGAGACGCGGGATCAGATGCGTGCAATTGAGGAAATCAAAAAGGATATGGAACAAAACCGTCCAATGGACCGTTTATTATGTGGAGACGTTGGATACGGTAAAACAGAAGTAGCCATTCGGGCTGCATTTAAAGCAGCAATTGAAGGGAAACAGGTGGCGGTGCTTGTTCCAACAACGATTTTGGCTCAACAGCACTATGAAACGTTCCGTGAGCGCTTCTCCGGTTATCCGTTCAACATTCATGTTCTTAGTCGGTTCCGCTCTCGTAAGGAGCAGAATGAGACGGCGAAAGGGATTAAATCGGGTACAGTCGATATTGTGATCGGTACGCACCGTTTGCTGTCGCAGGACTTGGTATTTAAGGACCTCGGACTGCTGATTGTCGATGAGGAACAACGTTTTGGTGTCACACACAAGGAGAAGTTAAAGAAACTTAAAACCAATGTGGACGTGTTAACTCTTACAGCAACGCCAATTCCGCGTACATTACACATGTCTATGCTAGGTGTACGTGACCTATCTGTTATTGAGACGCCGCCGGAGAATCGGTTCCCGATTCAAACCTATGTGGTGGAGCATAGCCATGCCCTTGTCCGGGAAGCGATCGAGCGCGAGCTGGCCCGTGGTGGTCAGGTCTATTATCTTTACAACCGGGTGCAAGGTATTCAGGAGATGGCTGCGGAAATTTCGGATCTGGTACCTGAAGCCAGAGTTGGTGTAGGACATGGTCAGATGACAGAAACGGAGCTGGAGAAAACAATCCTCGACTTTCTGGACGGAGAGTATGACGTATTGGTGAGCACAAGTATCATTGAGACGGGTGTGGACATTCCGAATGTAAATACTCTAATTGTACATGATGCGGATAAAATGGGTCTGTCTCAGTTGTATCAGCTCCGTGGTCGGGTAGGACGATCTAACCGAATTGCTTATGCTTATTTCACGTACCAACGGGACAAAGTGCTTACAGAGGTAGCCGAGAAGCGTCTACAGTCTATTAAGGAATTCACCGAACTGGGTTCAGGCTTTAAAATTGCGATGCGCGACTTGTCCATTCGTGGTGCGGGAAACCTGCTCGGAGCAGAGCAGCACGGCTTTATCGCTTCGGTCGGATTCGATCTGTACTCACAGATGCTCGCTGAGGAGATCAACAAACGTAAAGTCACGATGCTGGGTGAGGAGTCCGTTCCTTCCGATCAATGGAATACAACACTTGACCTCAGTATCGATGCCTATCTGCCATCGGATTATATTTATGACAGTATTCAGAAAATTGAGATCTATAAAAAGGTGGCTGTTATTGCCTCTTTCGAAGATGCGATGGAACTCGAAGACGAGTTGGTTGACCGTTTCGGTGATCTGCCGGAGGCTGTAACGAATCTGATGGCAGTGGCTCGTCTTAAAGTATATGGCAAGATTTACGGAATTGAATCCATTACGCAGCGTGGCGATGACCTTACGGTGAAGTTCTATGAAGGGCGAGAGCATGCCTTCGAGCTTTCGAAAATCGCACACATTGGAAATCAGTTCGAAAGACGTGTACAATTTGAACAAGGGCCCCATATGCTGATTCATGTCAAAGGCAAGGGTCTTGGGGATAAGCAACTGATGGAACTGGTAGAAAAGTTTCTGGAGTCCATGAAGACTGCTTTTAAATCAAAGGGGGAACTTAAAGATGTTAGCAAAGTATAAAAAAGTGGGAAAAGTGCTGTCCATAGGTATGGTTGCAGTACTGTCCCTCTCCTTGCTTGCCGCGTGTGGCAAGAAGGAAGAAACCAAAGCGCCGGAATCCAAGGATAACAGTGCTGTTGTAGCTACTTATGAGGGCGGTACGATTACAGCCAATGAATTCGATCTGGAACAACGTGTCATGAAGTTTCTCTCCCCTCAGTATGCAGAGTTGATGGAAATGGATGAAATTAAAGAAACCTTGTTGAAGCAGGAAATTGCTTATAAGTATCTGAGCGATAAAGCGAGTGAAGAAGCAAAAACGGCTGGTGCTAAAACAGCTGCAGAGCAATTCGACAATTTGAAAGCTCAAGTGAAGGAAGACCAGTGGAAAGAAATGCTGGAGAAACAAAACCTTACAGATCAAAATATTAAAGACTACATGACTCGCATCATGACGGTAATCAAAGATAAAGAAACTGGTGTGACAGAAGATGCCATGAAGGCAGAGTATGAGAAAAATAAAGACCAGTATACAACAGCATCTGTACGTCACGTACTGATTAACTTTGTAGACCCTAAAACAGAAAAAGAACGTAAGAAAGAAGATGCTTTGAAACTTGCAAAAGAAGTAAAAGCGAAACTGGACGGCGGAGCTGACTTTGCTGAAATTGCCAAAAAGTATTCTGAAGATCCAGGGTCTGCTGACAACGGTGGACTTTATGAAAATACGCCAGTTGGAACTTGGGTAGAAGCATTCAAGGAAGCGGCAAAAACATTGCCACTTAACAAAATTAGTGATCCGGTTGAAACAGAGTATGGTTACCACGTGATGAAAGTGGAAGCACGTACAGAAGCAGACTTCTCCAAATTGGCAGCAGAGCAGAAAGAAGCGTTAAAAAGCCAGCTGGCTTCAGGTGAAATCGATGCTTTCATGCAAAATGATCTGGACAAGCTGATTAAAGAAATTAATCTTCCTAAGACGGAAAAGAAAGAGGAAGGTACAACAGAGGGTACAACGGGTTCGGGTACTGAAGGTACGAAAACAGATCAAGGTACAACTGAAACAGACAAAGATGCAAATGCAGAAGAGGGTACAAGCAGTAAGTAATAGCTTGAATTTAAAAGTCTGACGAAGCACGGGGAGAACTAAGGTTCTTTCTGTTGCTTCGTTTTTGCGTTTGGAGCAACATAGGGAAGAGAATTTTTTTTAGGCGAAGTTCATCAACGATATTCTGCAAAACATGTATAAGGATATGGGAACAGATGAATACTATGGTCAAGAAATCACACTAAACGTTCTGGGACTTTCCTCTACCCATTAAGGAACAGTAGTTGAAAAATCTTCTCGAGAAAGTGGGGCAACATGTAAATGAAAGCTACTGGTATTGTCCGCCGTATAGATGACCTAGGTCGTGTGGTCATTCCAAAAGAAATCCGTCGTACGTTACGTATTCGTGAGGGAGATCCACTTGAAATCTTTGTAGATCGGGATGGAGAGGTCATTCTTAAAAAATATTCGCCCATTGGTGAGCTTGGCGATTTTGCCAAAGAATATGCTGAATCCCTGTATGAAAGTACGGGTCATGTGACGATGATTTCAGATCGGGACACCATTATAACGGTGGCAGGCGGGTCCAAGAAAGAATATTTGGACAAGCAGGTTGGCAGTCTTGTGGAGAGTTGTATGGAAAATCGTAAGACGATTATGGAAGCAACTAGTGGTACTTATGAGCTTAGCAAAGATCATGACGAGACGTTATCCTCTTTTGTTATTGCACCTATTATTGCTGGTGGTGATCCCATCGGAACCGTAATCCTATTTAACAAGGATGAATCCGTGAAGATGTCTCAGATGGAAACCAAAATGGCTGAGACGGCAGCGGGATTCCTCGGCAAGCAAATGGAACAATAAGTAGCAGATGAACTCCTGTTGTCCTGAACTGGGCAGACGGGAGTTTTTTGTTTTGTTGGACTGCTGGAGTGAGTGGCATCGAAATGGAGTGACTTTTGGCTTTGCGAAGCAAAACAAGGGAAGCGACAGATCGAACACGAGCGAATTCGTCTGTATGCCTTCTGGCAGGTATAATAGCTAAGGGAGCTTAACGCTTCATTAGAATGCCAGGATCATATGGGAGGAACCAGGACATTATGAAACAGTCGTCAGGCGCAAAGCTACTGCAAGGTGCGTTTATTCTAGGGCTTGCCGCCATTATCTCCAAAATCATTGGTGCTTTTCAAAAGATTCCACTCCAGAATCTAGGGGGAGACGGTGTTTTTGGTATCTACAACACGGTCTATCCGTTATATATGCTTATTATCACACTGGCTGCAGCGGGTTTGCCGCTAGCCGTATCCAAATTTGTAGCAGAACAGAATGCCCTTGGTAGACCAGACGAGAGCCGTAGAATTATACGATTATCTTCGATGCTGCTGGGAGGCTTGGGAATGGTTACCGCAATACTGATGTACGTAAGTGCACCATGGGTTGCAGCTCTGATCGGTAACCAACATGTGATCCCTTCTATTCATGCTGCCTCATTAGCTTTGTTATGTGTACCGCTGATGACAGGGTTGCGTGGATATTTTCAGGGGATGCAGCAGATGGTACCTACGGCCGTATCTCAGGTAGTTGAACAGACGGTTCGGGTCACCGTCATGATTGTGGTGTTATTGTGGCTGATTGGCCAAGATGCTTCACTTGAGATGGTTGCTGCAGGCGCAATGTTAGGCTCGGTCGCAGGAGGTTGTGCGGGGCTGCTGGTGATGCTGGGCTTCCTCTACCGACATCGGCGACAAGAGCGGGCAGAACATTGGTCAGAGGAAGGAGCATTGTTTAGAAAATTAGAGCATTCCCAGGATATGAGTCAGACCACTCAAATTCGCGATGTCTCCCAAGATAGTGGACGCCGGCATATGACGATAGCTGGAGAGGCCATCAACAAGGTTATCCCAGTGGAGGGTGCGCAAGCTCGGGAGACTAAACGCACTAACGCAGAATGGATACGTACTTTATTAATCTATGCCGTCCCGGTTTGTTTGGGATCGCTAGCCGTACCTCTGATGAATCTGGTAGATACCTTTACGGTGCCGCGTCTGTTACGCGGTGAAGGGCTAGATGAGGTCCAAACGATGGTATCCTTCGGTATATACAATCGTGGATTGCCACTGGTACAGCTGGTGACGATGCTTGCCACGTCACTCTCGGTGCTTTTTATTCCGGCGATGGCCGAAGCGCGCCTCAAGGGCGGGCCAGAAGCCGTCAGACAGCAAGCGGGCATGGCGCTGCGCTGGTTCTGGCTGATCGGTCTGGCAGCTTCCGCAGGTCTTGCGGTGCTGGCAGATCCGATTAACCGCATGCTGTACGGGGATGCTGCAGGCACCGAAGCATTGCGGTACATGGCGCTGACGGCGGCGGGCAGCACCGTCAGCATTATCGCGGCGGCGCTGTTGCAAGGCCTCGGCGCCGTACGCGCTCCCGCGTTCAGCATGCTGGCCGCCGCAGGCGTCAAAGTGCTGCTGAACGTCATGCTTGTGCCAGCGCTAGGCATCAGCGGCGCGGCCATTGCAGGTGCAGCCGCCTATATGCTGGCGGCTGGCCTGAATGTGGCGCTGCTGGCGCGGCTCACCGCCATGCGCCCTGCTCCTGGCGCCGTCCTGGCGAAGCCGGCGCTAGTGGTCGCCGCCATGAGCCTGGCGGCGCTAGGCATGGCCTGGGCCGCCGAAGTTATACTCGGCGGCATGGGCATCGCAGCCACGCAGCGGCTGGCTGCGCTGGGCATGAGCCTGCTGGGTATGGCCGCAGGCGGAGCCGTGTTTGTGCTGGCGGCGGCCCGGATTGGGCTGCTGACCGCCACAGAGCTGGCGGCCTTGCCCAAACTGGGGCCGCGCCTGGCCAAGCTGCTGCGCAGACTGCGTGTACTGCGCTAGCGCAAACTTACAGTGCCAGCTGCTGAATGAAACAGCTACAGCACATGCCTGTTTTGCTATTACACCGAAGCGATTATTGAATATCGACAGATTCTGGTATAATACGTTTAATTATTGAGTGCCATCCTGTTCAGTTAGACGAGAGATGTTTACGGATATCGATATGACAATTTTGGTATATCAATTGCGTGGAAAGCCTGGAAGGGCAGGGTGGTTCGGATGGAGGTTTAAGCACAATGAGTGCAACTTTGACGGTGGTAGGTCTAGGATCTGGTGATGCAGATCAACTGACTTTAGGCATTATTAAAAAAATGAAAAACGCGTCTACCTTGTATGTACGTACATTGGATCATCCGGTGCTGAACGATCTACAGCAGGATGGGCTGGAGATGACGTCGTTTGACAGCATCTATGAAGAAAAATCCTCCTTCCCCGAGGTTTATGATGAGATTGCAAACCGACTGATCGAGGCTGCTCGAAGCGGGGCTGCAGGTACTGAGATTGTCTATGCTGTACCAGGCCATCCAATGGTTGCCGAAGCGAGTGTACGTCTTTTGAAAGAACAATGTCCAGAAAAAGGCATTTCCTTACGTATCATGGGTGGAGAGAGTTTCTTGGATGAAGCTTTTATCCGGCTTGGCTTTGACCCTATTGAAGGTTTTCAATTACTGGATGCAAGCAGTCTGAGTCCAGAACTTGTACAACCGCAACTACATACGTTAATTGGACAAGTCTATGATGGCTTTACCGCTTCGGACGTGAAGTTATGTCTAATGGAGGTATACCCCGACGATTATCCAGTGGTTGTGGGTCATGCACTTGGCGTGCAAGGTCAGGAAGTCATTCATAAGGTGCCGCTACATGAGCTGGATCGCACCCCTGGTTATGGCAACCTGTCCCTGATCTATGTGCCGAAAAATACGGATGATGCACTGCGCCGCCGTTCCTTCGCACGTTTGCACGAGATTGTAAACATTCTCCGCAGCCCAGGTGGCTGCCCATGGGATCAAGAGCAGACGCATCAGTCGATTCGCAAAAATCTGATTGAAGAGACTTATGAAGTAATCGAGACCATCGACGAGGATGACCCGGATCATATGAAAGAAGAGCTGGGTGATCTGTTACTGCAGATTATGCTGCATGCTCAGATGGAAGAAGAGGTCGGTACGTTCAATGTGTATGACGTCATTGAAGGATTGAATGACAAGCTGATCTTCCGTCATCCGCATGTATTTGGCGACAATCAGGCTGAAGATGCGACTGAAGCGTTGCAAAACTGGGAACAGATGAAGGCAGAGGAGAAAAAGCGTAAAGGTCAGGACATGCAAAAGGCTTCTGTGCTGGACGGCATCCCGCGTGACCTGCCTGCACTGATGAAAGGATACAAGCTCCAGAAGAAAGCAGCCAAAGTCGGCTTCGATTGGGATGATGTAGAGGGTGTCTTTGACAAGATCGAAGAGGAACTGGCCGAACTGAAAGAAGCTGTGCAGCAGGGACATGATGATGAAGCACGTAAGTTGGAACTCGGTGATGTGTTATTTGCCACAGCGAACGTAGCTCGCTTCATTGGCACGGACCCCGAGGAGGCTCTTGCTGCTACAAACCGCAAGTTTGTTGCCCGATTCCAGTATATTGAGGATCGGCTTCGTGAACGAGGTAAAACACCTGCGGACAGCACGGTAGAAGAGATGGAGCAGTTTTGGCAACAGGCGAAGAAAGCAGGGCTTTAGCTTTAATATTTTGTAAATGTAACCAAAACCTTCATTCCATCAGGCTAGCCAGTGTGTTATGATGGGGCGAACATGTGTTCATGCTATTTTTGGGATATGATGTTTAAACTGACATCATTTCGGGTACTGGACTTAAGCAAAATCTCTGCCATGCAGTGATAAAAGCTAAAAAAAGTCGCAGGGCAAGGCAGGAATTTAGCATACAAGCCAGAATACATGTGTAGTAACCATGCGAGAAATGACTTGGTTTAGGCAAGGTCATCAAGGCTCGCAGATACTTTTTTTTCAATTTGGGAGGCTTTTAAACATGAACAAAACAGACCTGATTAACAACATTTCTAACAAAAGCGGTTTGACTAAGAAAGATGTCGAGTCCGTATTGAATGGCTTTTTAGGAGAAATTACAGATGCACTTGCCAGCGGTGACAAAGTACAATTGATCGGCTTTGGCACTTTTGAGACCCGCAAACGTTCTGGACGTACAGGACGTAACCCGCAAACAGGGAATGAGATTGTGATTCCTGAGTCCATTGTTCCTGCATTTAAAGCAGGTAACAAACTTAAAGAAGCAGTAAAATAATGCGTCTGGATAAATTCCTGAAAGTATCTCGGCTGATCAAACGCCGTACGGTAGCCAAAGACATCTCTGAACAGGGACGTGTTCTGGTGAACGGGCGGGAAGCCAAGCCTAGCGCTTCTGTCAAAGTAGGCGATGAGCTGACCGTTCAATTTGGTCAGAAGCTGGTCACCGTGAAGGTGGAGCGTCTTGCTGAGAGTACAAAGAAGGATGAGGCGAGTAGCCTCTACACCTTGGTTAAGGAAGAGCCGATCGCCAAGGATAACGGGATAGACTGGTAACAGTCCACCTGATACATTGTAATGTCTTTATGTTATGGAATTAAAACGTCCTTCCGAATATGGAAGGGCGTTTTTCGTTATGTCCCAGAAGGAAATGAATAGATTCGTAAGGTGATGGTTCTAATCTCTTTCCCTCATCCATAAGCTAGGTACTAAAGAAGGAGGGGTACATGCCATGGTTGAGCACGGAAAGGCAAAACAGCATCATCTGAATATGCAGAATCGGAAGCTGCTTGATCTGACAGGGGTCTCCAATGTGGAGAGCTTTGACAGTGAGGAATTTTTGCTTCAGACCGAACTTGGGCATCTGACCATCCGGGGGCACAATTTACATATCAAAAACTTGAGCCTGGAGGAAGGTCTCTTATCCATTGAGGGTACGATTAGTTCGCTTCAATATCTGGACCCCGGTTCCCAGTCCAAAAATAGTAAAGGCCTGTTTGGCAAGATGTTCCGATGATTCTTGATGCACAGTGGATCACACTGATCTGGATGATGCTATCGGGAGTTGTGATGGGCGTAGCTTACGACAGTTACCGGGTACTGTCCTGGCAGCTGCAATTTCCGAAGTGGAGCATCCATTCACTTGATCTGTTGTACTGGATCGCTTCCGCGTTGTTCGTTTTTCGGATGTTGTATGCCGGAAATCACGGACAGCTGCGGTTTTATGTCTTTTTGGGGCTGATTATCGGAGTTTGCTTCTATTTTTGGCTTTTAAGTGTTACAACCCAGCATTTTGTGGTAATGTTAATTAAACTCGCAAGAACACTCATCCAGTGGTGTGGACATATCCTTAACATCTTGATTGTTGTGCCGATTAAGGGAATATATAAAATGGTTCGCGTATTATTCGGTTTTATCCTTGCGATACTAATATTCCTTGGTAAGCTGGTGGTGCAATGTTTAACTCCTTTCGGTAAATTGTTCTACTGGATGTTCAGGCCTCTCCTGAGTTATTGGGTGACGCCTCAGTGGATGATCCGAGTGGGTACAAAGATTGCAGTGATATGGAAACGCTGGTTTCAAGGAGGTCCGAGGAATGAGTAGAACACCTGTGGGCAAACAGAAGGGCCAAGTTAATCAGGGAAAGTCTGCCGGTGCACGAAGGCGCCTGATGCTTTGGCTCACATTTGTAGCTGTTTTTGCAATCTGGTCAGGATATACGTTCCTTGTTCAGAATGCACAAATATCGGACAAGAGTTCTTATTTGGCCAAACAGCAAGGCTCTAAGCAGGAGACACAACAACAACTAGAGCAGCTGAAGTATGAGGTCAGTCGGTTAAAAGACCCTGAATACATAGGTCAGCTGGCACGAAAAAAGGGATATTACCTGCCTGAGGAGACACCAATTCAGGTTGAAGAGTCAGGAAACTAATGGAATTTAGTGTTTCACTGCTAAAGTAAGGTATGTTTTCCAGGTATATTTTGGAGATGAACCGAAAAAAATAGGCTTTCCAATGGGCCAGTGCTCAGTTGACCTTGGTTTATGGCATAAGGTATAATTACAATTAGCACAGCATGATTTGGGTTTTTAAAAATTCGGGTTGTATATTTTTAAGGGAGGATCATTTTATTCTATGGCAATTGAAGTGGGCACCAAGTTAGAGGGCAAGGTGACAGGAATCACGCATTTTGGAGCATTTGTGGATCTGTCAGGAGGTGTCACGGGTCTCGTTCACATCTCGGAAATCGCCGACAATTACGTCAAAGATGTCAACGACCACCTGAAGCTGAATGACCAAGTTACAGTAAAGGTTATCAACGTTGACAAGGACGGCAAGATCGGACTTTCCATTAAACAGGCTGTTGACAAACCGGTAGAGCAACAGACACAATCCAGACCACCAAGAGCTCCTAGACCGGAACGCAGTGGAGGAGATCGCGAACGATTCAGCGGTGGAGGCCCAAGTGGTGGCCAAGGTCGCGGTGGTGGTGGCGGATTTAACCGTGATCGCGGAGGCCGTTCTTTCAAGCCCGCAGCAGGCAAACCTTCATTTGAGGATAAAATGTCACGCTTCCTGAAAGACAGCGAAGAACGGATTTCTTCGCTCAAGAAGAATACAGAGGGCAAACGTGGTGGCCGTGGCGCTAAACGTGTGTAATCTGTTTCAATCTGACTTGAATATATAAGTAAAACCGTTAGCCAACTGGCTAACGGTTTTTTTGTGTTTCTTTTTTATGGATATCCAATATATATTCCTATTTCGACGAAACACCAGAGAGGAAGGGGTTTTTAGGTAAGTCACGACATGATCTCCTTATGAAATTATGCCTTCAAACGGAATCATAAGAACATTTGTCGCCTTTGATTTTTTACCGACAGGTTTCCGTGGCATTCCCCAGTTATTCTGCTCATATCATGACGACACCCCCCTGATTCTCGTTCAAAATCAGACATCCTTATTTCGAGTAGAATGCTGAGAAGGGCATGAAACTACAATAAGGCCGAGGGTTTCGCACCATCGCGCCGCGCCGTTTCTTTTGTCGTAAATTTCTTGAAGCTCATCCAGCTATTCTGACAAACTATATCTTCTACTCTATCTATAATCAGAACCATCGAGAACGAAACACGAAATCTAATTAATCGAATGGGGTGCCTTGAGCATGATGGAAAAGTGGAATGTCCTTCAATTTCCGGGAATGAAAGCAGGTAAAGGAGGTGCTGCAGCCCGAGAGGAACTGTCAGTACGTCTGAAACAATGGCTCGGTTCCCGCAAGGCTATCCAGGCGGTAGTATCTCGTAAGTGGGTATTGCTACTCACCTTTATGGGCTTTTTACTAGGAAAGGCGATGATCTTGAATGAATTATCTCCTTTTGCCATTGCATATTTTGCTGTCATTGCTTTTATGCGCAGGGATTACATCATTCCGGTTGGAGGGGCACTACTCGCCGGAAGTCTGTTTGCTCCGTTCCCGGTTTCACTGATTGTGGCCTCCGAGATCGCCATCTTCTATTTATTATTCCGAGGGTTGGAATCTTATGATCGTGCTGAATTATCATATGCACCAATGATGGTGTTTACGACAACTTTTATGGTAAAACTGTTCGCCGTTGTCATTGGTCCTTCGTTCAACTGGTATGCGATGTTAATGCTAACGATGGATTCCGTTCTAAGTTTCGTGCTGACCCTGGTGTTCATTCAGGCCATACCGATTTTTACGTACCGCAAAAAAAAGTTCAACCTAAAGAACGAGGAGATCCTGTGCCTCATTATTTTGCTGGCGTCCGTAATGACTGGAGCGGTGGGGTGGACTATTCAGTCTCTTTCAGTAGAGCATATGCTCTCACGTTATCTTATTCTAATCTTTGCTCTGGTGGGCGGAGCCCCCCTGGGTGCCTCGGTTGGTGTGATCACAGGTCTAATTCTAAGTCTGGCTGATATGTCCGCAGTATATCAGATGAGTCTGCTTGCTTTTGCAGGAATGTTAGCAGGTATGCTTCGTGAGGGGAAACGTGCATCGGTTGCCCTAGGCATGCTGCTGGGTTCGTCCATTCTATCCATATATCTTGGCGGTCCGGGTGATGTGATGAATTCTCTGTGGGAAACATGTGCAGCCATTGTACTGTTTATGTTAACGCCGAAGAGTGTAGTTGATGCGATCTCTAAATATGTGCCGGGCACGCAGAATCATACTAAATCACAACATGAATACGCCAAACGGATTCGGGATATTACCGCGGAACGAGTGACGCGATTTTCACAGGTATTTCGTCAGTTATCACGTAGCTTTGATCAGATGTCCGGTACGGGGGAGCCGGTACATAAAGAAGGGGGTATGGATCATTTCATGAATGCAGTGGCTGAAGGGACCTGTGCGGGTTGCTTCAAGCGTACACAATGCTGGGATGCCAAGTTTATTCAAACCTACAGCTACATGACGGATGTAATGAGTACAATCGAGGCTAATCCGGAGATATCGGGTAAACAAATTCCTGTTGAGTGGAACAGAGTATGTGCCAAACCAGAAGAGGTTCTGGAAGTCATGCGGGCTCAATATGGTCTGCATCAGCACAATATGCAATGGAAACGCCAGATTATTGATAGCAGGCAGCTGGTTGCCGAACAATTATCCGGAGTATCTCAGGTGATGGAGGACCTGGCCAAAGAAATTCAACGTGAAAGTGAGGAGATGGTGCAACAAGAAGAACAGATTCGGGATGCGCTGGAGTCCCTTGGATTATCTATTCATTCTATTGAAATTATCAATCTGGAAGCGGGCAATGTAGAAATTGAGATTGTGCATGCGTATACAAGAGGGTTTGATGAATGCAGGAAAATGATCGCACCGCTGATCTCCAATGTACTGGACGAGCATATCGCTGTGTTGCATGAAACGATGACGGATCCTCGGCAGGGATTGGCAACCGTAACTTTTGGCTCGGCAAAGACTTTCGAGGTGACCACAGGTGTAGCTGCTGCTGCCAAGGGAGGCGATGTGATGTCCGGCGATAGCTTCAGTACGGTAGAACTGGGTAATGGTACGTTTGCTGTTGCGCTTAGTGACGGGATGGGCAATGGAGAGCGAGCTCGTATGGAGAGCAGCGCAGCATTAAATATTCTGGAGCAGCTTCTTCAGTCAGGTATGGATGAGAAATTAGCGATCAAATCTGTCAATTCCGTACTGATGCTGCGCTCTCCAGAAGAGATGTATGCCACTGTCGATATGGCGCTGATCGATGAATATACAGCAGAAACAACCTTTATGAAAATTGGCTCGACTCCAAGCTTTATTAAACGCGGGCAGGAGGTTATTCCGGTTTCGGCAAGCAATCTGCCGATCGGCATAATTAAAGACATTGAGGTAGATCTGGTGACACTCCAGCTGCAGCCGGGTGATATTTTAATCATGATGACAGACGGCATCTATGATGCTCCAGGATATGCAGTTAATAAGGAACTGTGGATGAAACGTCTCATTCAGGAGATTGATACAGAAGATCCACAAGAACTGGCAGACTGCCTGCTTGAGAGCGTAATTCGATACCAGCAGCAGGAGATTCTGGATGACATGACGGTCGTGGTTGGCAAAGTTGAACATTATCGTCCTGAATGGGCTACCTTACGTGTGCCAGGTATTAGCCGTATGGAACGTCCTCGTACTGTAAGTTGAAGACTAATTTCCCTCCAAATACTCCGTTTGAATTCTCTTCAATCTGGCAATGCTAGTCATAGAGTTGGAGAGTACGAATAACGGAGGGATATCGGATGAAACAAATTTTGCTCATCACCGATGGTTGTTCCAATGTGGGAGTGAGCCCGGTACTGGCAGCGGCAGAGGCACGGGAAGAGGGTATAACGGTTAATGTTGTAGGCGTAATTGATTACGGTACAATTGGCGAACTGGGAAGTAGAGAGATTGAGGATATTGCGAGAGCCGGAGGAGGCATTAGCCAGATAGTAGGTACCCGACAGCTTGCCCATACGATGCAGATGATGACGAGGAAAACGGTGGTTCAGACGATTCAGCAAGCGGTTAATAGAGAGCTTACACAAATTTTGGGAACGAAGGGGACCAAGACGGTGACCGATCTGGAACCATCCCAGCGCTCACAGGTTGTGGAAGTCATTGATAACTTGACGGAGAATGCGGCTCTGCAGGTCTCGCTACTAATTGATGTTAGTGCAAGTATGAAACCGAAGCTGGCAGCTGTAGAGGAAGGCATTCGAGATTTAATGTTAAGTTTGCAGGCTCGAGTAGGTAAGAGCCGGTTATCTGTATTTCATTTTCCAGGCCGCCACAGCGGGGAGGATGCAGTAATGGATATCGACTGGACCGATGATCCGGGGCGTGTTCGTGCCTTGTTCGGACGGTTGCAGACAAAGGGGGCAACACCGACAGGTCCTGCAATTCAGAAGGTGATTGATTTTTATCGTTATGGTACACTGGAGGAACAGCAGGAAATAGAAGGGAACTATCGCATTGAAAGAGAAGGGATGCTCGGTGACAACGTTGTCTGATGCCTCTTTCCCGCCAGGAACTGTCATTACGGGGAAATGGAATCGAAGTCGTTATACGATTCGAAAGCTGCTGGGTAGAGGCGCCAACGGGGTTGTGTTCCTTGTCCAGCTTGGAGAGAATGGCAAACATTATGCGCTCAAAATGGGATTTGATCCCGTTGACTTGCAGTCTGAGATCAATGTGCTCAAATCGTTTCAATTACAGCGTAATCATGAAGCTCTTCGGCAGAGCGGCATTCCTTCCTATCTTAAAGATGTGGACGATTATGCCGTTCGCGACCGGGATATTCCTTTTTACGTGATGCGCTATGTTCGGGGTGAGGCTCTTCATCATTTCATTCGACGTCAGGGGACTGACTGGACCATGCTTATTGGAGCAAGACTGTTGCAAAGACTTGCCCAACTACATCGGGCAGGCTGGGTATTTGGAGATCTCAAACCTCAAAATGTACTCGTGTCCGATTATGGCCATGTCGAGCTGATCGATTACGGCGGAGTAACGTCCATCGGACGAAGTGTTAAACAGTTTACGGAGTGGTATGACCGTGGATTTTGGAATGCAGGCAGCCGTACCGCAGACGCTACATATGATGTGTTTGCCTTTGCACTGCTAATGATTCATATTCTGGAAGGAGACGCGCTAAAGTCTTTAGCTACAGACGGACTGCCGCAATTGCGGAATGTGAACCAACTCGTGCTTCTGGTCGAGAAAAGCGAAAGGTTAGGTCCTTTTCGTCAATGGATTATCAGGGCTCTTCGGGGGCAGTTTAAGGATGCAGACCATGCAGCAAAATTGTGGAAGGAATTGATGGCACGTCCCACACCGATGCGTCGCCGTTCCAGAAGCAATACACCACGATGGTTGAAAAATGCATTTGCCCTATCGGTTATATTACTTATTGGTGCACTCATCTATGCACTTCGTTTTTAATGGATGACCGTGCATATACATAACGCAAGGAATGAGGACAGGTATGGAAGCTTTACGCTGGGACACACTGGTGAATAACGTATTGGATGCAGCGGAAGAGCATCAGTTATGGGTTCCCGGAGATCGTATTGTCGTCGCTGTATCGGGCGGACCGGATTCGGTGGCTTTTTTGCATATTATGCATGAGATTAGCAGGAAGCATGTGCCGCTCGAATTGATCTGTGCCCATGTACATCACGGCTTTCGAGAGGAATCGGATGATGAGGCCCGTCAAATGATGGAAACAGCTCATCAGCTCGGTATTGCTTTTGAATGGACAAAGGTGGACATCCCGTCCTATATGAAGCAAACGGGCCAAGGACCTCAGGAGGCAGCACGTAACCGGCGTTATGCTTTTTTGCATGACGTGGCTGATAAATACGGGGCGGCCAGCATTGCTCTGGCCCATCATGCGGATGATCAGGCGGAGACCGTTATGCTTCATTTGCTACGAGGAAGCGGCTTGGCTGGGCTGGCAGGAATGAAATATAAACGCCGTGAAAAAAATGTGGAACTTATTCGTCCATGCCTTCGTATAAACAAGACGGACCTTGTAGAAGCTTGTAATACTCAAGGTTTTACTTACTTCCATGATAGGAGCAACGATCAACGTAAATATCGGCGTAATGCGATTCGATTGGATGTGCTCCCATTTTTGGGGCAATATAATGGACAACTCACGCCATCACTGAATCGACTTGCTGAAATTGTGGGTGATGAAGACGATTTCATGGAGCAGAGTACTCACGACACATACAGGTGTCTAGTGCAGGTGAACGGCGGAAGGCAAACCTTTAAGGTGCCTTCCTTCTTGGAGTTACATGTTGCTTTACAACGAAGGTTGATTAAACTAATATTGAATTATCTGCCTTTGGACAGTGATTTTGTCGACTTTACCCGTATTGAAACTATTCGGCGCAAAGTCATAGATACCGAGGTGACGACTTGGAGCCTGGATATAGGACAAACACTCGCTTGCACCCGGGAGTATGATCTGATCTCCTTCGGTCAACGGACAGGCGTAAAAGGTCAATCTTACGAGTATCGTCTTGCACAATGGAGCGGAACTTATGAGCTTTCACTCACCGAAATTGATCGGTATATCCGATTGATGCCGATGAGTCCCGAGAACTATCATGTACCGGAATCGGCGGAGCAAGCCGCATTTGATGCGGATGAGCTTCTTATGCCGTTGGTTGTACGTTCACGGTTACCTGGAGATACCATGAAAGTAATGGGATTAAACGGAAGCAAAAAGGTGAAAAATATTTTCATCGATGAGAAAATTCCCCCATCCGTCCGCTCACGTATTCCTGTGGTGTGTGATGGAGCAGGCAATATCATCTGGTTACCGGGTGTTCGACGGTCTGATGTGGCCCCTGTCAGGGAGAGTACTTCCATAATCCTGTACATGACTGTAGGCGACTCGGCGATTCAGGGGTAGTGGTTATGGTTCAGGTAAGGCTTTCATAGTATAACTTAGGAGGTTCGCACAGTTGCAGAACGACATTCAAGAAGTATTGATCAGTGAAGAGGAAATTCAGAGTAAAGTTAAGGAATTAGGTGCAATACTAAGTGCCGATTATGCTAACCGGAACCCTTTGGTCATTTGTGTGCTCAAAGGTGCGTTTATATTTATGGCTGATTTGGTTAAAAACATAACGGTACCGGTTGAGATGGATTTCATGGCCGTATCCAGTTATGGAGCATCGACCAAGTCATCCGGTGTTGTCAAAATCATCAAGGATCTGGATGTATCTGTTGAAGGACGTGAAGTTCTAATTGTCGAAGATATTATCGACAGTGGGCTCACCCTCAGCTACTTAATCGAGCTGTTGGAAAATCGCGGTGCTGAAACGGTACGTGTGGTTACACTGTTCGATAAGCCATCTGGACGCAAAGTGGAATTGGAAGCTCACTATACCGGCTTCGATATTCCTGATGCATTCATCGTTGGATATGGTTTGGATTATGCCGAACAGTATAGGAACCTGCCTTATATCGGGATACTGAAACCGGAAATCTATACGAGCTGATATCCTGCCAGACCAAGCCTTGTGCTGTTTTTGGCATCTATTGAGAAGCCACGTCTGGCTATGTTAAAATAATTAAAGTGTCTCGAGAGGAGGTAGGGGATGAATCGGTTCATCCGGAATTCTGGTTTTTATTTGATTCTTTTTTTAGTTGTGGTGGGTTTAGTTAGATTTATCACAGATGGAAACGATGTTATAGAAAACCCTAGATATGATCAGTTTCGTGCTGAGGTTAAAGCTAACAATATTGCCGAAGTGACTGTTCAATTCAACGGTCAGACATATCTCGTGACCGGCCGATACAAACAAGCACCTGATGGAGCCAAATCAGAAAGTTTCTCAACGTATATTCCTCCTACGGATGAGGCAATCAGTGAACTTGTAGCTGCAAGTGAAGCTAACAAATTTGAATATCATCAGGAACCAATGAAAGGTGACAGCATCTGGTTGACACTGCTGACCTCCTTTATTCCTTTGATCATTATGTTCCTGCTGTTCTTCTTCCTGTTCAATCAGGCTCAAGGCGGCGGCGGTAAAGTAATGAACTTTGGTAAGAGCCGTGCTCGTCTCTACAATGAAGAGAAGAAGCGGGTTACATTTGAAGATGTTGCGGGTGCTGACGAGGAGAAGCAAGAGCTCGTTGAAGTCGTAGACTTCCTCAAGGATCCTCGGAAGTTTGCAGCCGTTGGTGCACGTATTCCGAAGGGCGTATTGCTTGTAGGACCTCCGGGTACAGGTAAAACATTGCTTGCCCGTGCTGTAGCTGGTGAAGCAGGTGTACCATTCTTCAGCATTTCCGGTTCCGACTTTGTCGAAATGTTTGTCGGTGTCGGTGCATCACGTGTCCGTGATTTGTTCGAAAATGCAAAGAAAAATGCGCCTTGTATCATCTTTATTGATGAGATTGATGCAGTGGGACGTCAGCGTGGTGCTGGTCTTGGCGGCGGTCACGATGAACGTGAACAAACCCTTAACCAGTTGCTCGTTGAAATGGACGGATTCGGTGCGAACGAAGGCATCATCATCGTTGCTGCAACGAACCGTGCAGATATTCTCGATCCCGCGTTGCTGCGTCCAGGACGTTTTGACCGTCAAATCACAGTGGATCGTCCAGACGTTAGAGGTCGTGAAGCTGTTCTGAAAGTACATTCACGTAACAAACCTCTCACGAAAGATGTGAAACTGGACATTATCGCGAAGCGTACAACAGGCTTCTCAGGTGCAGACTTAGAGAACTTGCTGAACGAAGCTGCCTTGCTTGCAGCACGTCGTAACCGCAAAGATATTTCTATGCGTGAAGTCGATGAGGCGATTGACCGTGTTATCGTTGGTACGGAGAAGAAAAGCCGTGTCATCAGTGATCGCGAGAAACGTATTGTTGCTTATCACGAAGCAGGCCATACCATTGTAGGATACTTCCTGGAACATGCTGATATGGTACATAAAGTGACCATCATTCCGCGTGGACGTGCGGGTGGATATGTAATCATGTTGCCAAAAGAAGATCGTATGCTCGTTACCAAGCAGGAGCTGCTTGATAAAGTAACGGGACTCCTCGGGGGTCGCGTGGCAGAAGAATTGTTTATCGGTGAGATCGGTACCGGTGCATACAGTGACTTCCAGCAAGCGACAGGTATCGTGCGCAGCATGGTTATGGAATACGGTATGAGTGAGAAACTGGGCCCGATGCAATTCGGAAGTTCACAAGGACAGGTATTCCTTGGACGGGATATCGGTCATGAACAGAATTACTCGGATTCCATCGCATATGAGATTGACCAAGAGATGCAGCGGTTTATTAACGAATGTTATGAGAAGTGTAAAGCATTGCTGACCAAACATACGAGAGAGATGCATCTGATTGCCGAAACATTGCTTGAGGTGGAGACGCTGGAAATGGATCAGATCAAGCAGTTGATCGAAACAGGTTCACTGACACCAAAAGCAGAAGGTGACGACTCTGGAGAAGGCACGCCAAATGAAAGCGGCGAACCAATCATTGACAACATCGGAGATGTTCGTGTCCGTATCCAAGGCAAAGATGAAACTTCAGAGCCACCGGTCGGAGATATTCCGAACGAAACAACGCCTGACCCGAATAAGGGTAGCAATGATCCAAATGATGGTGGTTCAAAGCCAACATCGTAATAAGGCATCATTCCGGTCATAATACCGGAATGACGAGAAGAGAGCCCATGTGGCTCTCTTTTTTTGTCATCATTAATTAATTTAAGGGGAGACAGATAATCCAGAGCTAGACGGCGAACCGTAAAGTATATGGGGGATAAGACCGCTTTTCTTACTTTTTTTCAATTATTGACAGAGTCGTGAACGTTGTGTACATTAGTTGTTAAACCGCTTGTGATTCGTTTCACCAGCGAATATAACGACTAGATATGCCCTATATGAAACAGCGCATGGTGCTGTACCGATAAGGAGAGGATCACAGGTGGAAGCTCTGGCTTTAGAGCGCAAGGCTGAGATGAATCGTGAGTTGCGCGAGCGGCTGATGGAACTTAAGAAGGAACGCAATGCTATTATTCTGGCTCATTACTATCAACGTGACGAGGTGCAGGAAGTCGCAGATTTCCGTGGTGATTCATTCCTGCTCGCACAAAAAGCTGCACAGACGGATGCAGAGGTTATCGTATTCTGTGGTGTTCATTTTATGGGTGAAAGCGCTAAAATCCTAGCTCCGAACAAAACCGTTCTCATTCCTGATGAACGCGCAGGCTGTCCGATGGCGGATATGGTGAACGTGGATGGCTTAAGGAAACTGAAGGCACAACATCCTCATGCCAAGGTCGTCACATATATTAATTCATCTGCTGAGATCAAAGCAGAAACGGATATTTGTTGTACATCTGCGAATGCTGTTCGCGTAATCCAGTCTGTAGATTCAGATGAAATTATATGGGTGCCAGATAAGAACTTGGGCCACTATGTGCAGCAACACACAGACAAGAAGATGATTATCTGGGAAGGTTACTGCAATACACATGACATGCTGACTGTAAAAGATGTGGTTGAGATGAAAGCCAAATATCCTAATGCTGAATTTGTGGTGCACCCCGAATGCCGTCCTGAAGTTGTGGAGATGGGTGACTTTGTAGGCAGTACTACAGCCATTTTGGAGTATTGCAAGAACTCAAAGACTAAAGAATTTATCGTGGGAACCGAGGATGGCACAGGATATCAACTTCGTCTCGACAGTCCAGATAAACAGTTCCATTTTGCAACAAAGTTTCTCGTATGTCCGAACATGAAGGTCAACAACCTGAAAAAGCTGGTTAAATGTCTGGAAACGATGAAACCACAGATTTATGTTCCACCGGCTATAGCTGATCAAGCCAGAGAATCACTAGAGCGCATGTTACTGGTGAAGTAACATGCGTTACTCTTGCTCCGAAACAGGTGAATAGGATGATACCGCAATATATACATGATTTTGATCTCTCTGCGCTCCCTATGGTGGAGACAGAAGTGCTGGTAATCGGTTCGGGTATCGCGGGTCTCTTTACCGCTATTAAGGCTAGCGAAAAGCATCGTGTGCTAATGATTACGAAGAAGTCTTTGCTTGAGAGTAACACCAGATATGCGCAGGGAGGGATTGCGGCTGTTATCGCTGAAGATGATTCACCTGCCTATCATCTGCAAGATACTCTGGTTGCCGGAGCTGGCTTATGCCGTTCCGAGGCAGTAGAAGTGCTGGTAAATGAAGGACCTGACGGTGTAAGAGAACTGATCCATCTAGGTACATTGTTTGACTTGGAGAACGGCGAGTTGGCTCTGACGCAGGAAGGTGCGCACAGCCATCGCCGTATTTTACATGCCAATGGAGATGCCACAGGGTATGAGATTGTAAGAGCGCTCGCTGTAAAGGTCCATGAACATCCTGGTATTGATGTATGGGATGAGCATTTCGTCATTGATCTCATTACAGATGGCGGAGAATGTATCGGTGCGCTGATTCTAAAAGAAGATGGGTCGAAATTGTTTGTCAAAGCTAAGGCAACGGTGCTCTGTTCGGGTGGGGCAGGGCAACTATACCGATATACGACGAACCCTGATGTAGCTACTGCAGACGGGGTAGCTATGGCATATCGAGCAGGCGCTATTGTTCGTGATATGGAATTTATTCAGTTTCATCCCACATCCTTATGTTATCCGGGAGCTCCACGTTTTCTGATCTCCGAAGCTGTACGTGGGGAGGGAGCATACCTTCGCAATGTGAAGGGTGAACGATTTATGGAGAAATATCATGCCCAGCTCGAGCTTGCACCTCGCGATATTGTAGCAAGGGCAATCGTCAGTGAGATGGAATTGACAAAAAGTACGTTTGTTTATCTCGATATTACCCATGAACAGCCGGAGATGGTGAGAAGTCGTTTTCCTACCATTTATGAAACCTGTATGCGGTACGGCCTCGATATAACCACAGATTGGATTCCCGTCGCCCCTGCTGCACACTATATGATGGGCGGAGTGAAGACCGACTTGAGCGGGGAAAGTAGTATCCCTCGGTTGTTCGCTTGCGGCGAGGTTTCCTCTACCGGTGTACACGGAGCGAATCGATTAGCGAGCAATTCATTATCTGAGGCGATTGTGTTTGGTCGGCGAATTGTGGAACGGATCCAGTCACTGCCGCCAATCGAGGAATCACTGGGGAGAGCTGTGAAATCCCCGAGTACGGATAAAATGAACATTAACGGTGAGAAACATCAGCATTCCAAGCCGGTATCAGAAAGACGTTTAAGTCTGCAAAAGATGATGGTTCGCCAAGTCGGTCTGAGAAGGAACCGAATACATCTTCAGCAAGCGATGGATCAATTGCAGCATGAGTTATCTTTCTTTGATCAGAAGCCTACACAACGGGAAGAGCTGGAGTATGCCAATCTTCTGACTTGTGCGTGGCTGGTCACTAGCGGAGCGTTGCACCGTGAGGAAAGCCGAGGAGCCCACTACCGTGACGACTTCCCGGCACGTGACGATATAGCGTGGCGGAAGCATAGTCTTCAGCAAAGAGAACAAGCGATTGTGGAGGAATGGATGTCATGATACTGAACGGATACAATGAGGATCTTATGGAGATGATCAAAGGCTGGCTTCGTGAGGATGTGGGTGCAGGAGATGTCACAACGAATGTGACCATCCAGGCAAGTAGCAGATCTAAGGCAGTGATTCATGCCAAAGACCATGGGATTATTGCTGGCATGCCCATAGCCGAGCTTGTTTTTCAAGTCGTAGATCCACAGCTTCGTTATACGGCAAAAGTAAATGATGGTGATGCAGTTACGCCTGGTACCATCCTGGCTGAAGTCGAAGGAAGTACGCATTCTCTCCTGACTGGAGAGCGTCTGGCGCTTAATCTGTTACAGCGTATGTCCGGCATTGCTACGCGTACACGTTCCTACGTGGATGCCCTTGAAGGATTGAAGGCTAGACTTGTCGATACACGCAAAACAACACCAGGTCACCGATTGCTGGAGAAATATGCTGTACGTGTTGGTGGTGGTGCCAATCATCGGTTCGGCTTGTATGATGCTGTCATGATCAAAGACAATCATATTAAAGGCGCAGGTAGCATTACCGAAGCAGTGCAACGTGCGCGAGCGGTTATTCCGCATACGATGACGATTGAAGTAGAGACGGAAAGCCTAGCCCAAGTGCAGGAAGCCTTGCAAGCCGGGGCAGATATCATTATGCTGGATAACATGCGGCCTGATCGGATGCGAGAAGCAATCGCTCTGATTCGCCAGCAGGCTCCGCATGTGAAGGTGGAAGCATCCGGGAATGTATCTCTTGAAACCATTCGTGACATTGCGGAAACTGGTGTGGATGTAATTTCAGTTGGCAGGTTAACCTATTCCTTTGAGAGCATGGATATCAGCTTGGATTTAAACGAAAAGAAAGAGGGGTGAACCTCTTTGATTGTAGTGGTAGACGTGGGTAACAGTAATATCGTGCTCGGAGTATATCAGGGCCGTGAATTGTTACATCATTTCCGTCTAAGCACATCTCGGCAGTCTACAGTGGATGAATACGGCGTATTGATCTATAATTTATTTCATATGTCCGCGATCTCAGCTCGAGACATCGAGGGTGTAATTATTTCATCTGTGGTTCCGCCACTGGTGAACGTCATCGAGATGATGTGCGAGAAATATATGGGCAAAAGACCAATGCTTGTTGGACCAGGCATCAAGACGGGTCTAAATCTGCGATACGAGAATCCGCGAGAAGTGGGAGCGGATCGGATCGTGAATGCCGTAGCAGCTTTGGAGAAATATGGCGGACCCCTTGTAGTTGTTGATTTTGGTACAGCGACTACATTTGACTGTATTGATGAGAAAGGCCATTACTTGGGCGGCGCCATTGTACCGGGGATTCATATTGCGACCGAAGCTCTATATGAGCGGGCAGCCAAGTTGCCCCGGATTGAGCTAGAGAAGCCGAAAAAGGTTATTGGACGCAATACGGTGCATGCCATGCAGTCAGGCATTATCTATGGTTATGCTGGTCAAGTGGACGGCATCGTAGAACGAATCCGCAGAGAGATGGGGGCCGAGCCTTTGGTCGTTGCCACAGGAGGTCTTGCTGCACTGATTGCTGAAGAGACCCGGAGCATTGAGAAGGTAGATCCACTGCTTACACTTGAGGGACTGCGTGTCATCTACGAGCGAAATCGGGAAAGGTAGATATACAAAAGGCGGCATACAGCAGGCTGAGATTGCAGCTTATATGTTAAGCCGTTTTTTTCTGTTAAGGAACAAAATTACAAGCCAAAGGAGGCTGAATGACTTGGAAAACAACAACAAACATGACCGGTTGATCCGTGGTACAGCAATGAATGGGAAGGTAAGGGCATTTGCTGTTCAAACGACAGAACTGGTAGAAGAGCTACGAAGACGACATGACACGTTTCCCACGGCTACAGCAGCTATGGGGCGTACGGTAACAACAGCAGCCATAATGGGTGCAATGCTCAAAGGCGAAGAGAAACTGACGATCCAAGTGAATGGTGATGGCCCCATCGGTCAGATTGTAGCCGACGCTAATGCTAAAGGTGAGGTGCGAGGCTACGTTACCCATCCACATGTGCATCTGCCAAGCAATCGCTTTGGGAAGTTAGATGTGGCTGGAGCGGTAGGCACAGAAGGATTCATTAACATTACCAAAGATTTGGGACTGAAAGAGCCTTATCGTGGCAGCATACCGATTATCTCTGGAGAACTCGGTGAAGACTTTACGTACTATTTTGCCCAGTCGGAACAAACGCCTTCTGCTGTTGGGGTAGGTGTTCTGGTTGATACGGATAACTCCGTTATCGTTTCGGGCGGTTTCATTATTCAGCTTTTGCCAGGTCTAACAGACCCTGAAATCACAGAAATTGAAAATGCCATTGGTGCCTTGCCTCCAGTAACAACCTTGTTGAACGAGGGTTTGGAGCTTGAGGAATTGCTGCGTCGTCTCCTTCCAGATGTGCATGTTATGGGTGAACTGGATATTCACTTTAATTGTAATTGTTCACGTGAACGTCTGGAAAAAACATTAATCAGTCTCGGACAGTCCGAGCTGGAGCAGTTGATTGAAGAAGAAGGACAGGCTGAAGTAGTCTGCCAATTCTGTAATGAGGCGTATGATTTTAACAAAGAGCAGCTAGAAGCCATCCTAGAACAAGCCAAGAACTGATCAAAGCGGGGACGGGATGCGGTATGACCAGACAGGAAAAAGGGTTGTGGACAGCGGTTGTTATTTTGACACTTGGTGTATTAGTCATGGGTACGGTTATGGCGATGCAGGTGATGAATCAGGGCAAGGACGAAGCAGAGACGCCTCATGATGCCAATCAGGAAGAAGGAAATGCCGTTGCAACGATAAACGGAGAAGTGATTACAGACAAAGCTTGGACCGATGCTCTAAAGCAACGTTACGGCAGTGAGATGCTGCTGCAGATGCTAAATCGAAAAGCAGTATATGCTGAAGCAATCCAACGGAATTTAGTAGTCACTCCCCATGAGATCGCAAGAGAAATGGCTAAGGCAATGGATGGATATGATTCGGAGAAGTCTTATTATGATGCTATGAAATCAGAGCTCGGCCTGTCGAAGGAGGATCTCGAACTGGAGGCAGGATACCGTCTATTGCTTGAAAAGATTGCTACCGCAGGTATACAGGTTAAGGATGATGATATCGAGCAATATTGGGTAGATCATCGGGAAGACTACATCACACCTGAGAAATATGACCTGTCCATGATTATAGTAAAGGTAAAGTCCGAAGCGGACGCTTTACTTGCAGCACTGAGAAACGGGAAAGATTTCGAAGAGACGGCTCGTGTGGAATCAGAGGATACTTATTCTCGAGATGCTGGAGGCAGACTGGGCTGGATTGAGCAAAATGATCCGTTTCTACCTCAATCGATCTTGCAGCTGGCTGCCAATATGCAAATCGGTGATATCGCCGGTCCAGTAGAGGTAGAGGATGGTTATGCTATTCTCAAACTGAATGACAAAGCCGAACGGCAGGAGCTGTCGGCAAAGGAAGTACATGAAGAGATTCGTATGGAGCTGGCATTAAATCAGGCTGATCCGCTACCACAGGTTGAACAGATGCTACGAGATAAATACGAGGCTGTAATCATCTCTGAAATTCCTGCTTCCTGAGTTGATGAAACACGAGTATCCTGCCTTATAAGAGCTGCATCTTGATAAAAATACTTTGTCTACGGTCTCAGGACCTAAGGCAAAGTATTTTTTTGAGTACTCATATTGACAATGGCGTGTAAGGTTGTTAATATGGAAATAATCAAATACCTACTCGTTTACTCGGATATAAAATTTAAGATTAGAATTTCATCTATTATAGGATTCAATGTCATAAGAAACTTTCGGAAAAATCGGCGCTACCTATACCTGTATGCAAGGTTCTTATGCAGAAGGGGACAGATTATCACCGGATTTCCGCAGTTCTTCATAAAACATCCAGAGGTTTTTCAGCACATACCGTATATGGCTAAGAGGAAACAAGTATTTTTCATCCCACTAAGGAGGGCATTCATATGGCTAAAGTAGTTAATAACGTAACTGAACTCATCGGGGGTACTCCGCTGGTACGTCTGAACAATATCGTACCCGAAGGCAGTGCTGAAATATTTGTGAAGCTGGAATATCAGAACCCGGGATCAAGTGTTAAAGATCGTATCGCGATTAGCATTGTTGAAGAAGCGGAAAAAGAAGGAAAGCTGAAACCAGGTGGTACGATTATTGAAGCTACAAGCGGTAACACAGGAATCGGTCTGGCGATGGTTGCTGCTGCTAAAGGCTACAAGGCCGTTATTGTAATGCCTGAAACGATGAGCTTGGAGCGTCGCAATCTGCTTCGTGCTTATGGTGCTGAACTGGTACTCACACCTGGAGCAGAGGGAATGAACGGTGCAGTTAAAAAAGCAGAAGAGTTATTGAAAGAAAACCCAACATACTTCATGGCCGAGCAATTCAAAAATAAAGCAAACGTGAAAATTCACCGCGAAACGACAGGTCCTGAAATCGTTGAAGCGATCCAGTCTGTAGGTGGTACACTTGATGCGTTTGTTGCAGGTATTGGTACAGGTGGAACGATCACAGGTACGGGTGAAGTGTTGAAAGAAGCGTTTCCTGGTATCAAAATTGTGGCAGTAGAGCCAGCCGCATCTCCAATTCTAGCGGGTGGTAAACCAGGACCTCACAAAATTCAGGGAATTGGTGCGAACTTTATTCCTGAGATATTGGATCAAGAAGTCTATGACGAAATCATTCACATCGAGAATGATGATGCGTTTGAAACAGCCCGGACAGTTGCAAAAGAAGAAGGTATCCTTTCCGGCATTTCATCCGGTGCAGCGATTCGTGCAGGTCTTCAGGTCGCAAAACAGCTGGGTAAAGGTAAACGTGTCGTAGTTATCGTACCAAGTAATGGTGAACGTTATCTGAGCACGCCGTTATATGATTTCGAGGCATAATAACACCGTTACAACTAACGGTTACTCTCACAAGATCTCCTGAGAATATGTTTTTGTGTCCTCTAATCATGTATGGATCCTTCCTGCCCTGACGGGTAGGGAGGTTTTTTTGTGTAACGCTTTTAAAAGCAACGTTGCTTTAGTATACTATCAAACAATAAGAAATATATAGGTTGAATTCCCTGTACACAGCTTGTTTCTTCCTTGGAACGTTTGTGTTAAAGATCACATTTTCAACTTATATAACGACATAGGAAAGGGCGGCGGGCCAATGACACACCTGATGACAACATACGCCGACTGGGAAGTGTGGGCTGGGCAAGGTTGGACCATGTTGCCTTATATAATAAAGTCAGATGGAGCACCGTATCATGGCGGATTACCGTTGACTTGGGAAGCTGCATGGCAGCATGCATCTCCTAATGCCATCATACTGGAGAACGGGAAAGGTGGAAGGTATACGTTCCTCGGATTAAATCCGGTGTCCATTGTTTCCGGCAAAGGGCAGGAAGCAACAATCTTTGACGTGCTTCAAGGGACAACAAGAACAGATCGGGGCAAGCCGCTGGAAGTATTAAAAAGATGGACAGCACCTTACCGAGCACCCAAGATTGATGGAGCGCCAGATTTTGCAGGCGGTTGTGCCGGATATTTGAGCTATGATGTCGCCAGATCGTTGGAGAAACTACCATTGATTGCCGAAGACAACCCTGCTCTTCCCGATTACTGGTGGATGCGATTTGATGAACTTTGGGCGTACGATCATGAGCAGCAGGCACTTTTTTGTATGGTGCATTTGGAAATCAATACCGAACAGCAAGAACAGACCGATCTGCGTAGTCTCTATGCTACAGCGGTGAAACGTGCAGTTGCCATGCAGCAGCGATGGCTTCATATGATGGGATTTGCCCAGGCTGAGGAGCAGCAACAGGCACTGGAACTCCGTCAAAGGCAGGTCCATCTTGCACTGCGTAAAGAAGAATCTGAACGGGAAACGGAGGGATGGCAGACGTCCTTCCCGCAAGAGGATTTTGAACAAGCTGTACGTAAGGTGCAGGAATATATCCGGCAAGGCGATGTGTTTCAGGTTAATCTGTCCCTCAGACATGAAAAGCAACTGCGATCCAGCGGCGAGCATATCTATGAATGGCTGCGGATGGTGAACCCTTCACCATATATGGGAATGCTTCGTAGTCCTGAATTTCAATTGGTCAGTGGATCACCTGAATTGCTTGTCAAAGTGGAGAACGGAAAAGTCAGTGCGCGTCCTATTGCCGGAACGAGAAGAAGAGGGCGCGATGAGGCAGAGGATCAGGCGATGGCAGAAGAATTGCTTGGTAGTGAGAAGGAGCGAGCCGAGCATATTATGCTGGTAGACCTGGAGCGTAATGATATCGGGCGAATTGCTGCTTATGGGTCAGTTCATGTGCCCGAATTGATGACCATCGAGAAATATTCCCATGTCATGCATCTGGTTTCGCAGGTAGAAGGTAAACTTGCCGAAGGATTGACCGTATTTGATGTCATTGCCGCAACCTTCCCGGGTGGAACGATAACGGGTGCTCCGAAAGTGCGCACCATGGAAATTATTGAAGAGCTTGAGCCGGTGCGTCGAGGGCCGTACACAGGGTCTATTGGATGGATAGATTTCAGTGGCAACATGGAATTGAATATCGTCATTCGAACACTTGCTATCAAGGATGGAACGGGTTATGTTCAGGCAGGAGCTGGCATCGTTATTGATTCAGACCCATATCGTGAGTACAGAGAGTGCCACAATAAAGCTAGAGCAATGATGAGAGCTGTGAATTACAGTGAACGGGCTGAAACTGAATTGGGACATCATCAGAAGCGAACACGAAGCGAGCAAGAGCAGTCCGAGCGGAACGAAGCAATTAAATTAATATAAAAATGGCATCTGCCCGCAGTCTGCGGTAGAAGATGAGGAGGAGCGGACATATGATTCTGGTTATCGACAATTACGATTCCTTTACCTATAACCTGGTTCAATATCTGGGTGAATTGGGGGAGACGGTGGAAGTTCGCCGTAATGACGAAATTGATCTGGCAGGCATTGAAGCGCTGGCACCGGATCATATTCTGATCTCTCCAGGCCCGTGCACGCCGAATGAGGCGGGGATTAGTCTGGCGGTTATTGATCATTTTAAAGGCAGCATTCCGATCTTTGGCGTATGCCTCGGCCATCAGGCAATTGGACAGGCATTTGGCGGCAATGTTATTCGCGCAGATCGTATGATGCATGGCAAAACGTCCGAAATGCTTCACTCGGGCACATCTGTATTTGCGGGTTTACCTTCTCCATTCACGGCAACCCGTTATCATTCATTGATCGTGGAGCGTAGCAGCCTGCCGGATTGTTTAGAGATTACAGCAGAGACGGCTGAAGGAGAGATTATGGGTCTTCGCCATAAAGAGTATGCGATTGAAGGGGTACAGTTCCACCCGGAATCCATTATTACAGATCACGGTCATCAGATACTTCGCAATTTCCTTTCACAACAAAAGGCGACTGTATAACATGCAATATGCCGCGATGAACGGAAAGCTGGTTCAGCTGGCATCAGCCGTGGTTCCTTTGACGGATCACGGCTTTTTGTACGGGATTGGGCTGTTTGAGACCTTTCGTACATACCAGGGGGTGCCTTATCTTCTGGAACGACATTTAGAGCGTATGGCTGCTGGCTGTAAGGAGCTAGGTATTCCGTTTACGGTGACAGCCGCTGAAGTCACAGACTGGATATCTCGTCTAATGCGGGCAAACAATCTTGAGGATGCCTATGTGCGGTATACGATATCTGCCGGTGAAGCGCCGTTCGGATTACCTTCGGGGGATTACACAGAGCCAACTCATATCGTACTAGCAAAAGCACTGCCAGAACCATCTCCCACTCTATATGAGAGAGGGAAAGTACTTCAGCAGCTATCTACACCTCGCAATACGCCGGAGAGCCGCATCAGGTTCAAGTCGCTCCATTACATGAACAGCATATTAGCCAAACGTGAATTAAACGGATATATTCAGCATGACCATCGGTTGCAAGGAGCTGAGGGATTACAACTTACGCGAGAAGGTTATATTGCAGAGGGGATTGTCAGTAACGTATTTTGGGTGCGTGAACAGGTCCTCTACACTCCTTCATTGTCTACTGGAATTCTGCCGGGCATTACCAGAGCTGTAGTGATGGAGATTGCTGCCGAGCAAGGTGTTTCCTGCCGAGAGGTGGAAACGCCATGGAGGCATCTGGAGCAGGCTGATGAAATCTTCCTGACCGGTTCAGTGGCTGAGTTGGTCCCGGTGACGACACTACATGATTTAGATGGCAACGAATTAGAAATCAGCAACGGATATATTGGCCCGGTTACTGCAGTACTGCTGCGTATGTACCGGGAGAAAGCGGGGTATACTTCATGACACTTACACCAGTCATTTACGAACGGAAATATGAATGGGGTCCAGCTTCAATAACACTGGGGACCCGTACCCAGATTATGGGTATTCTGAATGTCACACCTGATTCGTTCTCAGACGGGGGACGATACAATAATGTGGAACGTGCTGTAGCTCATGCCAAACAGATGATAGAAGACGGTGCCGATCTGATTGATATCGGTGGAGAATCCACCCGTCCAGGTTCACAGGTAGTCAGTGTGGATGAAGAGCTTCAGCGGATTATCCCGGTGATTGAAGCCCTGCATGCAGAGGCACCGCATATTCCGATATCAGTCGATACCTATAAGGCCGAGGTTGCCCGTCAGGCGATTCAGGCTGGAGCTCATATCATCAACGATGTGTGGGGGGCCAAAGGCGATCCTGAGATGGCACGTACTGCAGCCGATCTGGGCTGTCCGATTATTCTGATGCATAACAGGCAGGCACTGGATTACACCGATTATCTGAATGATGTGGTGCATGATGTGCAGGAAAGTATTGATCGGGCACTCGCAGCTGGCGTACACGAGAAGCAAATAATACTAGACCCGGGAATCGGTTTCGTGAAGGACCTTTCTGAGAACCTACAATTGATGTCATCTCTGGGTATACTGGGTGAACTCGGTTATCCGGTACTGCTCGCCACATCCCGCAAACGATTTATCCAGCATACGCTGGATGTTGACGCAGACGATGCAATCGAAGGCACAGCCGCGACAGTGGCATTTGGCATTGCCCAAGGCTGCCAGATGGTACGAGTCCATGATGTGAAACCGATTCGGCGGACGGCAGACATGTGTGATGCGATGTTGTATCGTTCTCCAGGCTTGCGGAGAAGATCATAATGAGGGGGGCTATAGGCCCTTCCATAAGATAGCGAAGCGTTTTGATAAAGAAAGTTAGGGTATTAGCAAGCAATCATCGCTCAACTTACTTCGATATTAAATAGAAAGCAGGGAAAATAGATGGATAGAATGGTGCTACATCGCATGGAGTATTACGGATACCATGGTGTGTTTGAAGAAGAGCGGAAGCTGGGTCAGCGTTTTTACATCGATTTGGAGATTGATATGGACCTAGGTGAGGCTGGGCGTAATGATGACCTGACCCAAACCATTAATTATGCGGAGATTCATGAGCTGGTAAAACAGATCGTTGAGAATACTTCATTCCAGTTAATTGAAGCATTGGGTGAACATATTGCATCTTCTCTACTAGACACTTATACTATTATCAATGCATTGACAGTCAAGGTGACGAAGCCACATCCGCCATTTGATATTCATTTCGGAGGCGTAACAGTAGAGCTTCGCCGCTCAAGAAAGTGAGAACCGATCATGATTGCACATCCGACCTCTGAATCCTCAGAGGCTTATATTGCTTTGGGGGCTAATTTGGGTGACCGTGAGCAGACGCTGCTCGAGGCGGTTACGCTGCTAGATGCACACCCTCACATTTCTGTCCTGCGCTGCTCCGCGTTATATGAGACAGAGCCGGTGGGATATGTGGATCAGCCTTCATTTTTGAATATGGCTATAGCTGTCCGTACAAGTCTAACGCCGGAGCATCTGCTTACGGAGTTACTGAGTGTAGAGAACCAGCTTGGGCGCGTTCGCGATATTCGCTGGGGTCCGCGTACGGTGGACTTGGACCTGCTATGGATGCAAGGTGAGACACGAGACACGGAGTTGCTTCAACTGCCGCATCCCCGTATGGGAGAGCGTGCTTTTGTACTGGTGCCACTGTCGGACATCGTACCGCAGGACGAGGCATCGGGCTTGCATACCTTTGTACACGCATCGTTGTCTGTACTGGATGGAAAGGATGGAATACAGCGTTGGAAAACATGCAATTGGCCAATCGAATCCGGGCATTCCGGAAGCTCAAAGGCTTGACCCAACATGAACTTGCAACCGAGACAGGTATCTCCTTAGCTATTCTAGGAACGATCGAACGGGGAAACCGGAGGGTTACACCGCTGGAACTAAGTAAGATTGCCGGTGTACTCGCGGTTAGTATAGAGGAATTACAGGGTCAATAAGCAAGAGTTGAACGACTACATCCCAAATAATGAACATGACATGAATAAACAGAGTTAGACTAGTTCCGGAATAACGAACACATGAAGTGCTTTTGGATTGATAAAGGGGTGAGACAGTAAGAATGCTTAAGATCGGCAATATCGAAATGAAGAATCAGGTCGTGCTTGCACCGATGGCTGGTGTATGCAACCCCGCTTTCCGCTTGATTGCTAAAGAGTTTGGTACAGGGCTTGTCTGTGCAGAGATGGTTAGTGGCAAGGCCATTGTGCATGGTAACCAGCGGACACGGGAGATGTTATTCGTAGATGAACGTGAGAAACCACTCAGTTTGCAGATCTGGGGTGGAGACCGTGAATCGCTCGTCGAGGCGGCCAGAATCGTGGATCAAGAAACGAATGCAGATATTATCGACATTAATATGGGATGTCCTGTGCCGAAGGTGACGAAGTGTGATGCAGGTGCACGCTGGCTTCTGGACCCGAGCAAAATCTATGAGATGGTATCTGCCGTTGTGGATGCCGTCGAGAAACCAGTAACCGTTAAAATGCGGATTGGCTGGGATAACGAACATATCTATGTAGTAGAAAATGCTCTCGCGGTAGAGCGTGCAGGGGGAAGTGCTGTCAGCGTACACGGCCGAACCAGAGAACAACTCTATACTGGTACAGCGGATTGGTCACATATTAAAAACGTCAAGGAAGCCGTCTCTATCCCTGTGATTGGCAACGGTGACGTATCTTCACCAGAAGCTGCCCGCCGTATGCTAGATGAAACGGGTTGCGACGGTGTGATGATTGGGCGCGCTGCCCTGGGGAATCCGTGGATGCTCTACCGTACGATCCAATATCTGAGCTCAGGCGAATTGCTCCCTGATCCGGATGCCGAGGAGAAAATTCGTGTAGCTGTCCTCCATATGGATCGACTGATTGCACTCAAAAATGAAACGATTGCTGTTCGCGAAATGCGCAAGCATCTGGCTTGGTACCTGAAGGGGCTGAAAGGATCAGCTCGAATCAAAGACGTTATTATGGAAGGGACCAAGCGGGACGAGATGGTGGAGATTCTGGAGAGCTTTGTGGCCCAGTTAAAAATCGGGGGCAATCTCGAGTCCGAACCGGTTATTACCGAGAATGCCTCTTAATTGAGGAGGGCGGATATAAAACGTTTACAGCCAAGGGTGGCGTAACATTGACTTTTCGAGACCGTTCCCCTATAATTTCTCAGTATAAATTCGCCATGTGTGTTTACTAAGTATTAGTGCATCAGGAGGAATATTCTATTTCTCTGGAGAACTTCATATAGTTTTGAAGATGTATGCGGGCGGAGTTCTGTCATCAGCACTAATTCCGTTGCCGTACAATCAAATTATTCCCATGACAGGAGAATCGGTTGAAATGAGCGACAAGGAAGTTATCCTTACACCAGAAGGACTCAAAAAGCTGGAGGAAGAACTGGAAACACTGAAATCAGTGAAGCGCCGCGAAGTGGCTGAACGGATCAAGGTAGCCATCGGCTATGGTGATATCAGCGAGAACTCCGAATATGATGATGCGAAAAATGAGCAAGCTTTTATTGAAGGACGTATCATTACGCTGGAGAAAATGCTTCGTAACGCACGCATCATCAACAGCGATGAGATTGATACCGATGCTGTGAGCGTGGGTGCTACGGTTATCGTAGAAGATTTGGAATTTGGTGATATTACTGAATATACAATTGTAGGTACTGCCGAATCCAATCCACTTCAGAACAAAATTTCGAATGAGAGCCCTGTGGGTAAAGCCATTTTGGGCAAGAAAAAGGGTACAGTGGTTGATGTAAATGTGCCTGCTGGCGTAATTCAATATAAAATTGTAGATATTAAAAAGCTGTAGTAACGAAGCAGTCAGGCGCATTAGACAAAAGCTTCCTTAAAGGAAGCTTTTTTCAACATAAAGGACAAGCGTCCTGCCAGACTGCAATGCAAATAAGGAGATGAATACAGATCATGACGGATGAAGTCTTGAATCAGGAAACCGAACTAAGCGAGCTGTTACAGATTCGCCGCGACAAATTGGACGAGCTCCGCAGCTTGGGAATCGACCCTTTTGGCCAAAAATATGTACGTACCGAGGAAGCCGGCTCTATTCTGAAGAAGTATGAAGAACTGACTAAAGAAGAGCTGGAAGAGAAGCACATCGAAGTCAGTATTGCCGGACGGATTATGGCGAAGCGGGGAATGGGTAAAGCAAGCTTTGCACATATTCAGGACCTGAGCGGCAGAATCCAGATCTATGTTCGTCAGGATAGCGTGCCAGAGGACAAGTTTACAGCATTTAGTTTACTTGATCTTGGGGATATCGTTGGGGTAACCGGCGTTGTTTTCAAAACCAAAACAGGCGAGACTTCCGTTAAAGTCCAAGACTTGGAAGTGCTGTCCAAATCACTTTATCCACTGCCGGATAAATATCATGGTCTGACTGATGTTGAACTGCGTTATCGTCAGCGTTATGTGGATCTGATCATGAATCCTGATGTGCAGCAGACCTTCATTATGCGTTCCAAAATCATTCAATCTATGCGCCGTTACCTCGACTCCCATGGCTATCTGGAAGTGGAGACACCAACGCTGCATGCGATTGCAGGTGGTGCCGCGGCACGTCCATTCATTACACATCACAATGCGCTTGATATGGAATTGTACATGCGGATTGCGATTGAACTTCACTTGAAACGTCTGATTGTTGGCGGTTTGGAAAAAGTATATGAGATTGGCCGTGTATACCGGAACGAAGGTATGTCTACACGTCATAATCCGGAGTTTACAATGATTGAGTTGTATGAGGCTTACGCGGATTACAAGGATATCATGGCTTTGACTGAAAACCTGGTAGCTCACATTGCACAGGAAGTACTCGGTACACAAGTGATTCAATATGGAGATCATGAAGTGGATCTAACGCCGCAATGGCGCCGTGTTACGATGGTGGATGCGGTTAAGGAAGTTGTAGGTGTAGACTTCTCTGTACAGATGACGGACGAAGAAGCACACAGCTTGGCGAAAGAGCATAACGTAAAAGTGGAACCACATATGACATTTGGTCATATTCTGAATGCCTTCTTTGAAGAGTTTGTTGAAGAAACACTGATTCAGCCAACATTCATTATGGGACATCCGCTTGAAATCTCGCCACTAGCGAAGAAAAGCGATGTAGATCCACGCTTTACGGATCGCTTCGAGTTGTTTATCGTTGGTCGTGAGCATGCCAATGCCTTCACCGAGCTGAATGATCCAATTGATCAGCGTCAGCGTTTTGAAGCACAGATGCTGGAGAAAGAGCACGGTAATGACGAGGCGCATGAAATGGATGACGACTTCATTCGTGCACTGGAATATGGTATGCCGCCAACAGGTGGTCTAGGGATTGGTATCGATCGTCTGATTATGTTGCTTACCAATTCGCCTTCCATCCGTGATGTACTGCTCTTCCCGCACATGCGTCCACGTACACAAGAGTAAATAAGGAACGAACATTCGTTCATAATAGAAGAGGAACCTGCCACGTGCTTCAAGCTAGGGCAAGTTCCTCTTTGGGTTTACATAGACAATATAACGGAATGCTGTAGAGTGTAAGTGCTTAAATTTTAATTCGTTAAGAGAGGTGCCCTTCATGAAGTTCAGGCTTCATATTGCCAGGTTCATATCTCCCCCGTTGATATTGGTTGGTGGTTTTTTGCTGATCATCTCCGTTGGTACGGTCTTGTTAATGCTGCCGTTGGCCAATCAGAGTGGTACACACCTTGCCTTTATTGATGCTTTATTTACAGCTACTTCTGCGGCATGTGTAACTGGACTGGTTGTGGTGGATGTAGGGACGACCTTTAATCATTTTGGTCAGATTGTCATCATGATTCTTATGCAGCTTGGCGGACTAGGTTTCATGACCATGGCTACATTGTTTGCGCTTGTGCTGGGTAAACGTATTTCTCTTAAGGACAGGCTGCTGCTAAAGGAAGCCATCAATGCAGACAGTATGGAGGGGATTGTGCGGATTATCCGCAAGGTATTAATTTTTTCGTTTACGATTGAAGGTGTAGCTGCGGTTATATTGGCTTTGCGCTGGGCGACCGAGATGCCATTCATGCAGGCCGTATACTATGGTGTTTTTCATGCCGTATCTTTGTTTAATAACGGTGGATTTGATCTGTTTGGCAACAGTTTTCAATATTATACCGGGGACTGGATCTTTAACATTACGGCTTCGATCCTTGTCGTATCGGGCGGACTTGGCTTTGTTGTTCTGAATGATCTATTCGAATTCCGCAAACGCCGCCGTCTATCGTTGCAGTCCAAACTGGTGCTGTCTGTGTCAGGTGCGCTAATTGGTATAGGGGCAGTGGTGTTGTTTATTTTCGAATTCACGAACAGTCATACGTTAGGGTCGCTTACTTGGAGTGAGAAAATATATGCGTCATTTTTCCAGTCTGTCTCTACACGCTCCTCCGGAACGAGTACCATTGATATTACGGAGATGCGGCAGGCAACTCAATTTTTCTTTATTTTACTTATGTTCATCGGTGCTTCTCCCGGATCAACAGGTGGTGGGATCAAAACGACCACGTTCCTGATTATGATCGGGGCCGTGTATGCGATGATTCGTGGAAACAAAGATATTGTCTTTTTCCGTCATCGTGTTCCTAAAGAGTTACTTATGAGAGCATTGACGATTATTATGGTTACTCTCAGTATTTTCATGGTTGTGGTGATGCTGTTGCTTACAACAGAGGATGCACCCTTTCTCTCACTTATGTTTGAAGCTGCATCAGCTGTCGGTACGGTAGGGCTATCAGTGGGGGTAACGCATGAAATGACCCATTGGGGCAAACTTATTATTACCTTCACCATGTTTGTTGGCCGGATCGGACCGCTAACGATTGCTTATGCACTTCGTCCACGTAAAGAGAAGAAGCTTTATCGTCATCCGGAAGGCCGTATCATTATTGGATAAAACATAAACGCAGTCATTGCATGGAATGCCCCTGATCTGAAATGGGATATACATGAATGAACTGCGTTTTTTCTGTTGGAAATGACATATTGTATATGGTTGTGTCAGCATTAGTACATGAGTGACATATGCAGTTACCATAAGCTGCGCATTATACACATAGAGAGGTCAGATGCAACGTAAGGATTTCCTCCATAAGATCACTATTCATCTGGTCTGGTCTAAGAACGGCATGGATTGATAAGCCATCAACAAGAGCATAGAGCCTCTCAATCTCAACTTCCTGATTCAAATCTGAATGAAAAATGTTGAGTTGCACCATAGAGATGATGACCATCTCAACAGCTCGTCTAATGTCGTTATAGACTGTATCAGCCAATTCTTTAAATAAAGGGTCCGTTTTGGATTTGGCAGTAAAAGCGTACCACACCTCCATTTCAGCCATTTTCTCATCCGTATTTGGCATGAATTCAAGCAGTAATTGTTTCATATGTTCCATCGGTGGCCCATCAAAGGACATATTTTGAATTCGTGCAGTTACTCGTTCTGATACTAGATTCATTGCAAATAACAGCAGCTCTGATTGAGTGGAAAAGTAATGGCGCATAGAACCGACCGAGATTCCAGCCTCTTCAGCGATATTACGAACAGAGGCTTGTTCCATGCCATTTCTTCGAATAACACGCCAGGCAGCCTCGGCCACGAGCACGCGCTGTTTATCATGATCTACAATTTTAGGCATAATCCTATTATATCATTATTGATTATTATAGTACAAATGTGTTAAATTGATTATAATACATATGTACTATATAAAAAGGGAGGGAAAGTTATGATTGCCTATTTTATTATCGCGTGTGAAATTGCTTTCTGGGTATTTGTTGCAGCAGGGCTCAGTGTTCGATATATGTTGGGCAAAAAACGATTAGGGTTGGCTTTACTGGTAGCTACACCGATCATAGATGTTCTATTGCTTATCGCTACTGTAATGGATCTTCATAGCGGGGCTACAGCTAGTATGGTTCATGGCATCGCGGCCATCTATATTGGCGTAAGTATTGCTTTTGGTCATCAGATGATTGCTTGGGCGGACCGCTATTTCCAATACTGGTTCAAAGGTGGAGAGAGTCCAAGGAAGTCTAAGCCGTATGGGAGAGATCATGCAAGAAACGAGCGTATGGGCTGGATCAGACATCTCTTGGCTTGGAGTATAGGTAGTGCGCTTCTTTATATCATGATTTGGTGGATCGGTGATCCAGCACGTACAGAAGTGTTTTCAGGATTGATTCGAGTGTGGGCGTTGGTACTGGGTGTTGATTTCCTAATTAGCTTTAGTTATAGTTTGTGGCCGAAACGAGAGCCTGCAAAATAGTAGGGTGACAGATGGAGACATAGCAACAGAGACACAATTTTTCTAGGTAAGGCCACTGGCATCATAAGTCTAACCTGTAATATGGGCTTACAAGAGAATTAGGATAAATATGAATTAAATATATAATGAAAAAAAACACTTGCGTTTATATTATATACATGGTATATTCTAATTCCGGCCAAGAAAACAAAGTCACGATGCGTGGCTAGCAAGCGAATGAGTACAAGCTTCGAAAGAAACTTAAAAAAGAGCTTGCAAAGTTGGTTCGGAAGTGATACGATATAAGAGTTACTGAGTGAATGATTATCGGTGACGGAAATGTTTGATCTTTGAAAACTGAACAACGAGTGAGTAATGATCTTGCTTGCAAGATCAACAATGAGATTTTTAATCTCGTCAGATTCAAA
>JAFWEX010000039.1 GCA_017512705.1 Paenibacillus sp.
CGGTTAACAGCGCTAAGTTGTATATGGACCCGGCAGCAGAGAAAGTCGCGTATGTATCTTCCCATAACAGTCGTTTCAAAGAGAAAAATAAAGCGCTAGGTGTTGTGGAGGAGTAATAATGGTGGAATACATAATAACTTCGGGAAAATCCCGAGGTTATTATTTTTGTTTATGCGGTATGAAGTGAGTAAGAATGCGCAAAATAGAACAGCAATGAATTGAAGAGCAGATTTAAAAAGAATATAATCTATTCTAATTAATTGACGACACGTTTTTATGTTTTATAGGAAATATCGGATGCATGTATCACCTAATCGTAGACTTGGTAACCAGATTACAAATCAACAAGAGTGGAGTGCAGCAAATGAAAAAAAGTTCGCCATCTGGGCAAGGTATTACGTTCATTCAGCGCTTGTTTAATCATGTGAATAAGAAACCGATCGCATGGTCCAAAATTTATCTTGCCACGGCCGGTGCGCTTCATCGTTTATTCGTCGAGGGACGGCGTAACCGTGCAGCAGCGAGAAGAAAGCAACAGGACATGCCTCTTAGCGTATTAAAATCCATGAAACTCGAGCCAGGAGATATCGTCTACACACCAAGTTCTGAATCTACATACTATGCTGGGCATATGGGGATTATCGGTTTAGATGGAAAGGTATATCATGTGCATCCATATGGACCGGTCTTTGCTGACACGTTGGACTGGTATCTTACACGTTTTTATGAAGGAGACCGTTTCATTGTGTTTCGTTCCAAACTTCGTCAGGTGGGAATTGGTGCAGCAGAATGGGTTCAGGAGCATTGTGAGCAGGTGAAGTTTTACCGTTTGCAGACAAACCTTCTTAGTATCGAGCGGAATTATTGCTCCAAATTTATATACCAGGCGTATAAATTCACTTCTGGGCTGGATCTGTGGGGACGAAAGTTTACTCCGATGAAGCAGGGGTTCATCTATCCGTTTCGTATTGAACGCTCATCGGATCTAGATGTGCTTGGTACATTTTATAAATAAAACAAAAGACAAGGCGAAAAACTCATAAAATGGCTCATTCCTTACCTTGAGGGATGGGCCATTTTCGTTTTTTTTCATATGTACTGAGATAAAAACAGGAAAAACACCCAAAACGTCGAATAGAAATACGTGGTAGGCAAGCACAACTTGGAATCGTATACATAAAGTTAGGCACGATGTTTAAGAACAAGTGAACAAAAAAACGTCTAGAAAGCAGGCGAACAAGAAAGAGTGAATTCAATATGAATTGGCTGGGCTTCTTACGAAAGTTTCGAGGTAAAACAAACGTAGTGAAGCTATCGGACTATACTCCAAAAAAGGAGAGGAGGAACTACTGTTCCATTTGCAGAACATACGTAAAAAGCATTGTGTATTATGCAGCTCCACAGGGAAATGTTACAGGTGTATGCAGTTCTTGTAAGACTGTGGCGGAAGCAAGAGATATGTTCCCTATATGATAAGAAGTAGTGCGCTTACAAAACAAGAATATTTTGATTTATGCGCGTTTTTGTAGTACATTAGCAAATGTATTCGAAGGAGGATTCTAATGTACTCAGGGAGACAAGACGATACTTTATACATCATGACCTACACCTTAAATAGCGGTATCAAGGGTACGGTTCCACTGTCTAATAAGCAAATTGTTGAGTGGCTCGATTGTTATAGAAATGAGAAACGCTTCGTAACTGAGATCGGCAAGGAGTTTTTTGGGTTAAATGCAGGATTGGTTGCAGATTTTAAAGTTCAAAATCATTTATCCGATTATCAGCAGACGATTATGCCTACTCAGCAGCAGGATAACTTGGAGCGTCTGTCCAGTGCTTATAAATCAACTGAGTTATTAATGAAGATTGATTGCAAATGCGGCACGGCTTACGTAACTGAATCTCCTTACAAGCGAACCAAATGGTATTGCACGAAGTGTAAAGAGATTGTATTCCTGGATACTAAAAAAGGAATGGTAGAAACATCGCGTGGCGATGCATACTACATGACCAACAAATACTTTGTTTCCCGAGATTAGTGGGAAGTGATAACTGGGGCATCGCTTACAGCGGTGCTTTTTTCGTGTCATTTTGTTATAAAAGTTGTATTTTGTAAATATTGAGAATGGGATTGTAATAAAAAAAGCCCGATTGGGCTTTTAGTTAAGCGTTCCTCATGAAGTGCATTGCACTTTGTGAGGAGGAATAAAGCAGCAGCGACAGCGGGGCTCGTAAGCCTCCGAGTCACCAATCATGACGACTGGACCCAAGGTGACAGGTTCCCCATTGACGATCCGCTGTGTAAAAGCGGCATCAGGGCTGCCACAGACGGCGCAAAATGCAGATAGTTTTTCAATATCATCGGCCATCGCCAGAAGGCCACCGATATATCCAAATTCTTTTCCACGATAATCCATATTAAGTCCATCGACGATGACATGTTTCCCGCAGTAGGCTAGCTCTGAGACAAGCTCCATGATGGCACTGCTAAAAAATTGCACTTCATCGAAGGCAACAACATCGGCATCTATCGTCTGATTCAAAATCGAGTCTATGGATTCCGGCGTTAATTGCCGGGGAATGGAATGAGCAGGCAGTCTATATCCGATCCGGCTTACGATTTCGTCCTGAGCGAATCGATCATCCTCAGCAGGTTTGTAGGCAACGACCTTTTTACGGCCAAATTGAATAAGCTTCTGACAACGGCGAATTAATTCACCGGATTTTTCGCTGAACATGGGTCCAGTAATTACGGTAATACGTCCAGTTTGCACGATGCTGCTACCCCTCTCGCATACGGTATTCAAAAAAAGCGACCATTACAGATTACCACATCTCCTTCGCAAAGAGCCAGAGCTAATATGAATCAGTTTGTGTTACTATATGTATGGTTACCTTGTGAGTTCCGAAAGTTTAAGCTTTTGGAGAATTGAAAAGAGGTGTTACGAATGAATGAAGCATTAACTTCACTAAAACAGCGCTATGAAGAGCTAAATAAACAGGGTAAACTGGACGAGGATGCGCAGGCTTTATTTACAGAACTGCTGTTAGAGGCAGAGCGTCTGCAGGCTAGCAATCTGACATTGCGCAGAACAATTCTGAAATCCTCTTCCAAGGAGTCACGTATGTCCACCAAATTGCGAGATGCTTTATATGAATGAGATTGGTTGATCATTGTGGGAGCTACTCCGTGGTTGCTTCGTAACTACATTGCCGAAAAGTCCGAAAAAAACAAAAAGCCCGGAATTACGAACTGCTTCCGGGTGTTTTGAGCTGTTCAGGCTGTTTTTTTGAGCGAAAACGTGGACCAACATAATTGCGTTTGCGGTCGCGAAACAAAATCCAGCCGCCTAGAAAGCTCATGCCTGCCCCAAAAAGCAGAAGTCCGCCCAGGAAGGAAAGCCACTGAAATCCGGGAGAAATCATGTCGTTTCCATGCTCTGCATAATATAAAAATAAGGCATCTTTCATCATAAGGAAACCTTTCATCGCCATTAAACCGGGGATGACGAGTACAATAATTGCGATAAATCGCGAAAAGACTATTTTCGTATTCATAAGCATTATACCCTTTCTGGCAGAGTCAACATAATATAAAGGTTACGCTTACAGAGAATTCCTGTCTATATCATAGCTTGGAAAACGCAGGCTGTCCATGCGAGAATGGTCAAATTTTGAGTTGACTGCGCAAGGAGAGTACAATGAGTTATATAGAGAGACATTCATAGCTAGGACAGCAAGAATCAATATATTAATATATATGCTACTAAAAACGAGAATATAGAGGAGAACTTAGAGATGCCAATACCGTGTGATGTTGCGATACTGGGTGGAGGAACGGGTGGATATGTCGCTGCAATCCGTGCCGCGCAGTTGGGAAAAAAAGTTGTTATTATCGAGAAGGACAAGCTGGGCGGTACATGTCTGCATCGGGGCTGTATTCCAAGTAAGGCATTGCTGAAAAGTGCGGAGATGTATGCCGAAATCCAAGACAGCGAAAGTTATGGTATTGAAACCAGTGGAGCTACACTTGTGTTCCCTAAAGTTCAGGCGCGCAAGGATGCCATTGTCGAGCAGTTGTACAAAGGTGTTCAGTATCTGATGAAAAAGAATAAAATTGAAGTGGTTCACGCCAAGGGACGTGTCATCGGACCTTCCATTTTCTCGCCGCAAAGCGGTGCTGTAGCTGTCGAATTCGAAGATGGCGAGATGGATACAGTTGTTCCAACGAATCTAATTATTGCTACGGGATCACGTCCCCGAGTATTATCAGGGCTCGAATCCGATGGAAGATACATTATGAGCAGTGATGATGCACTTCGTATGGACGAGCTACCAGCTTCTATGATCATTGTAGGCGGTGGGGTGATTGGGCTTGAATGGGCCTCGATGCTGAATGATTTTGGCGTGAGTGTGACGGTAGTCGAGACAGCAGCTCATGTGCTACCTGCAGAAGACGAGGATGTGGCTAAAGAAATGCAACGTTTGCTGGGCAAGCGGGGTGTGCGTTTCCTTACCGGAGCCAAACTGATCACGGACAGCTACCGCATCGAAGATCAGAACGTGAACATCGATGTGCAATTCGCGGGAGATAAGCTGGAAACACTGACTGCTGAAAAAATGCTCGTGTCGATCGGACGTCAAGCTAACGTTGAAAATATCGGGCTTGAGAATACAGATATCAAAGTCGAGGGCGGCTTTATTGCAGTTAACAAAAACTTGCAGACTGGCGAAGGGCATATTTATGCCATTGGTGATTGCATCGGCGGATTACAGCTTGCACATGCGGCTAGTCACGAGGGGATATTAGCCGTGAATCATATGGCTGGAGAGCCTGTGCATCCGGTTGAAGCTCATCGGATCCCGCGGTGTGTATATACACGTCCGGAAGCGGCAAGCATTGGTTTTACAGAGAAGGAAGCCAAGGAACGTGGATACGAGATCAAAACCGGCAAGTTTCCTTTTCAGGCAATTGGCAAAGCGTTGATCCACGGAAGTCGTGATGGCTTCGTGAAGGTGATTGCGGACGCCAAAACGAATGATATTTTGGGGGTACATATGATTGGAACTCATGTTACCGAATTGATCGCGGAAGCTTCACTCGCGCAGATGCTCGATGCGACACCGTGGGAAGTTGGACAAACGATTCATCCGCACCCTTCTCTGTCGGAAATCATGGGTGAAGCCATGCTGGCGGTGGACGGAAAAGCAATTGGAATGTGAGTCGCACAGAGGAATGAGAATGGTCCTTTTCTTTTTGGTGCAAAAAGGATTATAATAAGGTTAAGCCAAGTCTTAGTACCAGGTTATAAGATCGGGTAGTAAGATTGAATTAAGGCTCTGAATAAAAGGAGGTACCTCATATGAGTTCACAAGGTACTGCAGGTGCGGTCCATCGCCATCAACAGCTTGGACTTAGCGATGGAGAAGTATTGGATATGTACAAATACATGCTGCTTGCACGCAAGTTTGACGAGCGCTGCTTGCTTTTGCAGCGGGCTGGCAAAATTAACTTTCACGTATCCGGAGTAGGACAGGAAGCTGCACAAGTGGGTGCTGCTTTTGGTCTGGACCGGGATCATGATTATTTTTTACCTTATTACCGCGATTATGGTTTCGTTCTGGCTGTGGGCATGACACCGCGTGAGCTGATGCTGTCTGCATTTGCCAAAGCTGAAGATCCAAATAGTGGCGGACGACAGATGCCAGGACACTTTGGACACAAAAAGCTGCGTATCGTCACAGGCTCCAGTCCGGTTACAACGCAGGTTCCTCACGCAGTTGGATTCGCGCTTGCAGCCAAGATGAAAAAGGAGAAGTTTGTTTCTTTTGTCACATTTGGTGAAGGTTCAAGCAACCAGGGAGACTTCCACGAAGGTGCAAACTTTGCAGGTGTACACAAGCTGCCTGTCATCATCATGTGTGAGAACAATCAATATGCAATTTCGGTTCCTGTTCACAAGCAGCTTAGCGGCAAGATCTCTGATCGTGCACTAGGCTATGGTTTCCCTGGATTGCGCGTAGATGGCAATGATGCACTCGAAGTATATGCTGCCGTGAAGGAAGCACGCCAGCGTGCCATCGCAGGTGAAGGACCAACACTGATTGAAGCAATGATGTATCGTCTATCCCCTCACTCCACTTCAGATAATGATCTGGCCTACCGGACCAAAGAAGAGGTTGAGGAGAACTGGAAGAAAGACGGCGTGCTTCGGATGAAAAATTATTTGATTGAATGCGGTATCTGGGACGAAGCCCAGGATGCGGATCTGGCTTCCCAGCTAGCGCTGGAAATGAAGGAAGCGACTGAATATGCAGACAACGCGCCATATCCGAAACCTGAGGACACTCTGACGCATGTCTATGCGGACAGCGAAGAAGGGGGACGGTAATCATGGCTATGATGGAATATATTGATGCAATCCGTCTTGCAATGAAAGAAGAGATGGAGCGCGACGAGAATGTGTTTGTTCTTGGAGAGGACGTCGGGGTCAAAGGCGGCGTGTTCACAACGACCAAGGGATTACAGGATCAGTTCGGTGAGATGCGTGTAATGGATACACCGCTGTCTGAATCGGCCATTGCAGGTGTGGCTATCGGTGCAGCAATGTACGGGATGAAGCCGATTGCTGAAATGCAGTATTCTGACTTTATGTTGCCTGCAACGAATCAGATTATTAGTGAAGCGGCCAAAATTCGCTATCGTTCAAACAATGACTGGAGCTGTCCAATCGTTATCCGTGCGCCAATTGGCGGCGGGATCTTCGGTGGGTTGTACCATTCCCAGTGCCCAGAATCGATCTTCTTCGGTACACCGGGTCTCAAAATTATCGCCCCTTATTCGGCGTATGATGCTAAAGGATTGCTTAAAGCGGCTGTTCGTGATCCAGACCCTGTACTCTTTTTTGAAAATAAAAAATGTTACAAGCTGATCAAGGAAGATGTTCCTGAGGATGATTACATCGTTCCGATCGGTAAGGCCAACGTACTTCGTGAAGGTGCAGATATTACGGTTATTGGTTATAGCCAGCCTTTGCATTTTGTGATGCAGGCTGCTGAGGAACTGGAACGCGAAGAGGGCATTACGGCACATGTACTAGATCTGCGTACACTGCAGCCGCTCGACCGTGAAGCCATTATCGATTCCGCTCGGTTGACAGGTAAGGTGCTGATCGTACACGAAGATAACAAAACGGGTGGTGTGGGTGCAGAGGTTGCAGCCATCATCAGTGAGGAATGTCTGTTTGATCTGGATGCACCTATTCAGCGTCTATGTGGTCCTGATGTACCGGCTATGCCAATTAGCCCTCCTATGGAGAAGTTTTTCATGCTGAGCAAGGATAAGGCTAAAGCAGCTATGCGTGAGCTTGCCGAGTATTGATCAGAGAAGATACAATAATGACTATTAATGGATTTAAACCCCATTTGAAGGTTAAAAGTAAAGTTTGGAGTGATAAATAAATGGCTGAACGTATGAAATGGATCGACGTCATCATGCCGCAGCTCGCAGAATCTCTGGTTTCGGCTACCATCGGCAAATGGTTGAAAAAACCGGGTGACCGTGTGGAGCAATACGAGCCGATCTGTGAAGTCATTACCGATAAAGTCAATGCCGAGATTCCATCTACTGTGGAGGGCATCATGGGTGACCTTCTGGTAGAAGAGGGAACAACTATTGCTGTAGGAGAGCCCATCTGTCGTATGCAAGTCGCTGCTTCCGATGAAGACACTGCAGAGCAAGTAACACCTCCTGCGAGTCAGGAGCATCAAGTGCAGCAAACCCAAGGACAGCGTGAGGCCATTCAATCTCCTGCCGCCGCTTCAAACGCAGCTACATTTGATCCGAATCAGCCCATGCGTAATCGTTACTCACCAGCAGTTCAGTCTCTTGCAGCTGAACACGGATTGAATCTGCAGCACATTCAGGGAACAGGAGCGGGCGGAAGGATTACTCGTAAGGACGTACTTGCCTATGTTGCACAAGGAGGGCAGACGAATGCCTCTACCACGTCTGTACAGTCTTCAGTAGCAGCCAATCAAGTCACACAATCGACCTCTTCGCCTTTCAGCGGAATCAGGGATACAAGTGTAACTACGGGGACTGCAGCTTCTAATGGTGGTTCCGGACAATCCATTCTTGCATCCGATGCGGGAGTTCCTGTGCGTCATTCGGGCATTCACCTGACGGAAAGTCCGAAAATACCTCAGATTGAAGTGGAAGGCGGCGGACAGGGAAGATCGGAGTACTTTATCGATGTTACCCCTGTACGTAATGCGATAGCCCGGAATATGCGTCAAAGTGTATCCGAAATCCCACATGCGTGGACGATGATTGAAGTGGATGTAACCAATCTCGTCATGCTGCGCAATAAACTCAAGGATGAGTTCAAACGAAAAGAAGGCATTAACCTGACCTATCTTTCGTTTATGATGAAGGGTGTTGTCAATGCGATTAAAGATTACCCGATCATGAACTCGGTATGGGCGGTTGATAAAATTATCGTGAAGCGAGATATTAACCTGTCCATGGCTGTAGGTACAGAAGATTCAGTGCTGACACCGGTTATCAAACAGGCAGATCAGCGTAATATCGCAGGTCTTGCTCGCGAGATTGATGATCTGGCGCGTAAAACGCGTGAAGGTACCCTGAAGCTGGATCATATGCAAGGCGGTACATTTACAGTGAACAACACAGGCTCTTTTGGTTCCATCCTGTCTCAGCCGATCATCAACTATCCACAGGCCGCTATTCTTACATTCGAGTCTATTGTGAAAAAACCAGTTGTCATCAACGATATGATCGCTGTGCGGTCGATGGCTAACTTGTGTCTTTCTCTGGATCACCGGATTCTGGACGGTGTTATCTGTGGACGGTTCTTGCAACGTGTCAAAGAGAACCTGGAAGGGTACAATATGGAAACGAAAGTGTATTAAGATTATGATAGAACGAAAGGAAAGTGTATGTGCCACAGGCCGTGCACTTTTCTGACTGTCTAGAGATAGATATTTCATCATATAGTAAACCATGGGCAGAAGGATGTGGGGAAAACATGGGCAAACCGCTGAATGTGGCATACATACCAATGCTTGATTATGAAGCGGCATGGAATCTTCAAAAATCAATTGTTCGACAGCTGGATAAAGGTGAAGGCCCCGAACAGATGCTACTTTTACAGCATCCGCCAACGTATACGATTGGAACGCAGAATCATCCGGAGCATCTGCTCTGGAGTGAGGAAGAGTTAAAAGCACAAGGTATTTCCTTGTTTCAAATTGATCGCGGCGGTGATATTACTTATCATGGGCCGGGTCAACTGGTAGGTTACCCTTTATTGGTACTGGGACGGGATGAGGTACTGGATCTGCATAATTATTTGCGTAAATTGGAACAGGTAATGATCGATTATCTTGCGGATCAGGGAATTGCATCTGGTCGTAAAGAGGGTTACACAGGCGTATGGATCGGTGATCTGAAGATTGCTGCGATCGGCATCAAGTTCAATCGCTGCAAGCATGGGCGTGGTTTTGTGACGAGTCACGGTTTTGCTTTCAACATTACCTCAGGTATTCAGCTTGCCGGGTTTCAAGGAATCGTTCCATGTGGAATTGAACAGTATGGGGTGACCTCGCTCGAGGATATTACGGGTAAGTCATACTCGGTTGAGCAGGTAGCCCATGATATTGTGCCTTATTTTCAGCGTTTATTCCCGTATGATCTGAGTTGGAGTACTGAAAAAGAAGCCCTCCAACGTTTGTAGAACAGAACATCGGAAGGGCTTCAGGATGGGTGACTATCCAAACAATAGCGGTTCCAGCGCGATGAAAAGGGTGGAGCCAATCATGGCGGCCAGCATGAGATAGATCACAATTTTGAACCATTTCTTGTTTTGCATGAAGAGAGAACTCCTTTCAGACCTTTTAAACAAGCCATAGTACCTGTATTGTATCGTATCTACGATAGGGAGGAAAGTCTAATGATTAATGAGCAACGCGTAATTCAGCAATTTATGGAACTGGTGCAGATTGATAGTGAGACAAAAAATGAACAAAATATATCGAAGGTGTTAAAAAAACAATTCGAAGGTCTTGGTCTTCATGTCTACGAGGACGATACGATGAATGAGACGGGTCACGGGGCGGGCAATCTGGTCGTTACGATGGAAGCTGCTGGCGTGGAAGGTGTAGAGCCGATGTTCTTCACTTGTCACATGGACACCGTGACCCCTGGACAGGGGATCAAACCGAAGCTGGGCGAGGACGGATGGATCCGCAGTGATGGTACAACCATTCTTGGAGCGGATGACAAAGCGGGCATTGCAGCTCTATTGGAAGCGATTCGTGTCATTCAGGAGAATAACATTCCCCATGGCAAAATTCAGTTCGTGATTACCGTCGGTGAAGAGTCCGGCCTTGTAGGGGCTCGTGCGATGGATCCGAAGGATATTGATGCTAAATTTGGTTATGCACTGGATTCGAATGGAGCTGTGGGTACAATCTGCGTAGCTGCTCCAGCAAGAGCTGAGATTCAAATGAAAATTTATGGGAAGTCAGCACATGCGGGTGTGAACCCGGAAGATGGAATTAGTGCAATTCAGGTTGCGGCCAAAGCGATTGCTGCAATGAAGCTTGGACGCATTGATAACGAGACGACAGCGAATATTGGCAAATTCCAAGGTGGATCAGCTCTGAATGTGGTATGTGACTTCGTTCAGATTGAAGCCGAAGCTCGTAGTATTGTGCAGGAGAAAATCGAACGGCAGGTCGCCCAAATGCGCGAGGCACTGGAGACGACATGCCGGAAATTCGGTGCAAAAGCAGAGTTCCGTAGTGAAATCAAGTATCCTGCATTCGGCTTCCATGACGACCATGAAGTCGTGCAACTGGCACAGCGGGCGATTCGTAGTATTGGCCTGGAAACAAGCACGTTTGCTTCTGGTGGCGGAAGTGACGCTAATATTTTTAACGGATTCGGTATTCCGACGGTGAACTTGGCTGTAGGGTATGAAGACATCCACACAACTAAAGAGCGTATTCGAGCGGCGGATATTGTGAAGCTGTCTCAAGTCGTGATCGCGATTGTGCAGGAAACGGTAGCTAACAAGTAAGGTCAGAGAACTACCGAGTTGATTACACAAAACCTAAAAGTCCGAATTCGGTTCAACCCGGGTTCGGACTTTTTGAACAACACCAGACTAGCTCTTGCGTCCAGCCAGCATGTCACTTAATTTGGTTTCGGGGCCCCATTCACGCATCCATTGTTTAAGAATAAGCTGTACTTGTTTGGCTTGTCCGACTACGTGTGCAGATTGAGGTGTAAGATAACTTTTCATTCAGTGAGTCCCCCTAATTTCTCGCAGTACACTTGAGATAGTACTTACGTTTAGATTCTTATAAGCTCACCATATGCCCAGAATTACGGTTTTATACATCTCAGTTCGATTGAACTCATTACAAATGAAACGGAGCTGAACAACACATGAAATCCAGAACATCTGCTGAATCCATTTATGCGCCGCAACCGGCGAATCCCAAGCTCGATGAAGTAACGGTATCCACTAAGGCGATCTTTGAAGGTAAAGTAATTTCACTTCAGGTAGACACTGTACAGTTGCCTAATGGGCAAACGGCGACCAGAGAAATCATTAAACATCCAGGAGCAGTAGCAGTACTGGCGATCAAGGGAGATCGTATGCTCGTCGTGGATCAGTATCGCCAGGCCATGGGGCGTACGGAAGTAGAAATACCTGCAGGTAAACTGGACCCGGGAGAACAACCCGAGGTGGCAGCTGCACGTGAGCTGAAAGAAGAGACGGGATATGAAGCGAAATCGCTGCGGCACTTACGTTCCTTCTACACGTCACCGGGTTTTGCGGACGAGATCATTCACCTCTATATTGCGGAAGAGCTTGAAGCTGGAGAGATGGCACTGGACGAAGATGAATTTCTTGAAGTGGCGGAGATTACGCTAGCGGAAGCATACAGACTGATGGACGAGAATCGGATAAGTGATGCCAAAACGATGATGGCTGTGTATGCTTGGGATATTTACAGAACGACAGGACGGTTGTAATTATGCAAAATCAAGAGGGAATGACGAGACGATGGAATCCCTGTTATTCGGACCTGCATATTCATATTGGGCGTACGTCCCGCGGTGAGGCAGTTAAAATTAGCGGCAGCCGCGACCTGACCTTTGAGAATATTGCCCTGGAGGCATCCATACGCAAAGGAATTCATCTCTTGGGAGTCATTGATTGCCATTCTCCTGTTGTGCAAAAAGATATTGAGGAGCTACTCCAGAAAGGTACAATGTCTGAGATAGAGGGGGGCGGGATTGCGTATCAGGATACCACAATTCTATTGGGAACGGAGATTGAGCTGCGCGAACCTGAAATGAAAGAGTTCCATATGCTGGCCTACTTCCGGGATCTGAATACCATGAAGTCTTTTACCACATGGATGATGCGTTATATGAAAAATGTAAACCTAAGCTCTCAACGTGTATATGTCCCTGCAACTGAGATGCAAGCGGAGATCAAGGCTCGTGGGGGTCTAATTGTCCCTGCACATGTATTTACACCGCATAAGGGTATCTACGGCAGCACAGCGCCACGTATGGCAGATGTACTGGATACCAGTCTTGTAGATGCGGTTGAACTTGGACTAAGCTCAGACTCCTCCATGGCGAGTTACATTCGTGAAATGGATCATCTCCCTTTTCTGACCAACTCGGATGCGCATTCACTGGGTAAAATCGGACGGGAATATAATGAGCTTCAAATTGCGTCTCCTTGCTTCGACGAGTTCCGAATGGCGCTCCGAGGGCAAGAGGGGAGAAGCATTGCAGCCAATTATGGGTTGAATCCAAGATTAGGTAAATATCACCGGACGTATTGTGCAGCATGTGGCAGCGTAATGGACGAGAAAGATCTGTCCGCAGACCGATGTCCGCTTTGTGGCAGCTCAAAGCTTGTTCAAGGGGTGCTGGATCGTATTCTAGCCATTGCGGATCGGGAACAACCGGAGGTACCAACAGACCGCCCGCCTTACCATTATCAAGTTCCGCTAGAATTCATCCCTGGACTTGGCAAAGCCAAGCTTCGTCAGCTACTGGATCGTTTCGGCACGGAGATGGATGTGCTGCACCGGACCGATGAAGTTCAGCTAGCTGAAGTCGTGGGTCCCATACTTGCTGAACTAATCGTGGCCGCCCGCAATGGACAGCTGGCATTGTCTTCTGGCGGAGGAGGCACCTACGGTAAGGTGACAGAGAACCTACGGAAAACGTAAAACCTAAAACAGGTAGAATATAACGATATGGACAAGAGGCATACAGGTGAGTTCCGGTTCATATGCTGAATCATAAGGGATAATCAAGATCGAAATCATTCCTTGCAGCAGGATAACCGGAAAGGAGACTCGTGCCTGTATGCGTTCTTCTTATTTTACGTTCAAAGGGCAAACCTCGTTATATGTATTTGTAGCTGTCTTGTTTCTGGTCGGTGTTATCTTTGGTGCATTAATGGTCAACGCTCTTTCACTAGAACAACGACAGGATCTTGAAGGGTATCTTGGTAACTTCTTCATGACAGTGCAACATAGTTCACAGGGGATGGAGAGTACGGCCTACTGGGATATTGCGATGCTTCATCTGAAGTGGATCGGACTTATCTTCATTCTGGGTTTGTCCGTTGTGGGGTTACCAGGTATACTCATTTTAGATTTTCTAAAAGGCGTATTGATCGGTTTTACAGTGGGTTATCTTGTGGGACAGTATTCATGGAAGGGTTTGCTGTTTGCACTTGTATCTGTAGCACCGCATAATCTGTTCGTCATTCCAATCCTGATTATCTGTAGTGTGGCTGCCATGACATTCTCATTATATATCATCCGTAATCGTCTCTTGATGAAACGAGCACCAGGCCGTCAAAAACCATTTGCTTCTTATATTATTTTAACAGTCTTTATGGCAGTGTTGCTTCTTGGTGTAGCGTCTTTTGAAACCTGGGTTACCCCCGCAATGATGCGCTGGGTCACTCCAATGCTGCTTCCTGTCTAGCTTCTACGAGATGTCCTAAAATATTGACTTTAATATTAGACTCCCCCTATAATGGAAAGAGTGGGTTAAGTTGCAGTATGCAGTGATTTCCTAGGGGGAGGGAGAAAATGGAAGCACGGATTGATAAAATTAAGCAGCAACTACAGTCCCAAGGTTATAAATTAACGCCCCAGCGGGAAGCCACCGTCAGAGTACTTTTAGAGAATGAAGAAGATCATCTGAGTGCAGAGGATGTATTCATGCTCGTTAAAGAAAAAGCTCCCGAAATCGGTCTGGCAACCGTGTACCGTACCCTCGAACTACTGAGTGAGCTGCATGTTGTAGAGAAAATCAACTTCGGCGACGGTGTAGCGCGTTATGATCTGCGCGGAGATACATCCAAGCATCACCATCATCACTTAATCTGTGTGCAATGCGGAAGTATGGATGAAATTCGTGAGGACTGGCTGGGGCCGCTTGAAGAACGACTGGAGCGGGAATTTAATTTCTCGGTAGTAGATCACCGACTGGACTTTCATGGAGTTTGTTATCGTTGCAAAGCTAAAAATGAACAAAAGCCCAAAGATGAAGAATAACATAGCCTATCTTCAAGCTCTCACCGGCGGTTTTGACGGGGGAGCTTTTTTGGTCCCGTACCTCGTGTGAGGTCTATCGCTGTGGCATATTCCCGTCTGACATGTCATACCCTGTTTCAAGGGCATTTTGGACTTGATTAGGGAAGGGGAATATCCAATGATTATATCTGTGCGGAGAGGGCTCCGTTTTATACGATTCATTGTGTTTTTTGCTGCGCTGGTGTATTTGTTCTATCACATAATGGATTTCTTCAACGGCTGGATCTCACCTGTGGACCACTATCAGATCCCAGCTGGTAATGCAATTAAGGTATTTCAGGAAACGGATTGGCCAGGCACTGGAGAAGCACGTCCTACGATGGCGGAGCGCCTAAGACTCTTCTATTGGTACGGGGAATAGCTGCAAGGGGAGAGAGGCTCCGGCAGCAAGGGATGCAAATACGGAAGCAGCCTGCCAATCGGCATTGCTGTCAGATGAGGAGTGTCGTACATGAATCAGACCATACACGCCTATGCTTTATACCTGGAAGAAGATAAGGGAATGTCTAGCAGCACGCTGGAATCTTATCTCCGAGATGTGGACAAGTTCGTGGAATTTGTGAAAAAGGAATACGATATTCGCAGGCCAGAAGAAGTTAGACGAACGCATGTTGTGTTGTTTGTAGGTCGACTCAAACAGGATGGCCGGGCGAATGCAACGATTGCTCGTAGCATCGTATCCTTGCGATCCTATTTTCATTTTTTGATGCGGCGCGGCGAGATTGTACAAGACCCTACGTTTGATGTAGAGGCTCCCAAGGCTGACAAGACACCTCCTCAGGTTCTTACCCTTCAAGAGATTGAATTATTGTTGGCCTCTCCTGATGTCAACTCACCTCAAGGTGTTCGAGACCGAGCCATGCTGGAGCTGTTGTATGCTACTGGCATTCGGGTGTCGGAGCTAATTGCACTTGATGTACGGGACGTACAGCCGGAGATGCGCTTTATTCGCTGCGGTGGAGCGGGTAAAGAACGAATTCTGCCCATCGGTGCACCCGCTGCGCATTGGGCCAAAGTGTATATCGAAGAGTCTCGTGAGCTTTTGCTTAAGGCTGGAACAGACGAGCAGGCCCTTTTTGTGAACGTATCCGGAAGGCGTCTGACTCGGCAGGGATTTTGGAAGCTCCTGAAAAAATCAGCAGTAGATGCAGGCATTTCGGGAGAGATTACGCCGCACACGCTACGACATTCCTTTGCAGCCCACTTGATCGCGAACGGGGCGGATACTCGTGCAGTGCAAGACATGCTTGGTCATGTTGAACAACCAGGGCAGCAATACAGCCAGCATGGACGTAAAACGATGAAAGAAATTTATGAAACCCATCATCCGCGAGCAAAATAATTTTTGGCGCATACTCTTCACATTTAATAGAGGATGAATGGCCCATTTTAAGTTAAACTATATTGGAAACCAACAAAACGCCGTTATACATACGCAGGTTCCATGATTGGAATGGCTTCATGACACCATGACAAGCACAGGGGTGTACCTGCCGATTCATAAACGGATCGTTTCTACTTTAAGGAGGAACAACATCGGATGACAGCATTAAACCAACAGATGATTTCAGAAGCAGCATCTTATATTCAAAGTAAAAGCTCCATCAAGCCGGAAGTCGGCTTGATTCTCGGCTCAGGTCTTGGCGTTCTTGCTGAACTGATTGAAGACGGCGTGAGCATTGCATACCAGGACATTCCACATTTCCCTGTGTCCACTGTAGAGGGACATGAGGGGGAATTGCTGATCGGCACCATTCAAGGACGTCCAGTCGTGATGATGAAAGGCCGCTTTCACATGTACGAAGGCTACGGCCCGGAACTGACTGCATTCCCGGTACGTGTTATGAAAGAACTGGGAGTGAGCAGCTTGCTGGTAACGAATGCTGCTGGCGGTGTCAACACATCTTATCAGGCGGGCGATTTGATGCTTATCTCCGATCACTTGAACCTGACTGGCAAAAACCCGTTAATGGGGCCAAATGACGCTGCACTTGGGGTACGTTTCCCTGATCTGTCTGAAGCATATAGCCGCCGTCTGCGTGCGCTAGCCAAGGATACGGCAGCAACACAAGGTTTTAATGTACAAGAAGGTGTATATGCAGGCATGCTCGGACCCAACTATGAAACACCGGCAGAGATCAGAATGCTGCGTACGTTAGGTGCAGATGCTGTGGGGATGTCTACGGTGTCCGAAGTGATCGTAGCTCGGCATGCGGGTCTTGAAGTGCTTGGTATTTCTTGCATCAGCAACATGGCTGCTGGCATACTGGATCAGCCTTTGTCCCATGAAGAAGTTATGGAAACAACGGAACGTGTCCGTGAAGCTTTCCTGGCGCTTGTGTTGGCAGTTATCCCTAAGATGTAACAAGATGAACAGGTAAGCAGGACAACACTAGCTAGATATCAATTAAACGTGCTACAACTCCAAGGTCTGGAGGGGCACGTTTTTTTGCGTTCTCTTTTTGTTGAAAAAAAAGTTAAGAAAAACCTTCTTTTAATGGAATAATTTACTTTAAACCCGCCGACAATGATTAGCAGTACATGCGAGGCCTAACCACCGCGCTATTCATTTGAGGAGGGAACCTAGTGAAAAAAATAATAATGGCATCGTTCATGACCCTTTGTATTCTGCTGCCCCTAATGACATCATCAGCTATGGCTGAAGAAGCACCAAAGGCCGCTGGAGGTGCGGAGTTGGCTCCATCGGCAACTTCAGCTATTTTGATGGATGCAGATACCGGAACCGTTATTTATGAGAAAAACAGCCATGATCAGCTGCCTCCGGCAAGTATTACGAAAATCATGACCATGCTGCTTACGATGGAAGCGATTGATTCAGGCAAGCTGAAATTAACAGATAAGGTTAGAACGAGTGAATACGCGGCGTCAATGGGCGGTTCACAGATCTTTCTGGAGCCCGGTGAAGAGATGAGCGTGGATGACATGTTAAAAGGCATCGCAATGGCTTCTGGTAATGATGCGTCTGTAGCCATGGCTGAGAAGCTGGCCGGCTCGGAAGAAGCCTTTGTACAGATGATGAATGAGCGCGCACAGGAGTTGGGTATGAAGGATACACGTTTTGCTAACGCGAACGGTCTGCCTGTGGCTAATCATTATTCCTCTGCACACGATATCGCAGTGATGAGCCGTGAATTGTTGAAGCATCAAGGAATTACAAAGTATACAGGTGCTTACCAGGACTACTTACGTAAAGACTCCGAGAAGCCGTTCTGGCTCGTGAATACAAACAAGCTGGTGCGCTTTTATCAGGGAGCAGACGGTTTGAAAACAGGTTATACCTCCGAGGCGAAATTCTGTCTGTCGGCTACGGCGTCCAAAGATGGACTTCGTGTAGTTGCTGTTGTTCTTGGCGAACCGAATACGAAAACCCGGAACAGTGAAGTCTCCGGCATGTTTGATTATGCATTTGCACAATACACGATGAAAGCATTATACAAAGCAGGTGATCTGTTGGGAAGTCTGAAGATTGAGAAAGGTGATGTTGCTGAGCTGCCGCTGAATGCTGCTCAGAACTACAGTGTTCTGATGCGTAAAGGAGCCAAGTCAACGGATATCCGGCATGAATTAATTGTACCAAACGAAGTAAAAGCTCCGGTCAAGGCAGGTCAAAGCGTAGGTAAGCTCGTCGTTTACCAAGGAAACGAAGTGATTAAAGAATTCGACATTCAAGCCCCACAGGATGTGGGTAAAGCTGGCTGGTGGAAGCTGTTCAAGCGTACAACCTCCAATTTGTTCGATTAAGCGGCAGGAAACGCTCTTCACCCTGTCACTTGAACAGTTTTTGTAGTTAATTAGGGGTTTTCTTCTAGTTTTGTCGGGGGGCAGGAAAAGCTTTTGGCAACGTAGAAATCCTTGTTCAAGACAGGGAGGAGAGTGGGCAAACGTGAATTTGAATGTGAACATGGAGCATCACCGCGGGATTTTGATTGTACGATTATCCGGGGAGCTGGATCACCATACAGCGGATATGGTACGGATGCAGATGGATGAAGCCATCCAGCGCAGACAATGTGAGCATCTCGTACTGAGCTTGAAAGACCTGCAATTTATGGACAGCTCTGGTCTGGGTGTTATTTTGGGAAGATACAAATTGATCAAAAATAAAGGCGGAAAAATGGTTATCTGTGATGTGAATCCGTCGATATACCGTTTGCTGGAAATGTCGGGATTGTTCAAGATCATGCCGATATACGAAAATGAGGGAACTGCTCTCTCAGGTCTGGAGGTCGTCTCATGAATGAAGGGACAGGAACAAATTTCATGAATCTGCAATTTGCAGCCAAGTCGGAGAATGAATCGTTTGCACGGGTGACCGTGGCGGCCTTTATCTCGCAGCTTGATCCCACGATGGACGAGCTCAGCGATCTGAAAACGGTCGTCTCCGAAGCGGTGACCAACAGCATCATCCATGGATACAATAACGATCCGGAAGGCGTTGTGACGATTCAGGCCGAGATTCGTGAAGATATGATTACGATCATTGTAGAGGATCGCGGTGAAGGCATCGAGGATCTGGATCTCGCCAAACAGCCGCTGTATACGTCCAAGCCCGAACTTGAGCGGTCGGGTATGGGCTTCACGATTATGGAAAATTTCATGGATGAATTCGAAGTCAGCAGCGAGCCCGGCAGAGGCACCTCCATCAAGATGAAAAAAAGGATTGAATCCAAGAAAGCATTGTATAATTAGGGGTTGGTATTCTTATGGATGCTGAAGTGAAACCATCTTCACAGACCTATTTGGACGATGCCGAGGTCAAACGGCTGATTGCGCTCAGTCAGTCGGGTGACCATGAATCACGGGATACGCTGGTGAACTGCAACATCAGACTCGTCTGGTCCGTCGTGCAGCGTTTTATGAACAGGGGATATGAACCAGAGGATCTGTTCCAGATTGGTTGTATCGGTCTACTCAAGTCAGTGGACAAATTTGATCTCAGTTATGACGTAAAGTTCTCGACGTATGCGGTACCGATGATTATTGGTGAGATTCAGCGTTTTCTGCGTGATGACGGAACCTTGAAGGTTAGTCGTTCGCTGAAAGAGATGGCGAACAAAGTTCGCAAAAAGCGGGACGAGCTGTCCAAACATCTGGATCGACTGCCAACCATTAAGGAAGTTGCTGCTGAACTCGGGGTTACTCCCGAAGAAGTGGTATTCGCCCAGGAAGCCAACAAACCACCGACCTCCATTCATGAGACCGTATTTGAGAATGATGGTGATCCGATTACACTGATGGATCAGATCGCAGACGAATCTCAGGAGAAATGGTTTGACAAGTTGGCGCTGAATGAAGCGATCGGAGGTCTCAGTGAGCGAGAACGACTCATCGTGTATCTGCGATACTATCGAGATCAAACGCAATCCGAAGTGGCCAGCAGGCTGGGTATATCCCAAGTGCAGGTCTCACGGTTGGAGAAAAAAATATTGCAATCCATCCGCGATCAGATCGCGCAGTGATTCAGGGCTGACCTATTCATCGGTATGGGTGAAGAATCATCAATATACGACAACTAACAACCTCAATTCGCGTTATTTAGCGATGAGGTTATTTGTCGTTTTAATATTTGTTTGGATAAAGTTACTTCAGTTTCTTGGTGAGTAAGATTTCCAAAGGTTCGTCCTCAAGAATCAAACATCCTGAATCTCGATAGCCTAATTTTCTATAAAAATGCTGCGCCCCTTCATTGGCTAATGTAGACGTCATGACCAAAGTAAATCCTTGCTTCTTCATTTCATTTTCCCAGAAAAGAACCGCTTTCGTACCTATACCTTCATTTCGATGTACATCTTCAATCCAGAGCATATTCATAAAAGGTGTGTTGTCCCAAAAAAAGCTGTACCTAATCCATCCAATATTGTTCTCTTCTTCATCTTGTATGATATAGATCTCATTAGCCAAAAGTTTCGGTAGGATCAGGTTCTCTAAAATATGGTGGTCATGCTCTTGGATATATTCGTGGTGTGATTGATCTGCCGCAATGATCTCCATTAGGATCACTCCTTCGTTCTTGAATTCTATAATTCTGAAAAAAGATCACAGATGTTAAATGTTTATTTTCAGACTTTAAAGTATTGATAGATGAGCGTTTGACTGTCTTCTTTCTCCTCTTGTTCATAAAAATCTATATCGAATGATGTGTATACATTTTTCCAAAATTGAATTGCAGGAATGTTTGTTGTAAGTTGACCAACAGCATATCTCCCAGGAAGATGTTTGAACAACTCTTTACATGCAGCCCTGCCTAAACCCTGCCGGCGATAGTTTTTCATGATGAAAAATGAATTCAAAACATAATCAGCAAATTCTTGATTAGAGAAGGAGCCGCTTTGAACCAAAATGAAACCTATAATTTTTTGATCGTGCAAGCGTATAAAGTACGGTGTTAATCCTTCCTTTTCAAAGAACCAATCCAGTACATCTAATTCGAATAGACCATTTTGGGGATTCATCTCGATGTCTTGATTAAATTCGGACAAATCATGAAGGAATAATGTCATTACATTTTTTAGAATAGATTTATCTTGTTGTTCAGCTTTTGTAATTAGAATCACAAGCCGCTCCTCCTATAAAGTTATTTCTTCAAGCGTAGCAAAGGCGCATCTTAAAAAATATATAAAAGATAATTAGAAAAATTTAATGCACACAAAAAATCACACCATAAAAATATGATGTGATTTTATATGCCTTACTTTTTTGAATAGATAATTTTTTTGATACTATCGCTAGAAAGACAATATTCTTCAGAGAGTGCAGCAATCGTTAATCCATCGGAATATTGTTGACGTATTGCCTCGTTTCTTTGGCTTAAATATGTGCGACTTCCCGAATTTTCTCCCCACTTCTTTCTGTGGCCTTCAGGTATTGGAATGTAGACCATACTGCCTTGAATATATTTCTGTATTTCTATTAATAGTTCTTCTGGTAAAATGACATCGGCGTTTACATATTTCATGATCGCTCTGCTCCTAAAATATAAAATTCAAGGTTGCAAAGCCTATCTATAAACAGTTACCGAATTTGATATTAAGACGGTTATTACCTCAGCTCCATACAAACAACCGCCGTTGTTTATAGATCAAGACTTTGCATGGAGCGTGCGGGACGCTTACTCATCATTTCAGACCTCACTTTCAAAAACCGTTTTAAATAACTTTCTAGAATAATCGGCAGTTTCCTGCATGTACTGTAGTTTTACGGAGCAGCAGTGATATGAGCACAATTCAAAATATGGCGCTGGTTATTAATCTTTTCCCCTGCCCACCACCCGCAAGTTTCTTTCATTTGCTTTGGAAAAGAGAGGGCGGCAGACCAGCGGAGGGATGGAATCGGTAAAAGGAGCGAAGCGTGCACGTTTATCACGGGATTTCCTCCTTGGAAAGGAGAAAATCAGAAATCCGGGGATAACCAGGGCCCGATACCGATCCATCCCGTAGCGCCCCACCGCCCTCATCACTCTTTTCCAACCTAAATGTAATAAATTTGCACAATCTTCAAATACTAACCTAAATTACGCAGTAAAGGAGTGCTTTGGATGTCACAGACACCCACTCCAACGGTCTACGTTCGCATGCGCAGCCGAATTCGCATCCAGAGAGGGCGAGCGGTCAAACTGCGAGATATTGCCCACGTACTGGCCTCATCCGAGGATCAGGAAGACAGGCTAATGGAGCTGGTACTATTGCGTCCCGGACCCGAGGACGGCAACCTGATCCTCATAGACATCTTACAGATTATTCCCCGGATTCGGCAGTTGTTGCCGAATGCAAACGTGGAGTTGATGGGGGCGGGTCATACACTAGTTGAAGTGATGGCAGGCAATGGCAAGCCGTCCAAATCACTGTTTATTTTGGTATGGTTGTTGCTGTTCTTTGGCTCAGCGCTGACCATTATGAACTTCCATGCTGACGTCAATATGCAGGAAGTACAGATTCGTATCGTAGAGATGCTCACAGGACACCGGGATGAGCACCCGTACTTGTTTCAGCTCGCCTATTCCCTTGGTATTGGCTTCGGTATGGCTGTTTTTTTCAACCATCTGTTCAAGAAGAAGTGGAATGAAGAACCTACACCGCTCGAAGTAGAGATGTTCCTGTATCAGCAAAATGTGGATCAATATGTCGTGATCGAAGAGAGCGAACGTATGCATGAGAAACATCACAGGGAGCTGAATGACGATGGGCGTGCTTAACGGAGCGATCAGCATTGTGCTTGGTATCGCCGGAGGCGTTGCTGTGGGGAGTGGTGTGATTGCCCTCATCCTAGTACTGGACATGATTCCGAGACTGGCCCAAGTTACACAGTCCTATGACAAGACGCATTGGTATGAAGGAGCTCTGATCGGAGGTTCACTACTGGGAACGGTAGCTGATTTTTGGCATTGGAAGATGCATGGGGTTATATTGCTAAGTCCTATTGTCGGATTGTTTTGCGGTGTATTTATCGGTTTGCTGGCAGCGGCGCTGACTGAAGTATTGAATGTATTACCTGTATTGGCCAAAAGGTTGGGGATGAGGTCGTATTTGTTTGGATTGTTACTCGCAATGATACTGGGAAAAGTGACAGGTTCATTGTTTGACTTTTTAATATATCAGAAGTGAAGGGGTAGGACAGGTTAAAGGAGGAAGAAAATGGACGAACGCAAAGATCAAATGAAACACGATGAGCAAGGTGAAGGAAATACCGGAGAGACGAACCACAAGTCTACTTATGAGATACGGAAGGAGGAAGAAGAGAGAGCATACCAGAAAAAAAAGCAAAACGAGATGTCCGATAGCATTGAGGAATCCATTCAATACTGGCAAGAGAACGATGGCATCTCTCCACGCATGAATGATAACAAAAATACGCTTAAACAAGTACTGGGGCTAGGTGAGTCTTTTGATGTTACGCTTAGGGAGATGGTGCTCGGGGGCAAACACGTAGGACTGCTGATGTTAAGTGGTTTTGCCAAGGATGAAATTCTACTGGAAGTGTTAAAAAGGTTAACCTATCTCTCGCCGGATCAAATATCTGAACATGCGCTCAAGTCCTATTTCGAATGTTACATTCCTCATATTCAGGTGGAGCGTGTAGAGAAGATGAGTGCTGTCATTAACAAGGTGCTGTCCGGAATGAGTGCTCTGTTTGTCGAAGGAGATCGCGCTGCTCTCATTATGGATACCCGGAGTTATCCAGTTCGGTCACCTGAAGAGCCGTCCCTTGAACGAGTAGTTCGTGGGTCACGAGATGGTTTTACTGAAACATTGCTGACCAATGTGACTCTAGTGAGACGTAGAATACGTGACCCCGGTTTAAAGTTTGAGATTATGCAGGTTGGCCGGAGAACTCAAACCGAAGTATGTGTAGTCTACATTGATGATATTGTGGATAAGGTTCAGGTGGATACGGTACGCGAAAAAATACAGCGCATTGATATTGACGGTATTCCAGCTGCCGACAAACAACTGGAGGAAGCGATTATTAACAAAGGCTGGAATCCGTTCCCCCTGGTTCGTTATTCGGAACGTCCTGATGTTACAGCATCCCACTTGCTGGAAGGACGAGTCGTTATTTTTGTAGATACATCTCCCAGTGTAATGATCCTGCCTACGACGTTTTTTGATCTGTGTGAACATGAGGAAGAAAACAGGCAGACGGCTTTGATGGGAACCTACCTGCGTTGGGTACGATTTGCTGGAATTCTGATCTCGCTGTTCCTGCTTCCGTTGTGGATGCTAATGGTCATCGAGCCCTCGCTCAAACCGATGGGACTGGATTTCATTGGCCCTCAGGAAAATGTGAAATTACCGATTATTTTGCAGTTTCTGCTCATTGAGCTTGGGGTAGACCTGTTGCGGATGGCTGCGGTTCATACACCAACACCACTGGCTTCGGCCATGGGTTTGATTGCAGCGATTCTGGTTGGAGATATCGCGGTGAAAACAGGGTATTTTGTTAATGAGGTTGTGCTATACATGGCTATTGCAGCGATTGGAATGTTTGCTACACCGAGTTATGAGCTAGGACTAGCCAATCGATTGGTCAGGTTGTTATTACTCGTCGCGGTTGCGATATTTAAGGTGCCAGGTCTCGTCGTTGGAACGACGATACTCATTGTGGCCATGACGATTCACCGTTCTTACAACTCGTCATATCTGTGGCCATTTATTCCGTTTAATGCAAAGGCATTTGGCAATTTCTTGTTCAGGTTACCCTTGCTTGTCAGCAAGAAACGGCCGTCGTTCAACAAACCACGTGACAATACCAAGATGTCCGATAATCCTGATGGCGAACTGTGAAAAAGTAAAAAAACACAAATGATGTTCCTAAAAATCCATTTATCTCTTCACTTTATTTGTTATACTGGTATAAAATCTATGGAATAATAGCTGTTCCAGTATATAAAAAGTGAGGAATGCAGACGATGTATTTACACGGTACAAGTAGAATAAATGAGCAAGGCCATCTGGAGATTGGTGGAGTAGACGTTACGGATATGAAGAAGCAATTCGGAACACCGCTCTATGTTGTGGATGAGCAATTGGTTCGTGAGCGCTGTAGAGAATATATGGAAGCATTCCGCGCGTCAGGTTTGGGTTTCCAGGTTGCTTATGCAAGCAAAGCATTCTGTGTAATGGCGATGTGCGCCCTTGTAGCGGAGGAGGGACTTTCTCTCGATGTCGTATCGGATGGAGAGTTATTTACAGCTCTGCAGGCAGGTTTCCCGGCCGAGCGTATTCATTTCCATGGCAATAACAAAACGCTGGAAGAGATCGAGATGGCTCTAGATGCGGAGATCGGATGTTTCGTAGTTGACAACTTTAACGAGTTGCATCTGCTTCAAGCAGTTGCAGCCGACAAAAATTGTAAAGTGAACATTCTTCTTCGAGTAACTCCTGGCGTTGAAGCCCATACCCATGAATATATTTCGACAGGACAGACGGACTCCAAGTTCGGTTTTGATATTGGTAATGGTACCGCATTTGAAGCGATTGAACTGGCATCCAAACAGCCAAATCTGGTACTGCTGGGTGTACACTCTCACATCGGTTCCCAGATCTTTGAGGTTGAAGGGTTCCAGATGGCGGTACAACGTGTCGCTGCATTTGCATCAAGTGTATATGAGCGCTTGAATGTGGCATTCAAAGTGGTAAACCTGGGTGGCGGCTTCGGCATTCGTTATATCGACGGAGATACACCGCTTGAAGTGGCTCAGTACGTGAAGGCTATTACGGATGCCGTGAAAAATCATTTTTCACAAATTGGTTATGCTGTACCTGAAATTTGGGTTGAGCCAGGCCGCAGTATCGTAGGTGAAGCAGGGACGACGCTTTACACCGTTGGTACTAGCAAAGACATTCCAGGGGTACGAAAATATGTAGCTGTAGACGGCGGTATGACGGATAACCCACGCCCTGCATTGTACGAATCCAAGTATGAAGCTGTGCTGGCGAATCGTGCAAATGAAGCAGCCACAGAAACCGTATCTGTCGCAGGTAAATGCTGCGAGAGCGGTGACATGCTGATCTGGGATCTCGACTTACCTAAAGTGGAAAGTGGCGACTTGCTTGCCGTAGCTTGCACAGGAGCATATAACTACTCCATGGCGAGCAACTATAACCGGATTCGTCGTCCAGCGGTTGTGTTTGTGAAAGACGGTCAAGGTGATGTAGTTGTACGCCGTGAGTCGTATCAGGACATTATTCAGAATGATCTTGTTCCAGCCCGTATTGGCAAACAGACAGTTACGCTTTAAAGAAGGTTAAATAGACAGAAGAAGAAGGTGACTGAAACCAGTCACCTTTTTCTGTCTCTATTTAGTAGAAATATAATTGGAGTGATTAAGATTAAACAGCATCTCTCATGAA
>JAFWEX010000040.1 GCA_017512705.1 Paenibacillus sp.
GAGCCACATTTGCTGGCTCCTCGCTGTACGATGCTTCATCGTCCAGATACAGCACCGTCGCCAGTGCCAGCTCTTCTTCGCCAAGCCAAGCTTCTGCACGCTCCCGTAGTGACGTTTGCGTCAGCAGCACCTTCGCTCCGCTGTCTTCGAGCATGAAGCGCACGCGGTCTGCCGGATAATCCGGGTCAAGCGGCACATAGGCTCCGCCCGCTTTCCAGACCGCCAGCACAGCGACCAGCAGATCCACCGAACGCTCGGCGAGAATACCGACGAGGGTTTCCCGACCGATGCCACTTGCGCGCAGTGTAGCCGCCAAGCGATTCGCCCGTTCGTTCAGCTCCGCGTATGTCAGTCGGTCATTCTCGTACACAACAGCCTCAGCTTCCGGCGTACGCTCCGTCTGTTCCTCGAACAAGCGGTGGAATGCAACCGCTGGAACAGTTTCTGATTCCGACTGCGACGGATTAAATCTGCCGAGAATGTGCTCTTTTTCCGCTGCTGTTAATAACGCCAACTGCTTCACACAGATGTTCGGATTAGCTGCAACTTGCTCCAGTGCCCGAGCAAAATGACCGTGAAGCGATCGGATATCTTTCTCGCTGAATGTCAGCGCATTGTACGTAAACCGCAGCAACATATGATCTTCCGGAATAACGGTAATGTCCAGGTCATAGTTTGTTTGCTCCGGTGACCGGATATTAGCGATTTTCAGCGCTTCTTGATCCCCACCGACAACCTGCTCAATCTGTTCTTCCATCGGATAATTTTCAAAGACCATAATATGGTTGATTAAGTCGCGTTTTTGCTCACTCAGGGACTGAATTTCGAACAGTGGATAGGTCTCATAAACGCCTGATGCCAGCGCTTGATCCTGAGTTTTTCGCAAGATAGAAGCGATCGTCTCTTCAGCTTTGCCCTGAATGCGAACCGGGATCGTATTAATAAATAAGCCGATCATGCTCTCGATACCCGGAATTTCTGCCGGACGCCCGGACACTACAGAGCCGAACACGACATCCTCACTGCTGTTGTATATCTGCAGAACCAGACCCCACACGGTCTGCATAAACGTATTAATTGTCACCTGTTGCTGGCGTGCCACTCGCTCGATTTGTCCAGTCAATTCCCTGGTCAGTTCCACGTCAATTTCGGCTACTTCAAAAGCACCCTGCTTCAGCTGCCTTTTCGCCTGAGGCAGATTGGTCTGCTGATCGTATCCCGCCAAATACTCTGACCAGTAACGCGAAGCTTTAGCGGCATCTTGAGCTTCCAGCCATTCGATATACCGAGAGTACGAGGTAACTGGAGGGAGCTCCAGCGACCGTTGTTCCTGAATCGCAAAGTAGGTGTCGAACACTTCCTTGATCATAAAGGACATGCACCAGCCGTCCATCAATATATGATGGTGGCTCCAGATCACATGGTAGGACTCGTCACCCGTACGCAAAACGGTCACTCGCATCAGAGCGCCCTGAGCCAAATCAAACTTGTTCGCTTTATCCGCACGAACGAATTCGGCTATCGTTTTCTCCGAGTCTTCGATGCCTACCGAACGAATGTCCTCGAAGTGCACTTCACACTTACGCTCACGGAATACCACCTGAATCGGCTCGTCTCTCCAGCCAGTAATATAGTTGGTACGAAGTGCCTCATTCCGCTGCACCAGTGTATCCAATCCCTTCGTGAACGCTTCAACATTCAGGCTGCCGTACAAATCAAAGGTTACCTGTTCGAAGTAAGCTTCTGAATCGACATCCAGCAGGCTATGGAACAACATCCCTTTTTGCAGTGGAGTCAGGTTATATACATTTTCCATTTCGCCGAGTGCTGCCGTTTGTTCAGCCAGCTGATCCAATTCTTCCACCGTTACATCCCGAAGCAGTACGTCGCTAGGTGTAAGCTCCGGCTTCTCCTTCGAAACACAATGGCTGATGACTTCACTCAAGCTTGATTGAAGCAGGGTTGCCAGGCGCTCTATCGTTTCTCGCTTATATTGAGTTTCTCCATAACGGATCGTGAGCTCCAACTCGCCCTCCGATACCATTCCATTCATATCGAGGACAAAATCCATCACTGCATTCGGGCTTGAATCAGAGCCAGAACTGAACGGAGACGGCTGCGAGCCGCTACTTTCGTAATCCTGGTCGAACTGACCCAGATAGTTAAAGCTAATCTCCGGTTCCAAATCGAAACATTGACCATCCCGTGGAGTGGACAAATAACGCAAGATGCCGTACCCGATTCCTTTGTTCGGAATGCGGCGCAAGCTTTCCTTCACTTGTTTCACCTGATGACCAAGCGTCTGAAGATGAACCTGCTCCAATACAACAGGGAATTGGCTTGTGAACCAGCCTACTGTACGTGTAATGTCCACATCCGGCAAAAGATCTTCCCGGCCGTGGCCTTCAAGATTGACCAGCACGCGGTCATGACCACTCCAAGCTTGTACCGCTCTACCAAGTGCGGTCAGCAACAGATCGTTCATTTCCGTATGATAAGCACGATGCGCCTGTTTCAACAGCTGTTCGGTTTCCTCTACCGACCAGCGAACAGTAACAACGCCACTGTCCTTCAGCTTGGATCTACCTTGTTCAAAATCTTTAGGAAGCGGTTCGTAGCTTAATTGCTCGATATCCTGCCAGAACTCTCTTTCCCTATCCATCACTGTGCCGTTTGCATAATCAGCGAGCTGTTTCGCCCATGTTTGGAATGAATCCGTTTTGAGCGGCAGACGAATTGGCTGCCCTTGCAGTGCCTGCTCATAACCAGTAGCAAAATCCTCAAGCAGAATTCGCCAAGATACTCCGTCTACAACCAGATGATGAATGGCGATGAGCAGATGGTCTCCTTCTGGACAGCGGAACAAGCCGAGCTTCACTAGCGGGCCGTCTTCCAGATTAATGCTCGCTTGAATATCATTTGCCTTAGCCTCTATCCGTTCTTTCACATCATTGTGGACTCCATTGAAATCAACAACTTCCAGATCGAACAGGGCTTCATTCTCCCCAGCGCTGCGGTTCCAAGCCGTATACCCATTCTCCGTTTGATAATAAACCGTACGAAGAGCATCGTGATGCACAACAAGCTGATGTACCGCTTCACGTACAGCTTCTTCATCATAACCGTGCTTGGAAAACTGCATGAACGCCTGGTTGCTATGATGCACATCGACTGGCTTTTGTTCAAAGAACCAGCGTTGAATCGGGGTCAGCATGACCTCTCCCGTCACTTCAGCCTGACTTGCTGTCCTCTCCACCGTCTGCAACTGCAAACTAAGGGTGGCGATCGTCGGGTAATGGAATAAATCTTTCATAACTAACTTGTACCCCGTTTGTAGAAGACGGGACGATACTTGCAGAGCTTTGATCGAATCCCCACCGAGCGCAAAGAAATTGTCCTTCGTACCGACTTGTTGCACACCTAGTACTGACTGCCAGACCGACACCAGTGCTTGTTCGGCAGGAGTACGGGGCGCTGTGTATTCAGTCTCTGTACGAATACTCCCTTCCGGCACAGGCAGTGCTTTACGGTCGATCTTTCCGTTCGGAGTAAGCGGCATTTGATCCAAGCGCATGATGCGAGAAGGCACCATATGAGTAGGCAACACCGCATCCAGATGAGATACAAGCCCACGCAGATCAAAACTGGAATCCGCTACGACATACCCGCATAAATATTTCTGGCCCCGCTCGTCTGTTCGATCAATAACAAGGGCCTGACGCACGTCAGTAACGTTTTTCATAGCCGACTCTATCTCTCCGAGTTCGATCCGATAACCGCGAATTTTAACCTGGTTGTCGATCCGACCGATAAAATCCACATTGCCATCCGGCATCCAGCGTGCCAAGTCACCTGTTCGATACAGACGTTCTCCAGCGGTGAACGGACTCTCTACAAATTTCTCCGCCGTCAGATCCGGGCGGTTCAAATAACCGCGGGCTACACCCACACCGCCGATAACTAGCTCGCCGAGTACTCCAATGGGCACCGGCTTTAGATTTGCATCCACAATATAGAACTTGGCATTCAGCCACGCTTTCCCGATTGGCACGCTGCCCATCTTCGGCAGCTTCTCCAACGGCTCGTCATAGAAGCTGGAGTCAATCGCCGCTTCTGTTACGCCATAGCTGTTAATAATACGGAATTGTGAACCAAGGCGCTCTTGTAAAGTGCGGTAATCCGATACGCTGCACGCATCCGAACTTGTAATCAGTAACTGCATGGAGCTGAGATCCAGACCCTCGGTATGCACATGCTCCATGAACGGTACGATTAGTGCTGGAGTGGATTCAAACACCGTTATAGCATAATCACGAATCCAGCTGTAAAGGCGGGTTGGATCAATGCGGTCGTCCTTCGGCACGATGACCATCGTTCCCCCGTTGTACAGTGTCCGGGCAATATCGCCAACAAATACATCGAACGAGAAGCTGGCGAGCTGCAAAAGCCGGACTTGGAACTCATTCAGGTGATATTCTCGTCGATAGCCATCCGCCGTGTTCACTAGACTACGGTGTTCCACTGCCACACCTTTCGGACGACCTGTTGTACCAGAGGTATAGATAACGTACGCTAAATCGCTCGGCTTGTTCACATTTGCCGGGTTCAATGCAGAATCCACCGTCAGCCGGGTCTCCTCGGCTTCTACCGTTGCAGAGGATTCGAGAGCAGCCTTTTCCGTTTCTGCTTGCGCCAAGGATTGCATACCCACAGCCGTTTCCGCGGCACCGAGGCTGTATGTCGAAGCGTCGTCAAGCGCCAGCACCATCTCCAGCACTAGAGCTTCATCGCAGCGCCAAGCTTCTGCTTGCCCCATCAGGCGAGTCTGCGTAAGCAGCACCGATGCCCTGCTGTCCGCAAGCATGTACTCGATCCGTTCTGCCGGGTAGTCGGGGTCAAGCGGGACATAAGCGCCACCCGCTTTCCATACAGCAAGTACCCCGATCAATAACTCCACCGAACGGTCGGCTAGAATGCCAACCACCTGCTCGGGTCTCACCCCGTGCGATCTCAATGCATACGCCAATTGATTTGCTTTGGCATTCAGCTCCGCATACGTCAGCTTGCTATCTTCGTAGACAACCGCCAGTGCTTCTGGAGTACGCTCCACCTGTTGCTCAAACAGCTCGTGGAATGTTTTCTCTCTCCACAATTCACACGTCTCCAAGCTTGTACCCTCTGTGATGGATTGTTTCGCGAGAGCCGAAGACGACACGTCGAATCCAACTAACAAATCATGCTGTTCGTTTTCCGTCAAGAAATTCAGATCTGCTATCCGCGCTCCCGGCTGAGATAGGATTGACGCCAAAAGCTGCTCATAATGTCCCGCTAGACGTATCATCGTTTCGGGTCTGAATAATGAAGTAGCGTACTCGATCTTGCAAACCAACTCGTGTTTCGCTTCGACAATATCCAAGCTAAGATCAAACTTCGCCGTCTTTTCCTCGATGTCGAACAACGACCATTGCAAGCCCCCCAGCGTTAAATCCAGGCTTTCGTGCTTCTGCAAAGAAAACATGGTGTCAAACAGCGGATTGCGGCTTAAATCTCGGCTCACCTGAATAGTTTCTACCAGTTCCTCAAACGGATAGTCTTGATGCTCGTAAGCGCCAATCGTCGTTTCCTTCACGTCCTGCAAGTAATCCAAGAATGTCCGCTCCGCTGCAGGGTTCAAGCGAAGAGCCAACGTATTAACGAACATGCCGATAATTGGCTGTAAGTCGTTGTGGGAACGGGCAGCAACTGGCGTACCAATGATGATATCTTCCTGTCCTGCGTATTTATGCAGCAAAACGGAATACGCAGCTAGCAGAAGCATGTACAGCGTTGCCTCCGTATCCCCTGCAAGGCGCTTGAGCGCTTCACTTTTCTCAGCATCTAGCGTAAATGTGAGCGTCTGACCGTCAAATTGTTGAACAGCTGGGCGCGTAAAGTCAAGGGGCAGCTCAAGAACCGGAAGCTCGGAGCTGAATACTCCGCGCCAGTATTCTTCCTGTCGTCTGATCTGCTGCTGTTGCTCCTCGGATTGCTGCCAAACGGCATAATCCTTGTATTGAATCCGTAGCTCGGGTAATACTTCCCCATTGTAAAGTTGTACAAATTCACGCAACAGCACGTCCATGGATAGGCCATCGGAACATATATGATGCATATCCAATGCGAGCAAAAATTTCTCTTGTTCCAGTTCGATCATGAGTGCACGCAGCAAAGGTGGCTGGCTCAGATCAAAAGGCTGAATGAAGTCTTCAAGAATAGCTGCAACCTGATCTTCACTTGCCTGAAGTTTTTTGACCTTGAAATCCACATGTGAATGGATACGTTGAACTGGCTCCCCGTTTACAATTTCAAAACTGGTGCGCAGCATGTCATGACGAGCCATCAACAAATTCAGCGCTTTTTCCACTCTGGTCTTATCCAACTCTCCTTCTAATTGCAACGCGCTTGGGAGGTTGTAATTTAGCTCCAAGCTATCCAGTTGGTGCAGGACGTACAGCCTTTTTTGTGCAGAAGAAACCGCGTAATAGTCTTTTTCCTCCGCTTTTGGAATGAAAATATGTTGCGTTTCCTCCAGACGGGATATAGCCTCGGCCATCGCCTCTACCGTCATATGGCGGAATACATCGCGCAGCGGAAGTTCGACGTTCATCTCCTTCCGAATTTTGCTGACAAGGCTCGTCGCCCGCAAGGAATGACCTCCAAGCTCGAAGAAATGGTCCAGAACTCCAATGCCGGAATAACCCAGCACTTCCTCCCAGATCTTCACGAGCTGAGCCTCCGTCTGGTTACGCGGCGCTACGTATTCAACGCCCGTTTCCATGCCACCTTGGGGCTCAGGCAGTGCTTTACGATCCACTTTACCGTTGGACGTCAGCGGCATACGATCCAATTGTACAAAATACGACGGGATCATATACCCCGGCATCCCCTTAGCCAGAGATGCTCTCATCTCGCTGACTGTCAGTGTTCGATCCGCCACAAAGTAAGCGACAAGCGCCTTCTCTCCTTCTTCGTCCTGACGGGCTAGCACCACCGCTTCTTCCACACCATTGATGTTTAGAAGCTGCGTCTCGATTTCGTCCAGCTCGATCCGATACCCACGGATTTTCACCTGGTGGTCGATCCGGCCCAGATATTCGATGTTACCGTCCGGCAGCCAAGCTGCCAGGTCACCTGAGCGGTACAGTTTCTCTCCCTCTGCAAAAGGGGAATCGACGAACTTCTCCGCTGTTAGATCTGGACGGTTCAGGTATCCTCTGGCCAATCCTTCTCCGGCCACATACATTTCTCCCGCTACACCAATGGGCACAGGACGGCGGTTTTCATCCAGAACGTATACACTCAGCGTCGGGATCGGCTTACCGATGTTGCTCTTCGCCGCCTCTATTTCAACCCACGTAATTTCCTTATATGTCACATGAACCGTTGTCTCGGTAATGCCGTACATATTGATCAGCTTTGTCTCCGGGTACTTCGTCTTGAAGCCCTTGAGCAGCAGTGGGCTGAGCGCTTCGCCTCCGAAGATGACATTTCGAATCTGCAGATTTTGCTGGTGATCCCCCAAGACTTCACGCAATAACTGATAGAAGTACGTTGGTGTCTGATTCAAAATTGTAACCTGTTCACGGCTTAACAGTGACAGAAAATCAGCTGGATTTTTTGCTGTGAGCGGTGGTACAATGACCAGCTTGCCTCCATACAGCAGCGCTCCGTACATCTCCCAGACGGAGAAATCGAAACAGAACGAGTGGAACAGCGTCCACGTGTCAGACGGCCCGAAGTCGAACAGGTTTTTGTCGTTAAACAGGAGGCGCACAACATTTTTATGCTCGATCAACGTTCCTTTCGGTTTACCCGTCGTTCCTGACGTGTAGATGACATAGGCCAGGTTTTCCGGCCCGGAAATCGGCTCCAGGTTGGATGCTTCCGGTGCACCTGCCGAGGTCGCGCCAATGTCTCCCCATACGTAATCATCCAACTCAAGACGTATTCCAACAAAATCCGTCTTCTCATGCAGATGCTTTTGAATCAGCAATAACGGCGCACCCGAATCCTCGATCATGAAACGGATGCGTTCCTCAGGATAGTCAGGATCAACAGGCACGTAGGCACCGCCGGCTTTGAGAATCGCCAAAATACCAACGACCATATCAAGCGAACGTTCAGCCAGAATGGCTACCAGTTGATCGGCTACAACTCCCTTTGCTCGTAACCTCCGCGCTAGCCGGTTGGATCGCTCGTTCAGCTCACGGTAGCTCATCTGATACTCATTCATGATGGCCGCCACGTTGTCCGGGTAAAGTTTCGCCTTCTCCTCAAACAGTCCATGAATCGTTTGCTGCCGCGGGTAGTTGGCCTGCGAATCGTTGAAGCCGTTCAGTAGCACGCTAACTTCTTCCTCGGTGAGCATATCCAGCGATGCTATATCCCTGTCCGGTGCCGCTGTGATGGTACCTAACAGTTTGTCATAATGTCTGGCGAACCGTTCTGCTGTCTCCTGTCTAAACAACGCTGTAGCGTACTCCAGTCGGCATTCGAGCTCACCGTCCAGCTCTGAAATATCCAGAAGTAACTCGAACTTGGATGTTCGGTTTTCCAGCGGGTAGAACGATTGCTTCAGCCCCTCAATGACAATTTGTTCATTCTCCGTATTTTGCAGAGAGAAAAACGTATCGAAGAGCGGATTCCGACCCGTTGCACGCGGAACTTGAAGACTTTCCACCAAGTCCTCGAACAAATAATTTTGGTTCTCAAAAGCACCAAGTGTGATGTCCTTCATTTCTTCCAGGTACGAAAGATACGACTTGGAACGCTCCGGACGACTACGTATAGCCAGCGTATTAATAAACATCCCTACAATGGGTTGCACTTCTTCTTGTGTTCTCCCGGCAATCGGCGTTCCTACGATCAGATCTTCCTGACCCGAATATTTGTGCATAAGGATGGAGTAAGCCGACAGCAGCACCATATACAGGGTTGTTCCCGTCCGTGCTGCCAGCTCTTTCAGCATCTCCGTCCGTTCTTTTTCGATATAAAACTTCACAGTCCGACCCTCAAAGCTCTGCACCGCAGGCCGTGGGAAGTCCGTCGGCAATTCCAAGACTGGCAGCTCACCCGAGAGCTGTCTCAACCAATACTCCCTCTGCGGCTGAAGCAACTGCGCGTAAGATTCGGAATGCTGCCAAACAGCATAATCTTTGTATTGAATATGTAGTGGAGGCAGCTCCTCACCCCGATATAAGCGGCTGAATTCATCGAAAAGGAGTGCGGTCGAAATACCGTCCGAGACGATGTGGTGCATATCGAACAGCATAATGTGACGATCCTCGGCGATTTCAATGAGACCAATACGGAGAAGTGGCGGCTTGGTCAGATCAAACGGGCGATAGTAAGTTTCCACCACTTGATCCAATTCCCGCTCGCTTGCCTGAAAATAATCGACAGCAAACTCCACCTCGTCATAGATGCGCTGAACAAGATCGCCCTGAACCTGTTCAATCCCGGTACGCAGCGTCTCATGACGCTGAATCAGAGCCTGAAACGCTTGCTGGACGCGTGTATGGTTCAACTTGCCTTCGAGAAGAAGCGCTGCCGACATATTGTAGCTGCGCTCGGCTCCGTCGAGCTGACGCAAAACGTACAGACGCTTTTGCTCAGACGAAACCGGATAATACTCGGCCTCATCTACCTTTGTAATCTCATATGTCTCCTGCTGCCTTAAACCGCGAATTCTTTGGGCCAACTGTTCAATCGTGGTGTAGTGAAAAACGTCTCGCAGCGGAACTTCGACTTGCAGTTCTTTCCGAATCTTCGAGACCAGTGAGGATGCTCGCAAGGAATGACCACCCAGTTCAAAGAAATCGTCCTGCACCCCAACTTGCGTAAAACCTAGCACCTGCTGCCATATGAGAGCAAGTCTTGTTTCCAGTGTTGTCCGAGGAGCCACATACTCACGTCCTACTTCTACCTCTTCCGTTGGTTCAGGCAGAGCTTTACGGTCGATTTTGCCGTTCGGTGTGAGCGGAAGTGTATCGAGAGACACCAGGCGAGCGGGAATCATATGAGCGGGCAGCTCTTGCTTCAATTGGGAGCGTAGATCGCTCAGCTGCAAGGTAGCAGCCGCTGCCACGTAGCCACACAGATACTTTTGTCCCTGCTCATCCGTACGGTCAATCACCACAGCCTGCTTGACGCCCGGGAATTGCAGCAGGGCCGTTTCAATTTCTCCGAGTTCGATTCGGAACCCGCGAATTTTAACCTGATAGTCGATCCGGCCAATAAAGTCGACGTTGCCATCTTCCAGCCAGCGGGCCATATCGCCTGTCCGATACAGACGTTCGCCCGGCACAAACGGGCTCTCAACAAACATCTCAGCGGTTAGATCGGGGCGTTTCCAGTACCCACGCGCTACCCCAGCACCGCCGATGACAAGCTCGCCCGGAACCCCTACAGGAACCGGATTTAACGCGGCATCGACAATGTAAAACCGAGCATTCAGCCAAGCTTTTCCAATTGGCACATGGCCCGACGGTGGCAGCTTATCCAGTGGCTCATCGTAGAAACTGCTGTCAACAGCCGCTTCGGTAACGCCGTAGCTATTGATGATGCGGAATTGCCCACCGAACCTGGTCTGTAGCAATCGGTAATCGGCGACACTGCAAGCATCTGAGCTGGTAATCAGCAACTGCATGGAGCTAACATCCAGCCCTTCTTCATAAATATGCTGCATGAACGGCAGGATGAGCGCAGGTGTTGATTCAAATAACGTAATGTTTTGATCCCGAATCCAGCCGTATAAGCGATCCGGGTCAATCCGATCATCCTTCGGCACAATCACCATCGTACCTCCGTTATACAACGTCCGCGCGATGTCTCCAACGAACACGTCAAACGAGAAGCTCGCCAGCTGCAGAAGCCGCACGGGGAACTGGTCCAATCGGTACTCGCGACGATATGCATCCGCCGTATTCATGAGACTCCCGTGCTCGATCATGACACCTTTCGGACGTCCGGTCGTTCCTGAGGTGTAGATCACATAAGCCAAATCTTGAGGTGCACTGTCGGCAGATTCAAACTTTACGCCATCAGCAGTCTCGTTATAAATCTGTTCATCATCCATGGCAAAGACATCTTGGAGCTTCAATCGCTCATCGGCTAACCACACTCCTGCCTGCTCCAACAAATGTTGCTGCGTAAGCAGCACTGATGCTTCACTATCGCTCAGCATATACTCAATTCGCTCTACCGGATAATCAGGGTCCAGCGGTACATAGGCTCCCCCGGCCTTCCAAACGGCGAGCACTCCGACAAGCAGTTCCACTGAACGCTCCGCCCAGATTCCCGTAATCGTCTCTTTCCCAACGCCCTGTGCGCGAAGGAGAGAAGCCAGCTGATCGGCTCGCTTGTTTAATTCGCCGTAAGTCAGTTGCTTATCCATATAAACAACGGCAGGATGATCGGGAATTTCCTGTGCAAACTTTTCAACATATCGATGAAACGCTTTTCCCTCGCTCAGTTCTGCAATCGGTGGGTTAAAAAAGTCCAGAATACGCTGTCTCTCCTGCTCGCTCAATAAAGTAATCTCGCGTACCGTCATTTTAGGAGTATGAAGAAACTGGTCCAGTACGGTTACATACTGTTCCATAATCCGATCGATCTCGACCTTCTCAAACAAACCGGTACGGTAGGAAGCGTGGAGAATGACATGGCCTTCATTCAGCATATGATCGAAGCGAAGTAACAAATCGTCCATCTCATGTCTAGCAAAGTGAGCCTCCAGACGTACTTTGAGTTCGTCGTACTCCACAATGTTTAAAGGCAAATATTCCAGTGACGTACGGAACAGCTCCGAAAGATCGTTGCGGCCGTGTTGTTCACGTAAGTCCTGGATCAATTGATTATAAGGATATTTCTGATACCGCAGATCTGCCGTATTTTCCTTGGAAACCGTCTGGATTAAGGAGAGCAGGTGTCCGTCTGGATTCAGATGAATCCGTGTAGCTACGGTGCTGACGAACATGCCGATGGTTTCTTTTTCCTTTTTGCTGGTCCGATTGGCGAAAACGGTACCTACTGGAACATCGGTGCTGTCGGTCAGCTTGTACAATAAGACATACATAGCGGACAAAAATAACGTATATAAGCTGACCTGATACTGTTCGCTGAAGGTAAGTATGCGTTCATACCGGGAACCGTCCAATGTGATAGCCAGTTTATTGGACTCACTGCCAACGGAGAAAGGTGGCACCGGCTTCATGCCGGTCGTTTCAGGCAAAGTGCTGTACTTCGTCAGCCAGTACTCCCTCCCTTTTTGATAACGCTGCGATTGCTCATATTCATGTTCAGCAGAAATATAATCCAAATAGGAAGGAACCTGAGCACTACCGGAGATGTTTCTGCCACTGCGCAGCTCCAGATATTTTTCCATCACAGCATGTAGCAGAGCATTAACAGACAAGCCATCGGCGATGATATGATTTATCGTCAAATTAAGCCACACGTGACCGTTGGCAAAATGAATAATGGTAAATTGGTGGAGGTGTTCGTCGAACACGCTGACCGGCTTCTCGGTTATTTCTTTTACCCATGTATAAAATTGTTCGGTTGTGTCTAATTCGAGGTGGCTTATCCTCGCTCGCACATTCTCCGGTTCTTCAAACCACTGCGTTGGATTTTGTAGTTCCCCATCAATACGGATCCGGAAGGCGTCATAGGTTTTGACGATCTCTACTGCTGCTTGCTCTAGAAGCTGTGTGTCAATCTCACCCGTAATCTGGTATGTTGCGGAAAGCATCGTGATGGACGTACCCGGATTCATAATTTCCATAAACCATATTCGGCGCTGGGCTTGCGTTAATCCGTATTGCTTGTTGGTATTCTCTCTCACATCGACACACTCCCGTTTTAGAGATTGTTTGTAGATCTAACTGTACAGACGGGCGTAATAGCCCCCAAGTGTCAATAGATCCTGATGGCGACCCCGCTCGACGACCGTACCTTCGTTCATGACAGTAATCAAATCTGCATGTTCCACGGTGCTGAGACGATGTGCAATCAGAATAGTAGTACGCCCCTTCATCAATACATTAAGGGCCTGCTGTACCCAATGCTGGGATTCGTTATCCAGCGCAGAAGTCGCTTCATCCAGCAGTAGAATCGGCGAGTCTTTAAGAATCGCCCGGGCAATCGCAATCCGCTGTCTCTGTCCGCCTGACAACGACGTCCCTCTCTCGCCCACCGATGTTTTATATTGTTCAGGAAGTTCCTGAATGAAATGGTGAGCATACGCCGCTTTGGCTGCCTCAATCACTTCTTCATCCGTTGCATGGGGGTTACCGTAGCGAATATTTTCCTCAATGGTGCCAGTAAACAAGAACGGTTCCTGCGGGACGTACGCAATCTGCCTGCGAATTTCGTCCAGCGTGTACTGACCAAACGGTTTGCCTTGAATCAGAATTTCTCCACTATCCACAGGATAGAAGCCAAGCAACAGCTTAATGAGCGTACTTTTGCCGCTACCGCTGGCTCCGACGATCGCAGCAACCTGACCGGGAAACACCTGCATGGACATGCACGCAAGCACCTTTTTATCCGACTGATAGGAAAATTCCACATCGCGAAACTCCACCGCAGCCTCTGACACGAGTTTGCTATCTGGAGATCCCAGACGTTCCGGTTCTTCTTCCTCTCTGAATACCTCTTGAATGCGGTGAGCCCCCGCGAGCGAATTCTGGGTCATCGACAGAACCGTCCCCAAGTTCAACAACGCATGCGTCAGATTCACTTGCAAAACGGCCAAAGCGGCCACGCTACCCATTCCCATAAGTCCGTATGCATAAAGAAGACTGCCGATGACGATGATGCCACAGAACGTAACGTAGCTGATAAAATGATTCACCGCAGCCTGCATGCCGTTTTTCTGCGCAGTTTGCCGAAGTGTCTGCGTCATCTGTTCATTCAATGCCTCATATTGGCTATAAATTGAACGGATGCGAAACAGCTTCACCATTTGAATGCCGCCCATAAAATCTTTGAATTTTTCGGTCATTTTACCGAGCGTGTGCAGGCCCTGTTCGGACAAGACACGAATATCCCGCGCGAATTTCAGGCTGACCACGGAAGACAACAGCAAAATGACAAAGGATACGCCGGCAAACCTCCAGTCGATCAAAACCATGGAAGCAATGGAGCCGATGCAAAAGACAATTTGCAGCAACAAAACGAAGTAAACCTGCGAAAATGTAAACTCCACGGTTGTTACGTCGTTGTTCACTCTCGACAGCAAGTCCCCATGATGCGTCTGCTCCAGAAATCTCGGCCGTACCCGGCACAGCTTGTCATAAAGGCGTTTGCGGATATTCAGTACAGTCAACTCGACACTGCGCTGGTACAAATAAATGAACCAAGGAGAAATTATATTTTCCAGGAACAGTGCCGCGCCCAAAATGATAAAGGCATTCACCATCAGGGACGTATCTCGGGACTCCGCGAAATCAACTAAGTTATGTACGACCAGACTGAAGGCGATCAGGAACAATGTTTGAGTGAGCGCTGTTACAGCAAGGCCGATGGCGTACTGGATTTTGTGCTTGCGGTTCATAAACGTCAGCAAATAGCCGAGTTCCTTTACTTGCGAGAGCCATCTGCCCTTTTTCATGTGTACGCCACCTCCTTGTGCTCGGCAGACTCTGTAAACTCCTGATAGTAAGACTGGGCATACAATCCCTTCATCTCCAGCAATTGTTCATGAGTACCCTTCTCTACAATGGCTCCCTGTTCCATAACCCAAATCTCGTCGACACGTTGTATCGTAGAGAGTCGATGGGCGATAACCATCGTTGTTCTTTGCTTCATCAATACGTCCAGCGCTTGTTGAACCGCTCTCTCCGACTCTGGATCAAGAGCCGACGTGGGCTCATCCAGCAGCAGAACCGGAGCATCCTTCAGAAAAGCTCTGGCCATGGCAATACGTTGACGCTGTCCGCCAGACAAAAAGCCACCGCGCTCCCCGACATACGTCTGGTAACCGTCCGAGAGCTGCATAATGAAGGAATGGGCCTGCGCAGCTTTTGCAGCTTCAATAATCTCGTCCATTGACGCCTGTTCCCGCCCGTATCCGATATTTTCAGCAATCGTGCCACTAAACAAATAGGAATCCTGAGACACCACGGAAAAATGTGACCGAAGCACCACCGGATCGGCTCCGTCGATGGAGCTGCCAAATACACGGATTATGCCCTGGTTCACTGGAAGCGAATAAAAGCCGCATACCAGCTTAAACACCGTGCTTTTCCCCCCACCGCTCGCTCCGACAAGCGCGATTGTCTTGCCTTCAGGCACCGAGAAGCTAACATTCCGCAGAATGGGAGAGTTCTCCTCATACCCGAATGTTACGTTCTGAAATTCGATAGGTGCTTCGCTCACTTTCTTAAGCGGACGACCATGTTCCGTTTCGGTCGGCTGCTCTACGATGTCGGAGACCCTTCTCAACGCACCAGCCATTTCAAACGTCCGCGTGATGAGCTCCGGGATATGCTCCAGCGGTTCCAGACACAGATTCAGCAAGTATAGGAAAGCAACCAGCTCTCCTGCCCCCAGCTGTCCCTGATAGATCAGATAGCTTCCGTAACTGACTGCGAAAATGATCGGGCTGATCATCAGCGTGGAGAGCAGCGGGTTAACCCAGGCCTCCCGCTTTTTCACAGCCAGCTTTTTTTGAGCTGTCATCTGCAGCAACACTTGGTAGGATCGAGATAACATACCGGATAACAAGTAGCTTTTTACAATAGGCATACCTCCGAGCGTATCCTGGAGGTTAACGTTCATTCGTCCCATGTTGGTCTGGGCTTCCTCTGTCAACCGGGCGAGCTGCTTGCCGATCCATTGGGAAACCAGCAGCGCCACGGGAAATAACAGCAGGCTATACAACATCAGCTCCCATTGGAGATAGATCAAATAAGTAAAACAACCGATGAATAACAGTGGATGATAGAACCACTGGGCAAGATCCCGAATCATAAACTGCTGGATAAGCTGCAGGTCATTATTCATCCGCGACAACACGTCGCCGGAGTGCTGCTTTTCCAGATAGGAAACCCGGAGTTTGCCGATGTGATGCATGACATGATTGCGGATATCCTGTACTGCGGAAGCACTGCTCCGCTCGACGCCAAAGCTCATGAAAAACTTCGCAGGCACACCGATCAAAATAACCACAAAGACCGTATACACGATTTGCAGTACGACTGGCCCTGCCCCCTTCTCGGCCTCAGAGGTCAGTTGCTCGATCAAACTTCCTGTCCATATCTCGATAACGGCGGCAGCAATCGCGGACAAGATACCGATAATCATCCAGCCTTTGTGACGGCTTACATAGGACATTAGCCAGCGAAATGCTTTCCATGTGGCGTAAGCCGTTTGGCGTTTGGAGCGCGTCAATGTGCCATCTTCTAGAACAGACAGTTCCCGGTCAGCTTCCATGCAGTACCCCGGCTTCTGCTTCAATCTGCCATTTAACTTGCTCCAAGATGTCCTGAATGAGGGTTGCCGTCTCGTCTACGCGTGTGAGTTCCAGCAATTCCTCATGCGCACCCTCCAGTCGGTATTCCGCGTAATTTTGCAACGTTGCCCTGCGCCAGGACGGCAATTGGTGCTGCAGGCGGAACGCTTCGCTATCCTTCGCGATCAGTTCATAAATCCGTGCCGAGATCGTACCTGAATTAATAAGCTGCGCTTCGTATGCCAAAGTGGCTTGGACCTTCCGATGAACCCGTTCCCGTACGAGTGAGTTACTCATGAATTCCTTCTCTTCTTCGTCAAAATCAGCAAGCATTTCTGCAAGCTCTTTCTCTGACTCTTCAGAAGGCGTAAGTGTGTCCTTAATCCAGGAATCCACCATGAGCACGTCCGATACGGAATACCCTCTTTTCTCCATCATTTTAGCTACCTCAAACGTCAGATTGCCTCCAAAACAGTAACCAAGAAGCACGTAAGGTCCTTCCGGCTGGACGCGGACAACCTCGTCCACATAACGATTCAGCATGAGCTCGTAATTGGCGGTATCATCGATAAAATCAATGCCGTAGAGCATAAATCGTCCATCAAGCCTACTGGCGAGTTCTCGATAACCAATACCGAACCCGGAACCCGGAGGAAAGCAGAATACGTTTAGATCTCCTGCCTTATTCAGTTTAACGAAGGAGTTCCCCCCTTCATCCAGCCCCAAATTTCCCTCTTCCAATGCCATGCCTTCAACGGTTACATGCTGGAAATCACGGTTCAGTGGGATCTCAATGCCCGTTTCATCATAAACAGCTTGAACAAGCCTCATCAGACTTAACGAATTGCCACCCAGCTCGAAAAAGTTATCCTTCACACCCACCTGTGGAACGCCAAGTGTATCTTGCCAGACATGGGCAATCTTCATTTCGAGCAGCGTTCTCGGTGCAACATATTCGCCGCCTAAAGATTCAACTTCTTCCGGCGAGGGCAGTGCTTTACGGTCGATTTTCCCGTTTGAGGTCAGTGGCATCTGTGTTAGCTGTACCAGGTACGAAGGAATCATATACCCTGGAAGCTGTTTGGCAAGCTGCCCCTTAATTTCATTCGCCGCAAGCCTTTTTTCGGCGACGTAGTATGCGACAAGCTGTTTATGGCCATTCGCATCATTACGGTCAAGAACCTTGGCTTCTCGCACAGATGCAATCTTTAGAAGCTGCGTCTCGATTTCGTCCAACTCAATCCGGTACCCGCGGATTTTCACCTGATGGTCGATCCGGCCCAGATATTCAATGTTTCCGTCCGGCAGCCAAGCTGCCAGGTCGCCCGAGCGGTACAGTTTCTCTCCCTCTGCAAAAGGGGAATCGACGAACTTCTCTGCTGTCAGTTCCGGACGGTTCAGGTATCCTCTGGCCAATCCTTCCCCGGCTACGTACATCTCGCCTGCTACACCAATCGGTACAAGGCAACGGTTTTCATCCAGAATGTAAACGCTTAGGGTCGGAATGGGCTTACCGATATTACTCTTCGCCGCTTCTATTTCGACCCATGTAATTTCCTTATATGTAACATGAACTGTCGTCTCGGTAATGCCATACATATTGATCAGTTTCGTCTCAGGGTACTTCGTCTTAAAGTCCTTGAGCAGCATCGGACTGAGCGCTTCTCCCCCGAAGATAACGTTGCGAATGTGCAGATCATATGGATGATCTACCAACATCTTGCGCAACAACTGGTAGAAGTACGTTGGCGTCTGATTCAAAATTGTGACCTGTTCACGGCTTAATAGTGCCAGAAAATCAGCTGGATTTTTTGCTGTAAGCGGTGGTACAATAACCAGCTTGCCTCCGTACAACAACGCTCCGTACATCTCCCAAACGGAGAAATCAAAGCAGAACGAGTGGAACAGCGTCCACGTGTCAGACGGCCCGAAGTCGAACAGGTTTTTGTCGTTAAACAGGAGACGCACAACGTTTTTATGCTCGATCAATGTTCCTTTCGGTTTACCCGTCGTTCCTGACGTGTAGATGACATAGGCCAGGTTTTCCGGCCCGGAAATTGGCTCCAGATTGGATACTTCCGGTGCACCTGCCGAGTTCGCGCCAATGTCTCCCCATACGTAATCATCCAATTCAAGGCGTGCTCTAGCAAAATCCGTCTTCTCATGCAGATGCTTTTGAATCAGCAATAACGGTGCACCTGAATCCTCAATCATGAATCGGATACGTTCCTCAGGGTAGTCAGGATCAACAGGCACGTAGGCACCACCTGCTTTGAGTATCGCCAAAATACCAATGACCATATCAAGCGAACGTTCAGCCAGGATTGCTACCAGTTGATCTGCTTCAACACCCACCTTGCGCAGTTTCCAAGCAAGTCGGTTGGCTCGCCCGTTCAGCTCACGGTAGCTCATCTGATGCTCATTCATGACGGCCGCCACGTTATTCGGATATAGCTCCGCCTGCTCTTCAAACAAACCATGAATCGTTTTGCTTCGATCAAACTCGGCTCTCATTTCATTACATTGATTCAGCAACGTTTCTCTCTCGTCTGGGAATAGCACATCAGCTTGTCCAAGCTCCAGATCCGGCTGAAATACAAGCAAAGACAGAAGCCTAACCAAATGGTCGGATACCTGTTCCACTAACGCATGCTCGTACCGCTGCCCATCAAAACGGATTGCCAGCTTGATAGAATCATTTTCGCGATCAAAGTGAAACATTGTGTCGGCCGCTACCCGATTACCCAGAGGTTCAGGATGAATCGAACCGAAGGATACCACGGTGTTGATGACCGGGATGCTGTCCTCCGTATAGTTTAGATGGAGCGGCTCTACCATTTTACGAAAAGGCAGATGCTGATGTTCTAGCGCTTCACCAATGGAGGCTTTAATGTCCCCGAGCAACGTTTTCAAGGTTGTCTGATGGCTTACAGCCGTTTTGATCACTAAAATGTCATGTGGAGGTGGAGTCTCATCGGGATTTACGTTATAAGAAGGCATGCCGACGAGGACTTTATTCTGCGCTGTATATTTGAACAACAGGCCTTTTATTCCTGCCAAAACAATCATATACATCGCCAAATCCGAACCGTTCGCGAGCCGAATGATCCTCTCCGAGAGCTCACTCGGTAAGATACGATGAATGAGAATTAAGTCCAACTCGGTCGCAGCTCCCTTACCCACAGATAGCTTGGAGGATTGACTATAGGGAAAAAAGCTTAGGCTGTCATCGGCATCAAACTTACCGTTCCAATACCTTTCTTCCTTTTCAAACAAAGATTTCATTCGTACCTCCCCTAAAAATGAAGTAACTGCACGCCCCCGCGCAGATCCGAATTTTTGCTTCTCGGTCTGCGCATCTACGGGCTTGCATGTTGTTCGCTGTCTTCCTTGGGATGCATGTCATTATTGCCGTTTGACGACAGAGACTTGTTTGTACAAATTAGAATGCTTAGAATGCGAATTCGATCGTATCGACCGCCTTCTTGGCGGCAGTTGACGGTTGATGACATTCGATCTGGCTTAGTTGAAGTTGTGGATTCTCCACAATTTGAGACAGTATACGCAAGTAATTCTCAGTCAAGGTGCGGATCATCGATTCTTTGAACAGCTTAGTGGCGTAGAAGAAGCCACCGCTCAGCGCTCCGTCGTTTTCATACATAAATAGCGTCAGATCAAACTTTGCTTCTTCCAAATGATCAAGCTCATAATTTTTCAGACGTACCCCTTCCAGTTCGACGTCTTGTTCTTCGATATTTTGCAAGTCAAAAACGGCATCGAATAACGGGAAGCGACCTGGTTCCCTCTTCACATTCAAACGCTCCACGAGCTCTTCAAACGGATAATCCTGATTCTCGAAAGCACCCAAAGCCGTCTCCTTCACTTCTTCAAGGTAGGACAAGAACGTTTTGTTGCCCGACGGACGATTGCGGAGTGCCAGCGTATTGACAAACATCCCAATTACCGATTCCAAATCGGTATTCGTTCTTCCTGCCACCGGTGTACCCACGATGAGGTCGTCCTGTCCACTGTACTTGGACAGCAACACGGTATATGCCGCAAGCAGTACCATGTACAGCGTGCCCCCATGCTCAACCGCCAATTGCCGCAGCTGCTCAGATAGAGAAGTTTCGACGTCGAAATCCAGGTGCATACCTTCGTAGTCACGGATTGCAGACCGCTCATAGTCCATCGGCAGGTCTCCCGTCGGCAACTCTCCTTCAAAGGTGCTCAGCCAGTATGCTTCCTGCCGCCCGATCCGGTCTCGGTGAGCCTTCGACTGCTGCCAAACAGCATAATCCTTGTATTGAATGCGTAGTGGCGGCAGCTCTTCACCGGCATAGAAGCTCGAGAACTCATTCATCACAATCGCCATCGATACGCCGTCGGACACGATATGATGCATATCGAAAAGGAGTATATGGAGATTCGATTCCAGCTCGATGACCCCAGCGCGAAGCAACGGTGGTTTGCCAAGATCAAAAGGACGAACAAAACTGCGGATAATCTGCTCGATTTGAGGCGCATCCTCTTGATTAGCTTCATAACGCTCGATAGCAAAATCAACATGTGAGTAAATGCGCTGAACTGCTTCTCCCTTCACGATTTCAAAACCGGTGCGCAGCGATTCATGCCGGGATATCAATTTCTGCAAGGCGACTTCCATGCGCTTCAAATCAAACTCACCTTCCAATTGCACCAACTCTGGCATGTTATAAAGCTGATCCGCTCCATCCAGCGTGTGCTGAATGAACAGTCGTTTCTGCGCGGAGGACAGAGGATAGTACGCTCTCTCTTCTGCCTGAGGGATGGCCTCATGCTCTCGCTGTTCCATCCGGGCAATTGCTTCGGCCATCGCTGCAATCGTTGAGTAACGGAATACGTCGCGCAGTGGCAGGTTAACGCGTAACTCCTTATACACCTTGCCCGCCAGCGTTGTGGCCCGCAGAGAATGGCCGCCGATATCGAAGAAGTTGTCGTGAATGCCTATCGCCTTCGAAAGCCCCAGTACCTCCTGCCAGATGGAAGCCAGCTTGGTTTCCAGCTCATTGCGCGGTGCAACATACTCCGCTTCGCTTCCGGCTTCCCCTTCCGGCATTGGCAGTGCCTTCCGGTCGATCTTTCCGTTCGGTGTCAGAGGTAGACGCTCCAGCTCCACGATATACGATGGAATCATGTATCCCGGCAATTGCTGTGCCAGTGCGTTGCGCAGATCACTCACTACAAGTTCAGCTCCGGGATCTGGGCTGTAATACGCACATAGCGTTTTCTGCCCCTTGGCGTCATTTCGTACGATCACCACCGCTTCACGTACACCTTCCACTCGCAGCATCTGCGACTCGATCTCTCCCGTCTCAATCCGGTAACCCCGAATTTTCGCCTGATTATCAATACGGCCAATGAAGTCCACGTTGCCGTCGTTCATCCACCGTGCCAAGTCTCCCGTACGATACAACCGCTCACCCTCGGTGAACGGGCTGTCCACGAATTTATCTTCCGTCAATTCTGGACGATTCAAGTATCCGCGTGCCACGCCGACTCCGCCAATGACTAGCTCACCCAGTACCCCAACGGGCACCGGATTCAACTGCGCATCTACGATGTAGAATCTCGCATTCAGCCATGCTTTGCCGATCGGGACATGGCCTGTCTGCGGCAGTTGCGTGACCGGCTCATCGTAGAAACTGGAGTCGATCGCCGCTTCCGTCACGCCGTAGGCATTAATAATGCGGAACAACGAACCGAATCGGTCCTGCAACGTGCGGTAATCCGCTACACTACAGCTGTCCGAACTTGTGATGAGCAGCTCCATCTGGCTCAGATCCAGCCCTTGTTCGTACACATATTCCATGAACGGCACAATCAGTGCTGGTGTCGATTCGAAAATGGTCACTTGCTCCTGCTCGATCCAGTGGTGCAGACGAGACGGATCAATCCGATCATCCTTCGGCACAATCACCATGGTGCCTCCGTTATACAGCGTACGTGCGATATCGCCCACGAACACGTCGAATGAGAAGCTAGCAAGCTGTAATAATCGTACAGGGAACTGATCCAGCTGGTATTCCCGTCTATAGCCTGCTGCCGTGTTCACCAGACCGCGGTGCTCGATCATCACGCCTTTGGGTTTACCCGTCGTTCCCGACGTGTAGATCACATACGCCAGATCTTCTGGACGGGCTTCATGGAAGCTGCTTATGCTGTGAGCCACATTTGCTTGCTCCTCGCTGTACGATGCTTTTTCATCGAGATACAGCACTGTCCCCAGTGCCAGCTCTTCTTCGCCAAGCCAAGCTTCTGCACGCTCCCGTAGTGACGTTTGCGTTAGCAGCACCTTTGCTCCGCTGTCTTCAAGCATGAAGCGCACGCGGTCTGTCGGATAATCCGGGTCAAGCGGCACATAGGCTCCGCCCGCTTTCCAGACCGCCAGCACAGCGACCAGCAGATCCACCGAACGCTCAGCAAGAATACCAACGAGGGTCTCCCGGCCGATGCCACTTGCACGCAGCGTAGCCGCCAAGCGGTTCGCCCGTTCGTTCAACGCGGCATACGTCAGCCGGTCTTTTTCGTACACGACAGCCTCTGCTTCCGGCGTGAGTTCCGTCTGCTCCTCGAACAAGCGGTGGAATGCAACCGCTGGAACAGTTTCTTTTTCCGACAGTACCGGGTTAAACACGCCGAGGATTTGTTCTTTTTCCGCTGTCGTCAGCAGGTTCAACTCGGTAATCTTCGCATCTGGTCGGCTTGCGATCGTAACGAGCAACTGCTCGTAATGTTTGGCCAGCCGTTCGATCGTCTCCCTTTTATATAGAGCCTTCGCATACTCGAAGCTGTAATCCAAGCCGCCGTTCTCCTCACCTACATCCAAACTAATATCAAACTTTGCCGTATTCATAGCGCTCGGGTATGGCATCAGACGAAGCCCTTCCAGCTCATATTCATCGTTTTCTGTATTCTGCATTGTAAACAGCGTGTCAAATAGCGGATTGCGGCTTAAATCGCGTGTGACCTGCACCTTGTCTACTAATTCTTCGAACGGGTAGTTTTGGTGCTCGAAAGCTTGTAAGGTCGTTTCCTTGATATCGTTCAGGTATGACAGAAATGTCTTCTCTGAAGACGGATACGAGCGAATCGCCAACGTATTCAAGAAAATCCCGATTAACGGCTGCACATCGCTATGGTTCCTTCCTGCAATCGGCGTACCTACGATCACATCTTCCTGACCTGAGTATTTGTGCAGAAGTACGTTGTACGCTGCAAGCAGCACCATAAACAGTGTTGTACCTGTTTGCGCAGCCAATTGTTTCAGAGCATCCGTTTTCGAAGCTTCTAAGAAAAACTCCAACGTCTGACCCTCGTAGCTCTGCACAGCAGGACGCGAATAGTCCGTCGGCATTTCCAGCACGGGTAGCTCACCTTGGAACATGTCCAGCCAGTACTCCTCCTGACGTTGAAGCTGTTGCATCTGCTCCTGCGAATGCTGCCAAACGGTGTAGTCTTTGTACTGAATACGCAAAGGTTCCAATGACTCGCCCCCATACAGGCGGACAAATTCTTCAACAAAGATTTCCATGGAGACACCATCGGAAATAATATGATGCATGTCGTACACCAATATATGGCGTCTCGGAGCAAGCTCGATCAGGCCTACTCTTAGTAACGGAGGCTTCGCCAAGTTAAACGGACGGACAAAACGCTGAACAATCTCTTCAGACTCTTGCTCATATGCCTGATAAAACTCCACCGTTAAATTAACGTTCGGATAGATCCGCTGCGATGCTTCGCCATCGACCATTTCAAACCCGGTGCGCAGCATTTCATGCCGCTCCACGAGCATACGGAACACTTCTTCGAACCTTGTCCGATCCAGTTCCCCCTCCAGCAACATTGCCTCCGGCATGTTGTAGCTAAGCCCTTCACCTTCCAGTTGATTCAGAATAAACAGACGTTTTTGAGCAAAAGATTGCGGGTACACCTCTCGTTCATCCGCGACCGGGATTGCAACGAATGCCTTCTCATCCAGCCGGGAAATGGCGGTAGCCATGCTCTCGATGGTGGAATAGCGGAACACTTCTCGTAACGGTAGATCTACATTCAGCTCTTTATACACCTTGCTGACCAACGTCGTCGCCCGCAGGGAATGACCACCGATATCGAAGAAGTTGTCGTGAATGCCTATCGCCTTCGAATGCCCTAGTACCTCCTGCCAGATAGAAGCAAGCTTGGTTTCCAGCTCATTGCGCGGTGCAACATAATCTGTTCCGCTTCCGGCTTCCCCTTCAGGCGCCGGCAGTGCCTTCCGATCTACCTTGCCGTTCGGCGTCAAAGGAAGCCCCGTCAGCTCTACGAAATACGATGGAATCATGTACCCCGGCAATTCCTGTGCCAGTGCGTTGCGCAGATCACTCACTACAAGTTCAGCTTCGGGATCTGGGGTGTAATACGCACATAGCGCTTTCTGCCCCTTGGCGTCATTTCGTACGATCACCACCGCTTCACGTACGCCTTCCACCCGCAACATCTGCGACTCGATCTCCCCCGTCTCAATCCGGTAACCCCGAATTTTCGCCTGATTATCGATCCGGCCAATGAAGTCCACGTTCCCGTCCTCCATCCACCGTGCCAAGTCTCCTGTACGATACAACCGCTCACCCTCGGCGAAAGGGCTGTCTACGAATTTCTCTTCTGTCAATTCTGGACGATTCAAGTATCCACGGGCTACTCCAACTCCGCCAATGACTAGCTCACCGAGTACCCCAAACGGCACCGGATTCAACTGCGTATCTACGATGTAGAATTTCGCATTCAACCACGCTTTGCCGATCGGTACATGGCCTGTCTGCGGCAGTTGCGTCACCGGCTCATCGTAGAAACTGGAGTCGATCGCCGCTTCCGTCACGCCGTAGGCATTGATGATACGGAACAAGGAACCGAATCGATCCTGCAACGTGCGGTAATCCGCTACACCACAGCTGTCCGAGCTTGTGATGAGCAGCTCCATCTGGCTCAGATCCAGCCCCTGTTCGTACACATATTCCATGAACGGTACAATCAGTGCTGGCGTCGATTCGAAAATGGTCACTTGCTCCTGCTTGATCCAGTGGTGCAGGCGAGACGGGTCAATTCGATCATCCTTCGGCACAATCACCATCGTGCCTCCGTTATACATTGTGCGTGCGATATCGCCCACGAACACGTCGAATGAGAAGCTAGCGAGTTGTAATAACCGCACAGGGAACTGATCCAGCTGGTATTCCCGTCTATAGCCTGCTGCCGTGTTCACCAGACTTCGGTGCTCGATCATCACGCCTTTGGGTTTACCCGTCGTTCCCGACGTGTAGATTACATACGCCAGATCTTCTGGACGGGCTTCGTGGAAGCTGCTCATGCTGTGATCCACATTTGCTGGCTCCTCGCTGTACGATGCTTCATCGTCCAGATACAGCACCGCCGCCAATGCCAGCTCTTCTTCGCCAAGCCAGGCTTCTGCACGCTCCCGCAGTGACGTTTGCGTTAGCAGCACCTTTGCTCCGCTGTCTTCGAGCATGAAGCGCACGCGGTCTGCCGGATAATCCGGGTCAAGCGGCACATAGGCTCCGCCCGCTTTCCAGACCGCCAGCACAGCGACAAGCAAGTTCACCGAACGCTCAGCAAGAATACCAACGAGGGTCTCCCGGCCGATGCCACTTGCGCGCAGTGTAGCCGCCAAGCGGCTCGCCTGTTCGTTCAGCTCGGCATACGTCAGTCGGTCATTCTCGTACACAACAGCCTCAGCTTCCGGCGTACGCTCCGTCTGTTCCTCGAACAAGCGGTGGAATGCAACCGCTGGAACAACTTCTGTTTCCGAGAGTACCGGGTTAAACACACCGAGAATTTGTTCTTTTTCCGCCGATGTTAACAAGCTCAGCTCGGAGATCTTCGCATCTGGACGGCTTATGATAGCGGCAAGCAAATGTCCGAAATGATTGGACAACTGTCGAATCGTACTCTCCTTATAAAGAGCTGTTGCAAATTCAAAGATGCACTCCAGGCCGCCCTCTTCTTCTGTAACATCTACACTCAGGTCGAACTTGGCCATACCATATTCGCTAGGATAATGGGATAATTTCAGCCCTTCCAGCTCTACCTTCTTGTCCTCCAAGTTTTGGAGGGAGAACATTGTGTCAAACAGCGGGTTGCGACTCAAATCCCGGCTGACCTGTACTTTGTCGACGAGCTCTTCGAACGGGTAGTTCTGATGCTCGTAGGCACCTAAAGTCGTTTCTTTTACTTCTTCCAAATACATGAGGAAGGTCTTCTCTGAAGACGGATAATTGCGAAGCGCTAGCGTATTGACGAACATTCCGATTAAAGGCTGCGTGTCTCCATGCGTTCTGCCCGCAATTGACGTTCCGACGATCAAATCGTCCTGACCCGTGTATTTATGCAAAAGCACGGTATAAGCAGCAAGCAGGACCATATACAGCGTTGCTCCACTTTGAGCAGCCAGCTTCTTCAAGCCTTCGTTCGTTATCACGTCCACGTAAGACGTCAGTGATTGACCCTCATAGCTCTGCATGGCAGGACGCGGGTAGTCCGTCGGCATTTCCAGAACCGGTAGTTCACCTTGGAAACACTCCAACCAGTAGGCTTCCTCACGTTTCAATTGCACCTTTTGCTCGTCCGATTGCTGCCATACTGCATAGTCCTTGTATTGAATGTGCAAAGGCTCTAATCGATCGCCACTATACAGACGAACCAATTCCTCAACGAACACATCCATCGAAACGCCGTCCGAGATGATATGATGCATATCGAACATCAACAAATAATGTTCAGATGTGAGCTCTACAAGCTTGGCTCGCAGCAACGGAGGATTCGCTAGGTCAAATGGCCGGATGAATGCCTGCACAATTTCAGGAGCTTCTTCCTCACTTGCATGAAGGTGCTCAACGGTAAACTCAACACTCTCATGAATACGCTGTACAGCTTCGCCTTCAACAATCTCATAGCCGGTTCGCAACGTTTCATGCCGTGCGATCAGTCCGCGAAAAGCCTCTTCCAGCAGACTCCGGTCAATCGAACCTTCCAGCAGCAGTACACCCGGCATATTGTAGCTCTGATTGGCTCCTTCCAGCTGATTCAAAATAAACAACCGCTTTTGAGCTGAAGAAAGTGGATAATAAGCTCTGTTGTCTGCCAGCGGAATCGACGAGTATGACTGCTCTTCAATTCGCGATATCGCCCGTGCCATCTCTTCGAGTGTCGCGTAGCGGAACACGTCACGGAGAGGCAGCTCAACGTTCAGCTCCTGATGCACCTTGCTCACCAGTGTTGTTGCCCGTAGGGAATGACCGCCTAGGTCGAAGAAGTTGTCATGAATGCCGATGCGCTCCATTCCGAGCACGTTTTTCCAAATTCCAGCCAGATGGACTTCCAGCGGAGTCCGAGGTAAAACAAGTCCTTCGTCCGGTTGCAGGCTATCCTCCGGTGCCGGAAGGGACCGACGGTCGACTTTACCGTTCGTCGTCAGCGGGAGCCTCTCCAACTGGATCAGGTATGCCGGGATCATATAGGACGGCAGTTCCCGGGAAAGTATACTCTTCAGCTCAACTGTCGAAAGTTCGCAATCCGCTTCGTAATAGGCGCACAGCTGCTTCTCACCAGTGGCATTTTCCCGCGCGAGCACTGTCGTTTTCCGAATTCCCTCTACTTTCTGAAGCTGAGCCTCGATCTCACCCAACTCTATGCGGAAGCCGCGAATTTTTACTTGATCGTCCGTTCGTCCCACATATTCGATCGTGCCGTCCGGCAGCCATTTTGCCAAATCCCCTGTTCGGTACATCCGCTCTCCTGGCATAAACGGATTCTTCACAAATTTCTCTGCTGTCAGCTCTGGCCGGTTATTGTAACCCCGTACCAAGCCTTCTCCGCCGACGCAAAGCTCCCCAACCACACCGATTGGCAGCAGCTTGTTCCGACGATCAACGATATACACCGTTGTATTGCTGATCGGACGTCCGATGGGTACGGTAACTGCGGACTCATCAACGAAATCGACCGGAAGATACGTAGTATAAACCGTGCTTTCTGTGGGGCCGTACATATGGATGAGTCTGCCTGGTCCGATATGGGCAAGCGCTTTACGCACATGGCCGACCGACACACGTTCTCCTCCAAACAATATCGCCCGGACACTCCGCAAGCAGTCGGCGTTCACATCCACAAGAACGTTGAAAAAGGCCGTCGTAATAAACATGACCGAGATGTCCTCTTGTTGGATAATAGACGCTAGCCAGCCAATCTCTAGCAAAGCCTCGCGAGGGACTAGCACTAATCGCGCTCCGTTGGTCAAAGCACCGTAAATATCGAAAATCGCTCCATCGAACGAATAGCTTGAGAGCTGGAGTACATGATCCCGGTCGGTGATATCAATGTAATTTGTACTTTGTACGACCCTTACGATGTTACGGTGCGAAACAAGGTTCCCTTTCGGTTTGCCCGTTGTACCTGATGTATAGATGACGCAGGCCAGATCTGTCGCTTCAATATCCAACTTCAGATTTGTGTCATCCTCGTGATAGGAGGTCTCGTCATCCAGTAAGATCAAAGTGCCTGAATCCACTAGACGTTCACATAAATGACTCTGGGTCAACATGACATGTACTCCCGAATCCTCAATCAAGAATCGAATACGCTCCTCGGGATATTCCGGGTCAACCGGTACGTAACCCGCTCCCGCCTTTTGTACTGCCAGCATACCAATCACCATTTCAATAGAACGCTCAGCCATAATAGCAACAAGATGGCCTTTGGATATGCCGTGGATACGCAAAGTACGGGCAAGGCGGTTGACACGTCTATTCAGCTCACGATAGTTCAGATCTTGCCCATTCAAGAAGATCGCTGCTGCATCTGGAATGCGATCCACTTGCTCTTCAAACAATTGAACGAGCGTCTTCGCACGTGGAAATTCCGTAGAGGTGTCGTTGAAGCGTCCGAGAAGTTCCGCCTTTTCAGCCTCTGTCACAAGTTCCAGCTCGCCCACCGTAATTTCTGGGTTATCCGTCACCTGCTCCAGCAGATGCACGAGGTGCCCCTTTAGCCGCTCGATGCTGTCTTTATCGAACACTTCGGCGTTATAGTCAAACCGGATTTCAATCTCGGCTCCCGGCACCACGGTCACATTGAAGTTATAGTTCGTCTGTTCCTCCATCTGAACGTCCGTGATCGTTAGGTCGCCGTGCTTCTGATCGCCCGCTTGCTCCATCTGCTCGTCCACCGGATAATTCTCAAAAGCAATGATGTGGTTAATCAGGTTTTGCTTCTGTACGCTGCGGGCTTGAATTTCATACAAGGGATAGTAATCATAGCGCCCCGAATCCAGTGCCCTTTCTTGGAGCTTCACCATCAGATCGGAGAACACGGTGTCCGCATCACTTGTGACGCGGATAGGCACGGTATTGATGAACAGCCCGATCATCGACTCAATGCCTGGAATTTCGGCAGGTCTCCCAGCCACAACGCTGCCGAATACGGCATCGTTTGTCCCGTTATATTTTTGCAACATCACGCCCCAAGCAGCTTGAAGCAACGTATTGACCGTAACCAATCTCTCTTTCGCCACCCGGTCCATCCGTTCACTCAAGTTCTTGCCAAGCTCTGCCGTGACATGATCAGCAGTAAATTTACTGTCCAGTACAGTTTCTTGTTGACCCGGGAGTACACTCTGCCCTTCATAACCTTCCAGGAATGTTGTCCAATAGTCTTGTGCCGACTGATCATCCTGTTTGTCCAACCACTCGATATAGGCGCCATATTCCGAACCCGTATCTCTCGCAATCTCCTTGCCGGATGCCAAAGCCGAATACGTCTCAAATAACTCCTGCGTCAGCTGCGGCAGACACCAACCGTCCATCAGAATATGCTGAAAACTCCACAGCACATGATAGCTTTGTTTGGCAGTACGCAGAATCGTAACCCGAACAAGTGCATCACACTCCATGTCGAAGCCACGTAACTTGTCATCCTCAGCTCTTTTATCCAAAACCGCTTGTTTCTCGTCCGCCTGCAAATGAAGCAACTCTTCATATTCAAATCCGACGGGCTTGTCACGGTATATGATTTGCAATGGTTCACCCGCAGGACCTTTCACAAAATTGGCCCGCAGCACCAGATGACGTTTTGCAAGTTCTGTCCAACTCTTCTCGAATAACTGGACATCAAGTGCTCCATGCATCGTAAAGCGCGTCTGCTCGAAGTAGGCACCTGTTTTCCGATCAAGTGCACTGTGGAACCACATACCCTTCTGCATCGGCGTAAGCGAGTAAATATTTTCGATTTCCCCAAGATGGCTTGAACGCTGGACAATTTGCTCCAATTCAGTAATGGTCAAACCTTTATATTGCAGGTCACTTGGCGTCAATTCGATATTATCTTTACCTATGCAGTGGGTAATGACTTCTCGGAGACTTTGCTCAAGGTACCGACCGAAGGCTTCCATCGTTTCCTTGCGATACTGCTTGCGGCTATAGCTGAGATCGAGCGATAAAGCACCGTCAAGCACCATACCGTTGATATCCAGCACAAAGCTTCGAGCTTGCCGATCGCTGGCCGGGCTACCGCTGGAATAAGTTGATATGCCAATCTCACCTTGATGGACCTCATCGTCGAACTGACCGAGATAGTTAAAATTAATTTCGGGCTCTGCGCCCCAACCCATGCCATCCTCCGATTCGGAGAGATAACGGCATACACCGTATCCAAGCCCCTTGTTCGGAATGCGGCGTAAGCTCTCTTTAACCTGTTTAATCTGATATGCCAAATTCCGGTCTGTTTCTGGCTCCAGGACGACCGGAAACTTCGTTGTAAACCAGCCGACCGTTCGCGCAATGTCAATTTCCGTTCCGATCGATTCGCGTCCATGTCCCTCGAGATTGATCCGCACCCTTTCGTGTCCCGTCCATTGCCGAACAGCTATGCCGAGTGCTGTGATCAAAATATCGTTCATGTCAGTGTTATAGGCTCGGTGAACCTGCTTCAGCAACTGATCTGTTTCTTCGGGAGTCAAACGAACGAATAATGATACGCTGTCCTGCTGCGTTGTAACACCCGTCTCCATATCCTTCGGTATAGCTGGAACCTCAATCTGTTCCACGGCCTGCCAATATAATCGTTCCTTCGCCAGTTCTGGGCTTTGTGCATAAGCAGCCAACTGCTCGGACCAAGTACGGTACGCATCTGTCTTCGCCGGGAAACGAATATCCTCGCTTTTCCCAGCCTGCTCGTAACCCAGCGCGAAATCCTCCATCAAAATGCGCCATGACACACCGTCCACCACGGCATGATGAACAGCGAGCAGCAAATGATCGCCGTCCGCACATTGAAACAGCCCTGCCTTCACGAGAGGTCCGTTCCCCAGATCAATGTCTGCTTGAATGTCCGTTGCCTTCGCTTCCACAACCTGCTCGATATTCTTCGTACCCTTGAAGTCGAATACCTCCAGTGTGAATAGCCCACCTTCCTGAATCGCGCGAGTCCGGGCGCTAATCCCTTGTTCCGTTTGATGAAATACCATCCGCAAAGCATCATGATGCTCAACCAGCTTTTGCAGTACCTGTCTTACAACTTCTTCAACGAAGCGTTCCTTCCGGTACAGCATCACCGATTGATTGAAATGGTGCGAATCCACAAAATAGCTCTCGAAAAACCAATGCTGAATTGGTGTCAGCACTGTATCTCCTGTTATTTCGCTTTGATCAATGAAACGTCCAACCGGTTTCACATGCAGGCTGAGCTGTGAGATCGTCGGATATTTAAACAAATCCCGGATTTCCAGCTTGTACCCGGTTTGATGAAGCCGCGAAGAGACTTGAATGGACTTGATCGAATCTCCACCAAGCTCGAAGAAATGATCCGTTACGCCAACTCGATCAGCGTTCAATACTGCCTGCCACACTTCAGCAAGTGTCTGCTCCGTTTCATTGCGGGGAGCTACGTACACGCCGCCAGTCAGCGCGTTTCCTTCCGGGGCAGGCAAAGCCTTGCGATCAATTTTGCCGTTCGGCGTCAGCGGCATCCGTGGAAGCTGAACAAAATGCGCCGGAATCATGTATGATGGCAACTTTTGTGCCAACGCGCTTCTAAGTTCACTCAGCGTAAGCGGATGGCTAGCGACCAGATAAGCGCACAGTTCTTGACCGCTTTTGCCTTCCTGCGCAACTACAATCGTTTCCTGCACAGACTCGATTTTGCGAAGCTGCTCTTCAATCTCACCGATTTCAATCCGGAAGCCACGAATTTTCACCTGATGGTCAATCCGTCCCAAGTACTCCATATTTCCGTCTGGCAACCAGCGAGCGAGGTCTCCCGTCCGATAAAGACGTTCTCCCGGGGTAAAGGGATGTTCCACAAACTTCTCTGCTGTTAGCCCTGGCTGATTCAAGTACCCTCTCGCAAGCCCCACACCTGCCACACACAACTCGCCTTCAACTCCTGGTGGTACAAGCTTCAAGTGGGCATCCAAAATAAAAATCTGGTGATTGGCCAGCGGTCGTCCAATCGGAATCACTTTATGATCCGGCTGCTCCTCATCAGCATCCCAAAGCATGGTTACAATGGAAGCTTCCGTAGGACCATAAGCATTAAAATAGTGGACCTTCGTCTTCCACTGCTGCACGAATTCGGCAGATACCGCCGAGCCTCCCGTTATGAGTTTCGTCAAGCTTGGAAGGCGATCCGGGTCCAAATATGCGCTATACGTCGGAGGCAAAATAGCTGCCGTGATCGCATGGTCGTTCATATAACGCTCAAACAGGTGAGTGTCTAGAATGGTCTCGGCCGTTGGAATGTATAAAGTCGCACCAAAATAGAGCGCCTTGAACATTTCCCAGCAGGATGCATCAAATGACAGGCTGGCAAATTGGACAATTCGGTCATGTTCGGTAATTCCTAGCCTGTCTGCGAACATCAGCTTCAAACTCACCAAACCGCGATGCTCCAGCATGACCCCTTTGGGTTTGCCCGTCGTACCTGACGTATAGATGACATAAGCAAGGTCATTTGGGCCACTTACCCGCTCAAGGTTCGAATCATCATCGCTATAGGATTGCTCTTCATCCAACGCCAATACTGTCCCATGGAAAGGGACCTGCTGTATCAAATCACTTTGGGTCAGCAACAGCTGCGCGTTCGAGTTCTCCAGAATGTAGCTGATGCGTTCTTCCGGGTATTCCGGATCGATGGGTACATAAGCACCACCAGCTTTGAGTACCGCGAGAATGCCAATGATCGTCTCCAGCGATCTTCTGACCATCAAGCCGACGAGCTGGTTGGGCAACACGCCTTTGGATCGTAACGTTCGCGCCAGCTGGTTCGCCCGCTCGTTCAGCTCCGCGTAGGTAAGCTTCTGCCCCTCAAAAAAAACTGCCGTCGCTTGGGGCACCCGCTGCACCTGCTCCTCCACAAGCTCATGAATCGTCCGATCCTGAGCATATTGCTTCTCGGTATCATTGAAACGATGCAGTAATTGAAATTTCTCCTCTTCAGACAGCATATCGATCTCTACGATCTCAAGCTCCAATTCGTGAAGTCCCACCGTCAGCAGACGACTTAGATGACCGGTAACCCTAGTCATGAATTCGGGGTCATATAATTGCTCGTTATAAGAGAGTGCTAGTTGTACACCACCATCTGCTAAACTAAATTCAAAGAAACAATCCGTCACCACTTGTTGTCCGATTCCGTCCAGGTGTAGCTCTTTCAGGGATACTAGCGTGTGTATAACGGGTGCACCGTCTGTATATTGCAGATCCAGCTTCTCTGTCATTTTCAAGAACGGCATATGTTGATACTGGATCGCTTCAGGGAGTGAAGTCCTCAGTTCACTCAGAAGTGTTTTAAAGGTGGCACCTGCCGGGAGCGAGTTTTTTAAAATGACTGTATGATTAACGGAACGACGCTTCTCCGTCTTTTTCCGTACAACTGGCATACCCACCAGAATATCAGAAGAACCGGTATATTTATGTAGGAGCGATTGAACACCAGCAAGTAAAATCATAAAAGCAGGCAATGGAGCTCCCTTGCTCATTTGTAAAACACGCTGCGCCGCTCTCTCCGAAAGCGAACCATGGACAGTCTTCATTATGGGTGCCAACGAGCTTGGTGCTTTGCTGTAAGGCAGCCGGGTCAGAGTATTATCATCACTACCGAGTTTATCGTTCCAAAATAACGTTTCTTTTTCAAAAGCCACCTGGATCGTTCCCCTCTCTTCATCGGTAAAAGCAATCCGGTAGAGCATATACCGTAGTAACGCTCCCCGCCTTTTCAGAAATGTGACAACTGTATTAATGACTGCTTGCACAAAGTCGCAGCTTTGCTCATTCGTCTGAACCCATTCGGGCGTTTTCTGCCTAGCAGCTGTCCCTTAAAACTCTCATATATTTTTTTGTGCACTACAGGAGATATGACTTCTGGTTCCATGCTTGGATATACTTTCTCTGGATAGAAGCCGAAGCTGGATTAAGTTTTTTATTGTGGATCGGAATTGGTTCTGGGGGTGGCAAGGGAGATTGTTCCCATTGTTGTAAGATGTTCTGTAGCATTCCAGTTGGCCAGTATAAAATCAGCCGTTCTATCTTCGGATTTGCACCGAAGCTGCCTTGGTTGGCGAAGCCTATGTTAAGGGGTAACGATACGCTATATGTACAACTTGTTTATTCCCCCGCAGCCCTGATCTGGATCAGTTAAGATCGGCTGCGGGGTAGTGATCTTTTGCTGGAAATAGGTGTGACCATGGACTTTCGTAAGACTTAAAGAGCCCCTCGGATCTGCGTTGATCTACCCAAGCTACCTTAAGGTACCGCGATTTCGATTAGTTTGAGAGAAACCTTCCTGTAAGGTAAAAATGTAATCGTGACACCAGCTTGGTGTGATCCCACAACTTCTACATTTCTTGCAGGGTGGATGCCCGCTTAACCAAGTTTAGGTTGTGACCAGCAAACTTTCAGTCTTCTGAGCGATCACCTGCTGAATACTAGACTTGATAATATCGCAGCCGGCAACCAGATTTTCCATGGAGACGGTCAGCGGAGGCATGATCTTCAGCACAAGGTCTCCTCTGCCAGCTCTTTCAATAATGAGCCCATTCTCGAAGCTGATCTCTGTCATCTGCTTCGCTCCGGCTTCATTCGTAATACCCGATACATCAATGCCCCAGATCAAGCCGATCCCTCTGATGGCGATCGATGGATGCAGAGACTGGATTTCTTTCTCAAGGAAGGATCGTACAAATTCTTCCTTTTGCTTCACTTGAGTTTCCAAGGCGATGTTATCCCGGAATTCAAGAGCAGCTTTGGCGGCCACAAAAGCAAGCTGGTTACCACGGAAAGTACCATTGTGCTCGCCTGGCGCCCAAAGGTCTAGTTCAGGCTTTAGGAGCAGAAGTGACATAGGCAGGCCGTACCCACTGATCGACTTCGATAGAGTAACAAGATCCGGTTCGATCCCTGCACGTTCGAAGGAGAAGAATTCCCCTGTACGACCGCAGCCGACTTGAATCTCATCGGTAATAAGCAGGATATCGTGCTTGCGGCACAGCTGCTGCAATCCTTGAAGCCAATGCGCATCAGCGACATGAATTCCGCCTTCGGCTTGTACCGTTTCAAGTAGGATGGCAGCCGGCTTGTCTATTCCAGAGTGTGAATCAGTCAGGATATTCTCAATATAGCCGAGTGTATCCATTTCTGCGAAAGATCCGCTCGGGTGCGGCATAAATGTCACTCCGTCCAGAGGAAGCCCAGCCCCTTCCCTCATGGATTTTGAGCTTGTTGCCGACAAGCTGCCGAGAGACATACCATGGAATCCACCCATAAATGCAAATATCCCGGTTCTCTTCTTCGCCTTGCGTGCCAGCTTCAGAGCTGCTTCCACTGCGTTTGTCCCCGTCGGACCACAGAACTGAAGTTTGTAATTCAACTTTTTAGGTTCCAGGATCCGCTCCGAGAAGCTCTGGATGAACTCCCGCTTGGCCATTGTATACATATCCAGACCATGCATAATTCGGTCGGATGTCAAGTAATCGAGAATACGATCCTTGATATAATCGTTGTTATGACCATAATTTAGTGCACCAGCACCGGCAAAAAAATCAATATATGCTCTTCCATTCTCAGAATATAACAAGTCTTCCTTGGCCCGGTCGAATACAACCGGAAAGCTTCTGCAGTAAGATCTTACGTTGGATTCCAGCTTTTCAAAAATGCTCATGCGCTTCATCCTCCATCGGAATTGGGATAAGGTTAGCTTCATTCTTTCTGAACCTATTGACTTCATCGAGCAACACATTCTCGGCTGTCATTTTCCACAATTGTCGGTCAAATCGCATGCAGGCTTGCTGGGTAGCTAGTGGATTAGTATCTCACACTTAGCTTAGGTATGTATTAAAACCCTCCAATCCTATTTTTTAGTATAATTGGAAAGTCGACCTAGGTAGAATTATATCAAAATTCTATAGATTGTATAGTAATTTTTGGTTAAATTAGTTCTGTGCAACATTAAATGTTAAAATATAGCTTGAAAACCAGCGAATAAGGAAGGAAAATTATGCTTTTTTTCATAAAAAGGATGATTTCTATGTGGCTCAGCAACCTAACACCAATGGCACTTATGTAATTTATTCCCTTTATGTATTCTCTCTTGGAGCTCCGAATCCTTGCTCTTTACAATTATTTAACATGACGATCTGATGATGTCATACGAAGTGTTGAGACCTTTGTCTGAACAAACATCAACTTTGTTGAACTCTATTCCTCCTCAGCTCGTGTTGTTCTCTATTGTCGAATAATAAAAAAAGGACTCTCCCGCTGTTTCGTTTGGGTGTGTCCTTATCATAGGTGATGAATGGCAATTTACTTTATAATTGACGTATTTTTGTATTGATTTCATATGTATACTCTTTACAAATATAAAAAAAGGAGCCACGAATCACTCTCTCGGGCTCCTTTTAGATGTTAATTATTCAACTTTTGTTTCAATTCACAACCGTACTAATACTGGGATAAAATTAAAATTTTATTATTTCAAATCCAAACCTTTTACTCTACTGTTACACTTTTCGCCAAGTTACGTGGTTTATCTACATCGTGACCCAGAGCCAAGGATGCATAATAAGCCAGCAATTGCAGGGCAACAACAGACAGAGCAGCGCTAAGCAATGGCAGCGTCTTAGGTATCGCAAACGCTTGGTCAACGGATTTCAGCAAAGGAGCTACATGCTCTTCGTACGTGATCGCCAGTACGTCTGCACCACGTGCTTTCACTTCTTTAATGTTACTTACCGTTTTCTCCAACACATTTTCTTGTGTTGCCAGAGCAATAACTGGAATACCCTCTTCGATCAACGCAAGTGTACCATGTTTCAGCTCACCTGCAGCATATGCCTCAGAGTGGATATAAGAGATCTCTTTCAGTTTCAGCGATCCTTCTTGAGCTACCGCATAATCCAAACCACGGCCGATGAAGAAAAGATGTTGATGTTTGGAAATCTGCTCTGCATATCCTTTAATTGCATCTGCTTGCTCCAGCATGGATTCCACTTGCTCAGGCAGTGCTTGCATCGCTGCCAATGTGTAGGAGATCTCTTCTGGTGTTTGTGTACCACGAACTTGGGCAAGGTACAGACCAAGCAGATAGAATGCAATCAACTGGGAAGTGTACGCTTTAGTAGAAGCTACCGCAATTTCAGGACCAGCCAATGTGGCAATCACGTCGTCTGCGTCACGTGCAATCGAGCTACCTACAACGTTCGTAATTGCCAATACATGTGCCCCGTTAGATTGAGCTTCACGCAGTGCTGCCAGTGTATCTGCTGTTTCACCGGATTGGCTCACTACGATTACAAGTGTGTCCTTGTTTACAATCGGAGAACGGTAACGATATTCAGAAGCAACATCTGTTTCAACTGGAATACGCACCATTTGCTCAATTACCGTACGTCCAACCAGACCTGCATGGTATGCCGTACCGCATGCAATAATCTGAATGTTACGGATATTTTTAATTTGCTCTTCGGTCATTTTGAGCTCAGGAAGCTGAACTTTTTTACCTTCATTGTCGATACGTCCAAGCATCGTATCACGATATGCCTTTGGTTGCTCATGAATTTCTTTCAGCATGAAATGCTCAAATCCGCCTTTTTCTGCGGTTACCGCATCCCAATCGACATGAATCATTTCCCGAGAAATAAAATTGCCCTCAATCGTCATCAATTCGACAGCATCATGTGTCAACACAGCCATCTCACCGTCATTCAGAATGTACACATTACGTGTATATTCCAAAATCGCAGGAATATCAGATCCAATGAAGTTTTCCCCTTCACCAATACCGATAATCAAAGGACTTGCTTGACGCACAGCAACAAGCTTCTCAGGTTCATACTCCGTCAATACTCCCAGCGCAAACGCCCCACGCATAAGCGTGATCACTTTTTGCACGGCTTTAACGATATCGCCATCGTATTCACGAGCAATCAGGTGTGAGATCACTTCAGTATCAGTTTCGGAAGTGAACGTGTGACCTTGAGAGATCAGCTCATCTTTCAGCTCCAGATAGTTCTCGATAATACCGTTGTGAACCACAGAGAACTTTTGACTCTCATCCGTATGTGGGTGGGAGTTCTCATCCGATGGTTTACCATGCGTAGCCCAACGTGTATGTCCGATTCCGGCATTACCTACCAAAGGAGTACCTTCCAGCTTTGCTTCAAGATTCGCCAAACGTCCAAGAGCTTTCGTAATTTGCAGACCTTGTGGTGTAAATACAGCGATACCTGCAGAGTCATAACCACGATACTCGAGTTTTTTTAGTCCTTCGATCAATACCGATTGAGTGTTCTTATTACCAATATATCCAACAATACCGCACATAGTTTAGTTTCCTCCGTTTGTATATGAATACTGTGTCGGGAAGAGAAACAGGCAGCTATGGACGTGTTGGAAAATGATAGATTGCTTAACGTATCATGAATATCATTTTCTATTCAATTTTCAATGATCAGAGTGGCCTTCAGCCATCTCACTGTAATCATGCTCTATTACGATTGCAATCATGAATGTACATCATTTCCCCGTCCACGCACTGCTATGCTCTACACGCACATTCATTTTAGTTTTAAATTCTACTCCTGCACCCATCGGTACGTTGTGTGGACAGTCACCCATCCATTTTCCGCAATCCGATTCACGGCTCTGGTGCATCACCGGGAGGTCCCCGCCGAACATTTCGAACACCTCCACCTCGTCAGCTTGATTGCCGTCCATGTTGGTCATGTCTACTCATTAACAAAGAGACATAAACAACATGCGCCCCGCGCAACTCCAAGCTCTGGCGCTTGTGTAACTGTAACCTTACAATCCTCACTTTCTATATCTGAATGACGACTCCACTCATTATATGCACCTCAAGTCCATTTTGCAATGGAGCAAAGTACCTGTAACAATTTCAGCATATTTACCCACGCTCCCGACCAGATAATCAGACCGATGGTCTTATCCGGCCAGGACGTAGGAACAATAGATCTTTGTTAACATTTAATATCAAATTAACCTCTATATATCCATATGCCAAGAAATCAATCTTGTGAAAATTCACGCTTATGCCGCATTAGAACAGCCCTTTCAGTAAGCTAAACCAATTCTTTTTGCACAACATCTGCAATCTGGGATACAAACTGCTCCAGTTCATCCTTATCTGGGCCTTCCGCCATAACGCGGATCAAGGACTCCGTACCCGATGCACGAACTAGCACACGACCGTTATCCCCCAGCTTTTCTTCTACCTCAGCAATGGCTTCATTGATCGCAACATTTCCCTCATATTTACTCTTGTCTTCAACACGAACATTCACCAGTACTTGTGGGTACTGTGTCATGATCGCTTTCAGCTCACTGAGCTTTTTACCGGAAGCTTTCAACGTATCCACCAATTGAATCGCTGTCAGCATACCATCACCTGTAGTATTGTAATCCAGGAAAATAACATGACCTGACTGCTCGCCGCCCAGGTTATATCCGCCACGACGCATTTCTTCCATCACGTAGCGATCCCCTACAGCTGTTTTTGCCGTTTTGAGGGCAAGCTTTTCTGTTGCTTTATAGAAACCAATGTTACTCATTACCGTAGAGACCACAGTACTGTCTTTCAGCTTGCCTGCACGATTCATCGCATCACCGCAAATGCACAGGATGAAGTCTCCGTCCACTTCAGCTCCCGTTTCATCAATAGCAATCAGGCGATCCGCATCCCCGTCAAAAGCAAGTCCAAGATCCGCTTGATGTTTTAGGACCTCTTGTTTCAGGTGTTCTGGATGCGTCGAACCACATTGCTCGTTAATGTTCAGACCATTCGGTTCTGCACCAATGGCAATGACTTCTGCACCAAGTTCACTAAACAATTTTGGCGCCAGCTCATAAGCCGCACCATTGGCACAGTCAAGTACAACTTTGAGGCCTGAGAACGATTCGGATACGGTAGTTTTCAGGTAGTCCAGATAACGATAACGAGATTCTTCATCCATCATCACAGTTCCAAGACCCGCACCAACAGGGCGTGGAAGCTCATCTTTTTCAGCATCCATCAACTCTTCAATCCGGTTCTCTGTTTCATCCGACAACTTGAATCCGTCCCCACCGAAAAACTTGATACCATTGTCCTCTACAGGATTGTGGGAAGCTGAGATCATTACACCTGCATCGGCTTTGAGCAGACGAGCAATGTAAGCCACACCCGGGGTAGACACAACTCCAAGACGAATGACATCTGCACCAATAGACAAAAGTCCTGCAACAAGCGCTGATTCCAACATAAGTCCAGAAATCCGTGTATCCATACCAATGACTACCTTCGGTCTTTCTACACCGCCTGCAAGCACATATCCGCCGCACCGTCCTATGCTGTATGCCAGCTCCGCTGTTAACTCTTTGTTGGCAACTCCTCTAACACCGTCTGTACCAAAATATTTACCCATGATCTAACTCCTTCTATATGCATCATATATAAGCGCATCAATATAATTTTTTGAATATGATTGAAAAATAAATATTACGGATTAGAGCCCGATTTACTACCGTTATTGCTAGTATTAAAATTATTGTTTACACTACCACGATTTGTTGGTGCATTCCCCTGACTCTGATCCTGATGTTCCGTATTCGATTCATCTTGCTCTTCCACAGGATCTGTGCCTGGCTGTCCATTTTCCACTTCTGCCGGTGATGGATCTGGTGTAGTTTGATTATCTTCATTCGTATTTTGCTCGGGCGGAGCAATTGTATCTTCGGCCTTTTCGCTGATTCTTACCGTACTGCTCAAATCATTAGACGACTCATCCAGCTTAGCGAACCGGGGCAACTCAGCTTCCAGTTTGATTTCATGCGTCCCTGCACCAAGACCTTTGAGATTGCCCGTAAGTTTGATGTCATCCACATTTAAATTTTCAAGCATAATACGAGAGCCAGTTAGTGTAATGTTCAAGCCTCCGCTTTTTGGAGTAACCAGCTCACCTTCAAGCCCATTTTCTAAACCAATCAGATCAATCGGCACGTTAGGAAAAACTTTGGTTGTGGTCTCGACTTCATCATAAGGAGACACAGTTACTTTGATTTGAATCGAACTAGGCTCGATTTTCTCAGAACCTGAAGGTGGCGTCAAGTCTACGTCAACGGTCGACGTACCGGCCTGAGTAAACTGTGTAAGATCAAGAGTAGCTTGGTCGTAGGACTGTATACCCGCTAGTACTCCTTGACTCCCATAAATCGAGACCTCTTTCACGTTTGGCTCGACGGTGGAGAGTACCAGTCCCTCTGGCAGTTGTCCTAAATATTTGATCCTCAAGGGCACTTTTGTATAGGGCTGATTGACTGGAACACGAACTTCTACCGTTTGTGGAGACAGTATTGCATTTTCAATCACTTTACCCTCAGCATCATATGCCTGTAGCTTCACTTTTTTCTGAATTACATCTTCCTTCGCATCTGTCACGCTCACACTGCCCTGAACACTTGCCACAGCATCAAGCTGGCCTTCAGGTAAAGTTACCTTAACCAGAGACGAAGGTTCCACCACGGGCGTTCCAGCGGTATATCCTGCCGAAGGCTCTCCTTCGGGTACAATATTCACATTTAAAGATTTGGTGCCCAATTTTTCTACATTCACAGTAACCATCGAAGGTTCCATACTCACCACTTCAACTCCGGAAGGCAGATCAGGTACAAGTGGTAACGTGTTTGAACCATCCTTAACCTGGCTCAAATCGACCAGAACCTTATAGTCATCATTTGTGAAAATGGAAGTTAACATTGAGCGCTGTCCCTTGATCTGCAGCCTCACCTCATCTGTGCTAAGCGACGTTAGAACATACGTGTTGCTATCCAGTCCATACGGCTGAACAGGCACAGTGCGCTCAACGACTTTGCTGGATATGCCTGTTGTAATTGTTGGTGTTGTTGGCACTTCATCCAGATGAATCATAAACCAGAGAAGCAAGCTTACTGCTAGCGCAAGTATTTTGGCAAACGTATTATTATTGAACCATTTATCCATTTTTACGTCCCCCCTTCCGTTTCCAGAAGGTTGACCATGCATTCTTTTTGCTCAGATTGGAGGTTGGACGCAATTCTTCATACAACTTGGCGATCAGGGACTCTTCGTTGATATCACGAACCACCTGTCCGTTCATCGCCAGAGATACTTGTCCCGTCTCCTCCGAAACAACCAGACAGATTGCATCGGCCACCTCAGTTATTCCGATTGCCGCCCGATGACGTGTCCCTAATTCTTTGCTGATAAATGGATTCTCGGATAATGGTAGATAACAAGCAGCTGCAGATATTTGTTTCCCTTGGATAATAACGGCGCCATCATGAAGCGGTGTGTTTGGAATAAAAATGTTAATCATCAACTCTGAGCTAACAAGAGATTGCATTTTGATTCCTGATTCCGTGTAGTCATTCAATCCTGTTTCGCGTTCAAAGACCACGAGCGCACCAATTTTACGTCGGGATAAATAATTAACGGACTTAATAATTTCACCAATTAACACTGTTAATTCTTCATCACTCGCGGCAGCCGAACGCCCGAATAACTTGCCTCGACCCAGTTGCTCCAGACCACGGCGAAGTTCAGGCTGGAAGATAATAAACACAGCAACCACTCCGAAAGTGAACATTTGGTTCATCAGCCATTTGAGTGTATACAAGTTTAGCCATGTGCTTAACGCCCAGATCAACACAAGGAAAAGAATTCCTTTCAAGAGCTGAACCGCACGTGTACCTCGCACAAGCAAAATCAGTTTGTACATAATATAGGTAACGATCAATATATCGATAACGTCCTTAATGGACTCTTTCCACGTTAAGTCAGCAAAATAATTCATAAGCCAGCCCCCGCTATCCCCATTGATGAGTAAACCATGATCTCATATTAACCATTCAGGATTTTAAGTAACCCCTTCTACGAATGTACACAGAGTTTATCTATATGTAGTATGTTCTCTTTACTATCTAGGTTATAACGTTACCGCTCAGGTTGCAAGTTACTCCAGTCACAAACTTCGTATAAGTTCATTTTCACGCTTTCTACATTCAAAATCCAAAAAAAAAGAGCACCCCACGCAATTCGGAGGTACCCTGCTTGGTATATACCAGAAGTTATACCGTGATTTAGCGGTAAGCCACTTCATTTACCATATTGGTTATTTTGTACCAGAACCAGTCCAGTGCTTGGTCAATGCTTTTCACTTGACCTGAAATGTGCGCTGTTGAAGCTTGAAACAGTTGTCCGTCAATGACCGTCAGATTGCCATTCACATCACCGTATACCTGAGCGCTTCCGTTCTCTATCGTAAGATCGCCAGCAACTGACTTTCCTTCAGGAATAATAACCGTGTTGCCTTGAATCACGAGCTGATCCAGACTGCTCCCTTTAACGATCAGTTCATTATTCTGATTCCAGAAATTGAAGGCGCTAAAGAGCATCACGACCAAAAAGAAGGCTGCCGCCGTCAGCGCGGGGTGTCCTTTAACCCATTTAAGCCATACTTGCTGTCTCTTGGGCTGTGGCAGAGCATTCATAATTCGATTGGTCAGCTCATCCGAGGCAGACGGTGAATAGTGTTTCATGGCAAAGAGTAGCATTTCCGTCTGTTCCAACTCTTTAAAGCGCATGCGACAATCCGGACAGTTCAACAGATGACCTTTTAATTCAACCTGATGTTCCGGGGACAACGACTCATCCAAACATTCATGCATTAAAGAGACGGCCGAGTTGCAATCCATATGAGAGCCAATCCTTTCTTTAGACACTTGGTCCATGCTAACCTGTAAAAAGGAAGCATAAGACTTGCATACATTACATACGCACCCGCTTCAGATATGTTTCAAATAATTCGCCCAAAATTTCGGATGCATTTTTTTATAGCTTAAACTCCAGTTTTTTGCGTAGAAAATCACGCCCCCGGTGTACTCTTGTCTTAATCGTTGTTACAGGCATACCTGTGACATCACTGATTTCTTGCAAGGACAAATCCTGCAGGTATCTTAAAACCATAACAGATTTGTACTTAACAGGTAAGCTGTCTATAGCCTCACGAATAAGAGTCTGTGTTTCTGAAAGCAGGGCTTCGGTTTCTGGTGTTCGATCATCACTGGGAAGCATAGCGTAACCGTCAGACCCTTCCTGATCATTGATCTCGGCATCAAGGGAGAATGAAGGTTTCTTTCTACGCAGCCGGTCAATACACAGATTAGTTGCAATCCGATAGATCCAGGTTGAAAATTTCTGGTTTGGATCATACTTCTCCATATTTCTAAACACACGCAAAAACGTCTCCTGAACAACGTCTTCTGCTTCATGACGATTGCTCAGCATCCGATATGCCAAATGAAATAACTTGTCTTTATATAGTTCAACGATTTCCGCAAAGGCTCTCTGGTCACCCTTAAGTACCAGTTTCACGAGCCTGTTCTCCACATTGTCCACCCTTATTCCCCCAGACATGCTGATGGGTTTTCCGTCTACTAATACCCGTCCACACTTGTAATTCACCAATCAAATCGTAAATCAACTTTGGTCAAAAATCAAGACTGTATGACAAATATCCTCCAAAAACAGTAAAAACGGGAACTCCCTAAGGAGTCCCGTTTAATCTCGCCTCCGCAAAGGTGAGATGTCTATTGATTTATCTCCTGAACCATTCAGCATGTGAATGATCCGGTTAAGCATCAGCCTGTATTTCGTAATCCTGCTGCAATACCGTTGATGGTTAGCAGTACTTCTCTAAGCAATTCTGTATCATCTTCACCACGTTCACGCATGTCTCGCAGCTCACTCAGAAGCTGTACTTGCATGTAGGAGAGTGGATCAACGTATGGGTTACGTAAACGAATCGACTCCTGAATAACAGGTACATCATCCAAAATTTCAGCTTCGCCCGTAATTTTTAGGATAAGCTCTTTGGTAAGCTTGAATTCCGCTTTGATTTGACCGAAGATGCGATCACGAGCCTCCTTATTGGAAGTCATGGCCGAATACTCCTTGGCTATGACGAGATCTGCTTTGGCTATCGCCATCTGTACCGTATCAATTAGTGTACGGAAAAACGGGAAGTTGTTATACATGTCTTTCAGAACGTTCAGATTTTCTTCTTTGTTCTGATAGTAGCTTTGCAACCCTGTACCTGCCGCATACCATGCCGGAAGCAAGTAACGGCTTTGAGTCCAAGCAAATACCCATGGGATCGCACGCAAGTCCTCAAACTTGTCACTATTTTTCCGTTTCGATGGACGTGAGCCAATGTTTAGCTCACCTACCTCCGGAAGTGGTGTAGATTCTTTGAAGAACGCGAAGAAGTCGGGGTCACGGAAGATGAGATCCTGATACTTCGTCAATGACACTTGTGAGATCTCCTTGATGATCTCATCCCAAGCCTGCTCAGAAGCTGACTCTTGGGGCTCCAGACCGTTAAGAGCTGCTGTAATGAGTGCTGAAGTGGCCTGTTCCAGACTGCGGTAAGCAATCCCCTGGAGAGAGTAACGAGAGGAAATAACCTCGCCTTGCTCTGTAATCTTGATCCCGCCACCAATCGTATGCGGCGGTTGAGCAAGAATACTGCGGTTCAGCGGCATACCGCCGCGTCCAAGCGCACCACCACGTCCGTGGAAAAACTTCAGCTTGACGCCATGTTCATTGCCAACAGCCGTAATTGCATTCATCGCTACACGCAGTTCCCAGTTTGCAGTAACTACTCCGCCATCTTTATTACTGTCGGAGTAACCGAGCATAATTTCATGAAGCTCGTTACGCCCTTTAACACTTGAACGATATACAGGCAGATTAAACAACCTCCGCATAATATCAGATGCTGCATGAAGGTCATCAATCGTCTCAAAGAGCGGAACAGCCTGTAATGTAGAGTTGACTTCACCATCTGTTCCTTTGGAGAATAGACCAACCTCTTTGGCAAACACCATCACTTCAAGCAAATCACTTGCCCCTTGCGTCATACTAATCAGGTAACTCGTGATGCAACTTGTACCGAATTCATTCTGCGCACGTTTAATGGTGCGGAATACATCCAGACACTCTCTAGTCCCTTCCGTGTATTGATGGTAAGGAGAAGTAAGAGGCCTTGGATCATCCAGCAATCGAGCAAGCAGATCAATCTTTCCATCCTCTGTCAGACGTGCATAATCATCTACAATTTTCATTTTAGCCAGAATTTCTGACATCGCATTTTCATGCTCTTTGCTGTGCTGACGCACATCTAAGGCTGCTGTGTGGAAACCGAACAGTTCAACCTGACGAATCATTTTGCGAACGGTTGTATCAGCGACATAGTCAGCAAAATGATGGCGAAGACTGCGGTCAATAATTAACAAATCGTCTATCAGCTCTTGAGGATTGTGATAACGATCTGGCTGACCTTCTTTGTTCTCATCAAGAACGTTGTTCAGCTTGGCAATCATGTAAGCCAGTTTAATGCGATAAGGCTCTTTTTCATTACGCCAAATGTCCCTTTTTTCCAAAGTAACACAGCTACGATCTTGCTCAATTGACTGCGCCAGTTCATCCGAGATATGAATGATGTTGGTGCTGAAACTGAGGTGATCCATTAGTTCAATCATAATCCGCTGATACTCACGCAAGGCGAGCTTGCGCTGCATGAGCAACGTCTGCCATGTTACATCTGAAGTTACCGAAGGATTTCCATCTCGGTCTCCACCAATCCAGGAACCGAAACGCAAATACGTCGGCACATGCCAATCATGGTCTGGATAATATTTATTCAAGCAACGTTCCAACTCTTGATATACATCCGGAAGTACATGAAACAATGTTTCATGAAAGTAATACATTCCGTTACGCACTTCATCAAGTACAGTAGGTTTACGATCACGCAGTTCGTCTGTCTGCCATAGGGTAATGACCTCATTAAGTAGCTTCTCCCGCAGCTGTTCACGTTCACGCAACGTCAGCGTAGGATTATCGAGCAGCATGACATCTTCGGAAATCCGTTTATGAATATCCAGAATAACCCGGCGCATTGCCTCGGTTGGATGAGCTGTCATTACGAGCTCCAGAGATAAATCATCCAGAATCTCTTCTACTTGGGTATGGGACAGTCCACGTTCTTTCAGGTCTTGTACTGCTTTTTCAATTGAACCTGGCTGTACAGTATCTCCCGCAGAACGCTCATAGTCCCGTTTACGCCGAATCCGATGGTTTTGTTCAGCAATATTAACTAATTGAAAATAAATAGCGAAAGCCCGAATAACTTGGTGACGATTGTCCGAGTCTAACTCCTTAATCATCGTTTTGAACTCTTCATACAGTTCCGGCAAAAACTCTGCACGCAATGATTTGCTCGTTTCACGAATCTTCTCAACGATATCCAGAAGCTCCGTGCCACCTTGATGGACAAGAACTTCTCCGAGTATATTGCCCAGGAACCGCACGTCTCGCCGGAGCAGGTTGTTAGATTGGCTTTTGCTGGCGGTTACCATAGTTTCAGTCATGCTTATCCTCCCATCTGATCGTTCCATTCGTACACGTGTGTTTGACACCTTCATAACATCATACAATAAAATGGTACGAAAATCTTTATTTTTCTACTAGAAAAAATGGGGTTTATCCCCGATTTACAGCACAAAAACACGCTTTTTTATTCATTTTCTTATTCTGCTTTAATGAATGGTCATATACTGTCACATAAAACCTTCTAACGTACTTAACATACTTCGTATGCCTCATACCTATTCTAAAATATTTATAATTATACAGTCAATTTGAATAGAACTGAGGTGTACATTAGAAAATTTCCGTTCTTCAGTTTCCATTCATTAATAGCAGAGTGCTCCAAAGAAACATGACCGGCAAAGCAAGCTTTTGTATACTTTACCACAGTGATGCAATAAATTAAAGATGAAATTTTAAAATTCTAACACTTAAGGTCGAGTTTTTAGTATTTTTTAACCATTTATTTGTCTTTCCTTATCATTTTAGTTCCCCCATAAGTTAACACTCCTCCTGCTACATAATGTTCTTGCGAATTTGGGCAGATTACTTGGTAGTTCGTACAAAGAAAAAGGAGGAATTCACATCATGAAAAAAGCCACAACAATTGTTGCCTCAATGCTTCTGGTTTCCGCAATGGCAGGTTCTGCTGGTGCAGAGGGTTACATGCCTAACGGCACTGACGCCAATGGTACACGTGTCCAATCGTATCAGAACAGTAATTACATGGACCGAACAAACAGCAACCTAAACATGAATATGGATGGTAACTATCGTACAAACGGAAATTACCGCAACAATGGGGATTACCGCACAAAAAGCGTTCGTACGAACGCAGCTACCACGGACCGTGGAACGAACTGGGGATGGCTTGGTTTGCTGGGCCTATTTGGTTTAGCTGGTATGCGTAAGAGAGCAACAGATCATCACGAGCGTTAATATAAGGGTGATATTGTAAAAAGAAAATCTTTCGCTACACGCTTATTCATAACCGAGCGTAGCGTATAGAAGCTAAGACAGCCAAAACCTCTGTAGCGGCTCCGACAGAGGTTTTGGCTCTTAGAATACATAAGTTGCGATCAACCCTCCAGATCGCCTTCTGGACACTGCACATTGAATTTTTTTCTCTTCTGACTAAAACAAAAAGCCTCTGCTATATGCAGAGACTTTGATCTTAATCCGTAAGCGGGTGATGGGAATCGAACCCACGCTATTAGCTTGGAAGGCTAAAGTTCTACCATTGAACTACACCCGCACAAAGCAAAATCGGGATGACACGATTTGAACATGCGACCCCCTGGTCCCAAACCAGGTGCTCTACCAAGCTGAGCTACATCCCGATATGTAAGGTAATATGGCGCGCCCTGAGAGATTCGAACTCCCGGCCTTTTGATTCGTAGTCAAACGCTCTATCCAGCTGAGCTAAGGGCGCAAATATTGGAGCGGAAGACGGGAATCGAACCCGCGACCCTCGCCTTGGCAAGGCGATGCTCTA
>JAFWEX010000041.1 GCA_017512705.1 Paenibacillus sp.
GCTTTTCCTGTTTTGAACGTAGCATGTAAAGACACCATCCCGATCTAGTTTATTACTTATATTATACAACATTAACGCGGTGCCGTGTTGAAATAAGTGCGTATAAAAATAGCTGCCGATACTTTCTCGACAGCCTGAGAAGGCATAACTGCCTTCTTTTTATTCAATCTATTTTCCTCTGATAATCGGTAATGTACCGTTCATTATTATGCTAATCCTTGTCGCGATCACGGATCAGTTATAAACCTGAACACCAGTTATTCGGGATGTATTTGCTTTAATCAGATCCGTTAATCAAGTGGTCCAGCAACCGGAATGTCTCTGAGGCTGTATCGACCATAATATCATGATCTCCCTGTGTATTTATGGACTTTTGCAACATTTGCATAAACTCGCTCCATCTAGTACGCGTCTCCGTACCGTATGCGTTGAAATATCGCAGCCCATGATCCGCTTCAATTGGCAGAAATTGAGACAAACGTTTCGTCATAATTTGCCCACCATTGGTCGAACCTTCAATAACATAGAGATATCCAAACAGTCCTGCAGACGTAGAAATATCAGGTAACTGGTCACAAAGTGGTATCTGCTCGATGTGTTCTCTGCTTAATCCAAGGTTCATCAGATCCTGCTCTAATAAATTCGCCTTGCCTCTTACAGCGATATCCAGTCCTGTTTTCTCCCAAAAAGGCAGCTGTACCGCTTGATCCTCCAGCGGTTTCAGGAAACCGTAGAATTTTTTCAAATACGCTATATACTGATCCATCGTTATGGTCTTATCCATAATCGCTCTCGCATAAGGATTCTGTTCCACTTGTCTATGGTAATGTGCCGTCTCACTTTTCAGACGTTCCATAATATTTACTGTCGTCAAGTCGTTATCCCCTTTCGTATGATCATGCTCGTCCTATACCATGTCAGTTTATTATCACTAACGAAAACCTTTTAAGTAAGTATACTTTTTATCGTACCAGAAAACGACATGAATTCACCAGAGCTGATCACAGATATATGATAAGCCAACATCATTAGTACAGTCGCATTACTCTCAAATAGACATAGGTGATGATATGGTCTGCCTTGATGGTTTTTAAGCTTAGAAATGGTAAACTAACACTAAATGCTTATACTCAGGGGGAAACATTGGATGAAATTCAAGGACTTGACCGAATTCAAAAACCTGAAAGTGCAGGATATTATCCACCATCTTCGTCATGGTATAACGTTGCCAGAACATACTGTGGATCAACTGATCACTGGTTCAATGGACCAGGACGTGACTGGGATTGTTGTTGCTTTTATGCCCACACAATATGTCATTGAACAGACCGTTCAGCTAGGAGCTAACCTGATTATTGCTCATGAATCTCCTTTCTATAACCATCACAGTGCGACCGATTGGCTTGAGAATGACCCGATATATACATATAAAAGAAATTCGATTGATCGAAAAGGCATTGCCATATTCCGGTGCCATGATATCATACATCGTTTCGACCCGGATGGCATCACTGACGGTCTGATCCAGAGTCTAGGATGGAACACGTACGTGAGTCACCGTACAGCAGAAGCGGATGTTATTACTTTTGCAGAGGGAGTCAGCGTTCGATCTATCACTGAGATGTTGAAAGAGCAGCTTGGTCTAGAATATGTTCGATTCGCGGGCGATATGGAGACGGTGTGCAGACGTGTAGCTGTTCTAGTCGGATTCCGGGGGAACGGTAACAATACCATTCCTCTTGTCCAGAACGAGCAGGTTGATCTAATTATTGCCGGAGAGGGATTCGAATGGGAGACGCCTGAGTATATTCGCGACGCCGTACATCAAGGCCATTCCAAGGCGCTCATCATGATCGGCCATGCCGAGAGTGAGAGTCCAGGAATGGAATTTCTAACTCATCGATTGGCCGAAGCTTTTTTGGGAATTCCCGTTCGTTATGTGAAGGAACAACCTGTATTTAGAGTACTTTGATGGTGCACTAGAGTACTTTGATGCTGTATTCGAACATTGATGCTACATATGGCGAACTCAAACGGATAACGCTTTTCTTCACCAATTGGGAAGGTGCAGTCTCGTCTGAAGATTCTTAGCAAAGTACTATTTTGCACATATGAAAATTTGGATTTACCTACGCTGACCCGATCTTAACGTAAGCCACATGTGATGAATTTTCTTGCTCAGGACATTTGTCCTTGGCAATAATGGTAGTTTTATCATTTAATAGAGGTCGAAGTCATGGAATAAAGGAGCTGCAAAAGAAGTATGCGAGGAATTATTTTTGCTCTGCTAGGTGGAGCCTGCATTACACTACAAGGGGTTGCCAACACTCGAATCAGTACAGACATAGGCACATGGCAAGCCGCGACGATCACGCAATTAACCGGATTTATACTCGCAGCGCTTATTCTAGTGTTTGTACGAGATGCCAATCTTCAGGGAATAAAGCAAGTAAAACCAATGTATCTTGCTGGCGGGGCGTTTGGTGCTGTTATAATATTCAGCGAAGTCACTGCTATTCAGCAGATTGGAGTAACCTTTACGATCTCGGCCCTCCTGATTGCACAATTGTGTTTAACCTTTTTGATCGACAGCAATGGATGGTTCGGGGTGCTCAAGCAAAAGATGAAATTGCCGCAATTTCTAGGCATTGCCCTCATGATCGCTGGCGTTATTATTATGAAGCTGTAGCTTTCATTCACTGCTTCAATGTATACGATTCGCCCCCAATCTGATTTGGTAATATTAATGTGATTTCGAATGAACGAACGCAGAGGTGAGAACCACATGGAAGAGATTCATAATACTCAGCAGATGATGCATTACTTGGAGAAGTACCAACTTGAGAAGGTCTTTCATGAGAACCTGCGTCCACATATGACATTATGTCTGTTTGAAAAATGTGAGCTGATCTGCCGAGAAGGCGAAGCTTCTGAATACTTATATGTACTGGTTGAGGGCAAAATTAAAATCTTCACCACCTCTCCTCAGGACAAAACACTGGTACTCTGTTTCAAAACACCGCTTGAAGTGGTCGGAGACATCGAGTATGTTCGCGAAAGTCATACCGTTAACACGGTTCAGGCGGTCTCCCCTGTTATGATGATTCGCATTCATTACCGCTGGCTCACTGAGCTCGCCAGTGACTATGCCCCTTTACTGAAATTTTTGCTACAAATTATCTCACACAAATTCTATATTGACTCGAACTTTTCCAATTTTAATCTGATGTATCCGGTGGAAGTTCGTTTAGCCAGCTATCTGCTCTCCATCTCAACTGATGAGGGGGGCACAGTCATGCATGAGGAGCTGGATGCCTTTAATCTGACGGACATTGCCAATCTGATCGGTACCAGTTATCGCCATTTGAACCGAGTTATCCAGAAACTATGTTCAGATGGTTATATCGAGCGTCACCAGGGATTGCTGCGCATTACCAATCGCGAAGGACTTCGGAACATCGCTGAATACAATATATATGAATAAGGAGTTAGGCTCACATGATTATTACAGGTATTTTACTCGCGCTGCTGGCTGGTTCACTCGTGAGTCTGCAGACGATTTTCAATAGTAAAGTCAATGAACGCACAGGCTCGTGGTCCACGACAACCATGGTGCTGTTTACCGGATTCATCGCTTCATTTCTGATCTCCCTGCTGGTTGAAGGTACCAACACATTTAGTTTTCAGGATATGAAGCCTTGGTATTGGCTGAGCGGAGCGATCGGGGTTGGTGTCGTGTTCTGCCTTGTCCAAGGTATGAAGCTGCTCGGTCCAACCTATGCGATCTCCATCGTGTTGACGTCTCAGTTGAGTTTTGCTCTATTGTTTGATTCCATGGGCTGGCTCGGTCTAGAACAAATTCCGTTCTCATGGAATCAGCTACTGGGTGTACTTGTCATTGTTGGCGGTATCATTCTTTTCAAGTTTGGCGGATTGAACAAAGATACATCTGACTCATCAGACAAGTCACCGCGCAGCACGCCGAGCCAATGATAAAAACCACAAAAAAGAGTGTCTACTCAATCCCGATCGATTGAATAGACACTCTTTTACATTCTAATAATCAAGAATAACAAAATACTTATTCTCGGTTACTCTGCAAACTCCACGTTATGATACACCTGCTGCACATCTTCGAGATCTTCGAGCGCGTCGATCAGCTTCTCGAATTGAACTTGTGCATCCGCAGGCAGTTCAATGTGGTTCTGCGCCAGCATCGTCAGCTCGGCAACCGTGAACTCAGTCACGCCAGCAGCCTTGAATGCTTCCTGAACGGCATGGAATTGGTCTGGCTCTGCGTATACGATGACTGCATCGTCTTCGTCCACGATATCACGTACATCCACATCCGCTTCCAGCATCATCTCCAGCACTTCTTCCGCATTTTTACCTTCAACACCGATTACGGCTGTAGGATCAAACATGTAAGCAACGGAACCACTGACACCCATGTTGCCACCGTTCTTGTTGAACGCCGAGCGGACTTCAGGTGCTGTACGATTCACGTTATTCGTGAGGGCATCTACGATTACCATAGCACCGTTTGGTCCAAAACCTTCGTAGCGCAGTTCCTCATAGTTCTCATCTCCGCTGCCTTTTGCTTTTTCCATTGCACGGTCAATAATGGCTTTGGGAACATTATACGTTTTGGCGCGTTCCAGAACGACCTTCAGCGCACGGTTCGCTTCCGGGTCTGGTTCGCCTTTCTTCGCTGCTACATAGATCTCAACGCCGAATTTGGCGTAGACCCGACTTGTGTTTGCATCTTTCGAAGCTTTCTTTTCCTTAATGTTATTCCATTTACGACCCATATTATTTCCGCTCACTTTCAACATTTAATCTGCTTTCTACTTAGTCATTATATCTTGTTGCGTCTGGTTCAACAAGTTTCTACTTACGAAAAAATGGGAAAAGTCATTAGGATTGGTTCTGTCTTAACTCAAACTAATGAGACAAAAAAAGCACTCCATGAAAGGAATGCTTTTTCGTAAACGATGAGCTTAGGCGTGGAACTGTCGTCCATCCAGCACTTCAGGTACATACCCCGCACGAATAACAAAGTCACCGAAATGCTCACCTTCATTGCGCTCTTTTGCATATTGATTAATCATCGGTGTCAGTGTATTCAGAATCTCATCCTCACCGATATTTTCACGGTACAATTTATTCAGACGATGACCCGTAAAGCTACCGCCCAAGTAGAAATTATACTTGCCTGGTGCCTTGCCGATAAAAGCAATCTCTGCAAGCATCGGTCTGGCACACCCATTCAGGCAGCCTGTCATACGAATAACGATCTCTTCGTCTCGCAAGCCAGCTTCATCGAGTACAGGCTCCAGTTTATCAATTAATGATGGCAGGTAACGTTCGGATTCAGCCATGGCCAGACCACAGGTTGGGAGCGCAACACAAGCCATAGAACTTCGGCGGAGTGCTGAATAATGAGCCCCATCTGTCAGATTGTATTCCTGCATCAACGCTTCAATCTTTTTCTTTTTCTTGCTGCTGATGTTGCCGATAATCAGGTTTTGGTTGGCCGTCAGACGGAAATCCCCTGTGTGTATTTTGGCAATTTCACGCAAACCCGTCATAAGCGGGTATCCGTCCACATCTTTTACCCGTCCGTTCTGAATGAACAAGGTGTAGTGCCATTTGCCATCACTGCCCTTCACCCAACCATACCGATCTCCATTATGATCAAAATGATATGGACGCGCAGCTTCCAAGCTCCAGCCCAGACGGCTGGTTAACTCTTCTGTAAACCATTCGAGTCCACGATCATCAATGGTATATTTGAACCGCGCATGTTTACGAACCGCACGATCCCCGTAGTCACGCTGGATCATGACTGTTTTCTCTGCAACATCGATCATCTGCTCCGGCGTGCAGAAGCCAATGACTTTAGACACCTGAGGGTACGTCTTCGGGTCACCGTGAGACATCCCCATTCCTCCGCCGACAGATACGTTGAAGCCTTGCAGTTTGCCATTCTCTACAATGGCGATAAATCCGAGATCTTGTGAAAATACATCCACGTCATTAGATGGCGGCACCGCAATACCAATTTTGAACTTACGCGGCAAATATACTTTGCCGTAGATTGGTTCAACTTCTTCATCCGACTCCTGAGAGTCAATCACTTTCTCCCCATCCAACCACAGCTCATGATAAGCGCGTGTACGAGGGTCCAGATGATTACTTACTTGGCAAGCCCATTCATACACTTCAGCATGCACTTCGGACTGGTATGGATTCGGGTTGCACATCACGTTACGGTTCACGTCTCCGCAAGCGGCCAGTGTACTGAGCAAAGAGTCGTTGACCTCACGAATTGTATTTTTGAGATCCCATTTTAATACTCCGTGCAGTTGAAACGATTGGCGAGTAGTCAGTCGGATAGTCTGATTTGCATATTTATGAGCAACACGATCCATCATCAGCCACTGCTCAGGAGTTACGATACCGCCGGAAGCACGTACCCGCAGCATGAACTGATATGCCGGCTCCAACTTGGATTTGTTACGCTCGTTGCGCAAGTCACGATCATCCTGCATATAGCTGCCATGATGTTTCATCAGGCGGTTATCATCTTCAGGAATCGAGCCGGTAATCCGATCCGCCAGTGTTTCGGTAAGACTTCCGCGCAGATAATTACTCTTGATCTTAATATCTTCCACATCGCTGTTCGTACGTTGCGGATTAAGTAAATTATTATAAGCCATGCCGCTTTCTCCTCTCGTCTCTGCGGGATATAACCTTTCGGCTCAGCCTCAGATTAATACACATCCCGCTGATAACGTTTCTCCTGTTGCAACCTTGTCATGTATTCCGCAGCCTGCTCAGACGACAAGCCGCCTTCCTGCTCTAGAATCGTAATCAGCGCAGCATGCACATCATGAGCCATTTTTTTCTCATCACCGCAGATGTACACGGCCGCTCCTTCCTGAAGCCATTGATACAATTCCTTGCTGTGTTCCAGCATCCGATGCTGTACATATACTTTCTGCTCCGTATCACGGGAGAAGGCTACATCCATTTTTGTAAGAACTCCATCCTTGAGCCAGCGCTGCCACTCCGTCTGGTACAGGAAATCGGTAGCGAAGTGCTGATCTCCATAGAACAACCATGTTTTTCCTTCAGCACCCGTTTCTTCCCGTTCGCCAAGGAAAGCTCGGAATGGGGCTACACCTGTTCCAGGACCGACCATAATGATCGGTGTATCTGGGTTATCCGGTAATTTGAAGTTCGGATTATGCTGAATATACACAGGTAAAGTATCCCCAGGTTCGATTCGTTCAGCTAGATGGACGGAGCATACCCCATAACGCTCTCTTCCACGCGCTTCATAACGTACGGTTCGTACCGTCAGATGAACCTCGTCTGGGTATGATTTCGAGCTGCTCGCAATGGAATACAGGCGTGCTGGTATTTTACGAAGAACCGCCAGAAAATCCGCGGCTGGAATACCTTTCAGTGCATAATCCTGAACTACATCAAGCAGATCGCAGTTGTTCATAACGTTACGGAATTCAGCATCATTAGCAATCAATGCCCCTAATCCACTCTCCGGACTCAGCTTGGCAAGCTGCTCTGCCACCGGTTTGGTTACTGCGGTAATTTCATAATGACGTAACAGAGCTTCATAGACGGATACCTGATCTCCGTTCTTGTTCACCGTAACACGTTCATCAGCATTCCAGCCCATAGCTGCAATCAATTCATCGACAAGACGCGGGTGGTTCTCGGGGAAGACACCTAGACTGTCGCCTGGTTCATAATCCAGATTGGAGCCTTCCAGAGACAGTTCAATATGGCGGGTCTCACGGTCCGATCCGCGACCATTCAGGTTGAGATTTTCAAGAACTTCCGCCTTGAACGGATTCGTGCGGTTGAACTGGGATTCTCCGCTGCTTACCGCAGCCGTAATTGCTTCACTGCTTACCGTACCCGCAGCTGCTGTTGTGCTGCTAAGCGAAGCCAGGACATCATTCATCCATTCTGCAGCGGGCTCGTCAAAGTCCACATCACAGTCCACTCTTGGTACCAGTGGCGTTCCGCCTAATTCCTGAAGGCGTTTATCAAAATCCTTGCCTGTCTGGCAAAAGAATTCATAAGACGTATCCCCCAAAGCAAGTACAGAATAACGAAGTCCGTCCAGCTTTGGTGCCCGTTTGCTATTCAGAAACTCATGAAGCGGAATCGCATTATCCGGCGGCTCACCTTCTCCATGTGTGCTGACCACGATCAGAAGATTTTCAATTTTTTTGAGTCCGTTCGGTTTAAAATCACCCATGGAGGACAAGGTCACCTGCAGTCCTTGTTCTTCCAGTTTTTTAGCGAGCTTTTTGGACAATCCAATCGAGTTGCCTGTCTGTGAACCATACAATACCGTAACCTCACGGGATATCGCAGGAGTACTAACAGGTACAGGAGACGGAATTTGTCCATTCTGCTGGATCAAACCTGTTTGGACTGCTGTCGCCGTACCTGACTGAAACGCAGCAATATATCCGCTAAGCCAGATTCGCTGTCCGTCCGTTAATGTAGGAATAAGACGATTGAGCAATTCTACTTGCTCTTGATTAAAAGGACTATTTGTCACTTGAAGTTCCACCATCTGCCACCTCACGCCATGCTTCAATTTTAATTCCTACTAAATTGATCATATTAATTTCTTCTCTCTAGAACCTAACACACTGGGGGTTAGGGGTCAATTTCAATGATTTTATACCATTTATCAGTTTCTCTGATAAAGGAATAAAACGTGCGAATCTTTGGTTGCACTTCGGCAGCAGCATTGGACAGAAAAGCAAAAAGCTTGCTTTAACCTGAATCCAAGTTAAAACAAGCTTTCTTCTATGTTTTGAATCTACTCCGAGACGTTGTATCAGGTTTTAGGTTTTACAATCATAATCCAGCTGATCAGCGGGTCCTGAGATGCCGTATTACGAACCGTAACATCCAGTTTACCGTTAGACACCTTAATGCCCTTATGAGCCCGAACACTAGCAGGTATATAAGTAACCGCCCCGGTGTTTGTACCGTTAATTATAAAATCCGCACGACGTGAAGTATTCGTCCACGGGTCATTGAATCCCGCATACACATCATACTCACCGTTTGGCATATCAAAGCTATACGTCAAATCTTTGCCTTTGGGGGAGTTGCTCACATTGCCACCATTCAGGTAACGCACGGTTGAGAATATATCACCGCCGTTCGAACCGGAAGGCAGTGCGTCGGCACTAACATATCCCCATGATTGGCCTTTAGCCGGAGCGTACATCTGATCCACCATTCCCGGATGCATGAGCGTATCCTTCATATAACTAGTCATCAGCTTGTAATCTGCCGTATCATAACCACCGCTGTTCACAAAGTATAATGTATTCTCCGGAATGACAAACACACGGACTGCCTGTGTTTTATTGTTAAACTCAGGTGTTGTGATCTGTAACGTGAGCGGCCCAGGCTTGGCGAAATCCTCTGCTGTCATCACTCGACCATTAATCGTCCATACGGCTGGCGTTGACACCACTTCATTACCATCACGGACCTTCACAGTTGAAGGCAAGGTCGGCACTTCATCAAGTTTCACCGCTTCTGGCAGCTTATCTAAGATATCTACCTTCCCCATTGAATCCAGCAGATCGGGTGTCCAGCTGTTATACCACTTGATCGCAATGTCTGAGCCTATGCCGAATTCAATCGGCAAAAACACGTACTTGGCTGCATCATTGGCGAAATTGCCTCCGTTCCACATATCGCCTACATAAATAAACTTGCCCTTTTCCGGATCAACCGGGATAACTGAAGTCGCCTGTGTGCCAAAGGCCTTCCCGGGATCTGGATCGCTCGGCAGCGTGCGGACAAACGGATTTGTCATCGCCGACCAAGGTCCGAAGATATGATCCGCGACCGTCACTTTGTTCTCATTAGGAGCCCACCCTGTTGCACCTGATGTTAAAATATAATATTTCCCCTGATATTTAAACATAGCCGGTGCTTCACGCTGTCCACCCGGGAATACGCGAACATAGTCTACACCGTACTCCGCCTGATACACGCTGTCGCGAACAGGATTACCCTTATCATCCTTAAGGCCTTGCTTGTGCCAGCCTGTGACGTCACTATAATCCTCGGTCAATTTGGAAATGTATAACGTCAGATTTTCTTCGCTGGAGTAAATCAGGTAACCGGTGCCGTCATCATCCTTAAATAACGTCATGTCACGGGCCATACCTCTATCACTTGGGAAATAGTCCTTCTCGCCTTCAGGGGCCATGTCCATACGGTAACTCTTCTGATATACAAAAGGTCCAGCAGGGGAGTCACTGATTGCATAACCGGCCTTTGCTTTACCGTAATTGGCATTATTGTTGTAAGGGTCCTTGTCTCCATCCATATGGGCCCACATGACGTATTTTTTCGTTTTGTCATTGTAAATGACCTTTGGTCGTTCGATGATCCGTCCTTTGCGTATATCTGCCCAGATGTCCACACGATCCTCGCGACCAGCATACAGTTCCTTTATTAACGGGTTCGTGTCAAAATCATCCATCGATTGTAGCATGGTCAGTGCCATGCCTTCGTCCGTCCAGTTCATCAGGTCTTTGGAAGAATAAGCACGCACACCCGCAGCAGGCCAACCGCCCGTATGATATTCACCATACCAGTAGTATTTTTCCGTTTTTTCATCGTAAAAGAAACCCGCGCCATGAGCATCAATCGGTTTGCCGTTCTGATCCGGCCACAATTGCCCTGGCGTAATACTTGTGCGCACCGTCGATACACCAAGCGGTGCGGATACAGGCGTATCCCTGCCGTCCACCTTAGCCTGTATTGTGTAAAAGTAACCCGTACCCATCGTTAGACCTGTGTCGTCTAACGAATTCACACTCCCTGTGTAGACTTGCTGATACGTCCCTGAAGCACTTGTCGCCCTCGATACCGTGTAGGTGACTTCTGATCCAGGCAGTGCATCCCACCCTAAAGAAATGGACGTATCCGTTGCAGCAGTAACGGCAAATCCTGAAGGAGAATCTACAGCGTACGTCCGCGCTTCCGCTGTACTAAATGCCGATTCTCCCGCAGTGTTGTACGCGGTCACCCGATAGCTGTAGCTCTTTCCTGGCTCAAGTGCCTGATCCGTAAAAGACAAATTGTTGCCGTCGTATACCTGTTCATATTGTTCTGTTCCTTGCTCGGTGCGAACGACACGATAACCGCTCGCCTTATTTACCGTATTCCAGGTCAATTTGACACTTGTCGCAGTGAGCGCTGTCGCCCTCAGATCACCCGGAGCCTGTGGAACCTCGGCAGCCGTTTTTGCTTCAAGCGGAGCAGACCACTGTGACTCGGTTAAACCTCCGTAATCATAAGCAAGTCTGTAGTAATAAGCTGTATCCGAGCTTAGTCCTTCATCTACATAGCTTGTTGATGTCATCTGACTCACAAACGAGTAACCACCTTCTTGCGTGTTCGAACGATACAGACGATAACCTGTTGCTCCTTCAATCTCCGGCCAATGCAATGAAATCGAAGATGCCGCCTCTCCATCCTTTGCAAGCACAGCTTCATTCACTCGAGGCGGCTCCGCGATCATCACATCATCAATATGTACGGTCTGCCACTTGTTCCGAACGCCAACTGTGCCGGTTGGAATGGATGCATCGTTCAGATCAAAAACCAATCGATCCATCCCATTTTGCACGATGTAACCACGAATGGACGTACCTGAAAGCACGACTTTAAGCGTATACCATGTATTTTTGCTGAATGTGTAGTCCACCGATTTTAGTGTGGTATCTGCGCCGTTTACTCTTTTACTGAAAACGAGTTTGTTGGCCGGCACCTGCATTTGGAAATAGTAGTAGTTGCTCTTATCTTGAAATCGCGGCAAAATGCCGGGAAATCCTTCACCCGCTCCTGTATAAAAACGCATCGCCACCGTCTTATCCGGTATGGATTCCCCCGTTGTGATAAAGCCTTCGTCCGTACCATTCTGAAAAAGAACTTGATTGGATGCGTCCACGGGATCAGATGTTACTTGCCACTCACCTGAGATCACATGCCATTCAGGTGAAACGGTATAGTCTCCATCGGAAAAATCGTCTTGAACCCACAATCCAGGAATAAGAGTTCCATCTGCTTGAGCCTTGTTCGGGTACATCAACGGTCCTGAAGATAATATCAGTGCGGCGGATAACAGGATTGCAATCGGTTTTCTCCGTTTATTCAATCTCAATTCGCTCCTTTGCATCAGAAAATATAAACAGGTTCCATACACACCCAACGTAGTAGTTGAACTTTCAGTACACATCATTCAGGCAATCAGGCCACAGACTATACTTCTTCCGCTGATCACACCTCCCCAATAAATGAAATCGGTTTCATTAGAGAAACGAAAAAAGACCCGGTTACTCAAGCAGGTGCAATCAGCCAACGTTACGGAGAACCGAGAACCGTTTCTTTCTTGCCCATGTCATAAACAGGTTTCTTAAGCATTAAATGTAAACGCTTTCTACAATTAGAATATCGCTTGCCTTCAGGGCTGTCAACCATTCCTTGGTCCTATTCCATCCTCTCTCTAATATGACAAAAAACGCGTATTTCACATGCTCTATGCAAGTGAAATACGCGCCTTTTCCTGTAGGCCTAATCGGAACTTGGTTGCCGTTGTTAAGCGGCTTACTTTTCAAGTACCTTTTTAGAACACTTTCGTTTTTAGAATACTTTCGTTGTCCAGGACTCACAGTTCCATGTGTCTGTCACGACATCACGATAAAATTCGGGTTCGTGCGAGATCAGCAAGATGCTGCCCTTATATGCTTGAAGCGCACGTTTCAACTCATCCTTCGCATCCACATCCAAGTGGTTCGTCGGCTCATCGAGCACCAGCAGGTTAGTCTCATTGTTGATCAGCTTGCAGAGACGTACTTTTGCTTTCTCTCCCCCGCTAAGAACAGCAACCTTGCTCTCAATATGTTTCGTCGTAAGCCCGCATTTGGCTAGTGCCGCACGGACTTCAAATTGAGTATAGGATGGGAACTCTTGCCAGATTTCTTCAATACACGTATTGTAGTTGGCTTCTTTCATCTCTTGTTGGAAATATCCAATCTCCAGATTCTCGCCGCGCTGAACAGTACCTTCGAGCGGCTGGATCTCACCCAAAATGCTGCGCATCAAGGTTGTTTTCCCGATCCCGTTCGCACCGACCAACGCAATTTTTTGTCCACGCTCCATACGCAGGTCCAGTGGTCTGGACAAAGGTTCGTTATATCCGATAACCAGCCCTTTGGTTTCAAAAATGAGCTTGCCTGATGTTCTAGCATCACGGAAATTGAATTGCGGCTTCGGTTTCTCTTTTGCCAGTTCAATGACATCCATCTTATCGAGCTTTTTCTGTCTGGACATGGCCATATTACGTGTTGCCACACTGGCTTTGTTACGCGCGACGAAGTCTTTCAGGTCC
>JAFWEX010000042.1 GCA_017512705.1 Paenibacillus sp.
TCTCACAGCGTGGAAATAGAAGCCAAATTGGAACGGTTGTCATTTTTGCCATAATAACTATTGAAAATGAACATGTTCTGTTGTACAATCTTATTTGGTGGATACTATAGATGCACATAATGTAACCGCCACAAGGTACACTTTTTGCAAACATCTGAGTTCTTCAAATTCGGATTCATATACAGAGCAAGCTCATCTGGAGGATTGGTGGCATGAAGCGAGCTGGCTTGCTGGTGCTCTCGATGATATGCACAATTCTGTGTTTCACCATAGTGAGCGCTGAAGAGGTCTTTGACTTCAGATCCGATGCGTCATCATTCAGCGATAAGGTCGCTGAGCTAAACATACAACTGTCGATTTCAAGCAACGCAACAGGACGAAGAACCGCAAAGCCTGTCATGGTCTTGTTTTTGACACTTGACGCGCCTCTTGATTTTGAAGATGCGGGCTTTATTCCATTGAGTGTCGTTTATGGCCCGAAAGGGTTTTCTGCGTTGCTATGTACTGATCCGGACACTGCCATCGAGTGGCTTCTAAGACAAGAAAGTGTTCTGTACGCTGAAGTTGATTCTGAAGTATCCGGATGTACTGAAGGCGAGCAATCTGAGAGTGTTTCTTTCCACTCTTGGGGCGCAGAGACATCAGGCTTTGGCGAATACAACCGTTTTGCCAGTCAGTATGGCAGCGGATCATGCACGATTGCGGTTATAGACTCCGGAACATATCGACACAGTCTGATAACACCTAAGCTGCGAACAGGCGGTCACGACTATATCGACAATGATGATGATTCGACAAATGATCTGAATGGTCACGGAACGCGTGTTGCAGGAATTATCGCAGATTGTACGCAAGGGTTGCCGGTCTACGTTTATCCGATTCGAGTCCTTGACGCAGATGCTAATGGAAAGACATCAAACGTTATCTGTGCTATTCTGGAAGCTACGGATGCACACGTTAGCATTATCAATCTTTCCCTTGCAACATTCACGCAATCAGAATTGCTGGAAAACGCAGTTCGAAGCGCTATATCCTCGGGCATTGTGGTAGTAGCTGCAGCCGGCAATTATGCGTGTGATGCCAGTGAAGTGGCACCTGCCTGTATGACAGATGCCGGAATCATCGTGGTAGGCAGCGCAGAGTCAGATGGGTCCCGATCTTCCTTTTCAAACTATGGATCAAGCGTAGACGTGTACTTTTACGGGCGGAATATATCTAGTTGTTCCCGGAGCGGCGGATATGTGTCAGACTCAGGCACATCGATGGCTGCACCGCACATCTCAGCGCTCTGTGCAATGATAAAGCTGACGCATCCTTCCATTTCTGCAAGTGCCATCGTTTCAAGAATGCAGCGAACAACAGGTGGCAGCCTGTGTATCCCTTCGGCAGTAGCGATGGTGCCACAAAGCATAGGCTTTCACATCGAGCATATGTCAATCAGAGTTGGAAGTACCTTGGCATTGCCTGTACAGGCACAGCCGGATACTGCACAGGAAACGATCAGCTATACGGTATCCAACGAAGGAATCGCAGACATAACTGATGGCGTGCTTACAGCCAGAAGTCCAGGCACCACTGAAATTCAGGTCTCATGTAAAGGCTTTGAGGATACATCAATCAGCATGGTGGTCATTGATGGTGCTGAAACCAGCTTGGTTCTACCTTCAGGGCTGCAGGAGATAAGTGATGAAGCCTTCTATGGCATCTCGGCCGATCGCGTGATCCTACAGGGCGAACCGCAGACCATAGGGAATAATGCGTTTGACGGCGGATCAATCTGTTTCGTGTCGATCCCAGATTCCGTTATCAATATAGGAGACAACACGTTCTCCGGAGCAGTAATCATCTGTTCAGAAGAATCTGCAGCTCAAGCCTATGCAATAGAACGCCGGTTACAATACCTGACAGTTGCGAATTAACTCATGGAGGGATACAGAATGTACAAGAAGCTTCTTCGGATTCTCAGCGCTGTGATGGCACTGGTTCTGTTTGCAACAGGGGTTAATTTCCCTCTTGTGAGTTTTGCTCACGCAGAAGGTTCATCTGGAAGTTCCAATGTGCCTGCCACTCCCGATGAACTGCTTTCCATGGGTGAATGGCAGTATTGGGTTGAGGATGGCGTTGCCATAGTTGCTGGCTATACGAATCCTGACGAAGCTTCCTTGACAATTCCATATCAGCTTGGTGGCTATCCTGTCGCAGGAATCGGGCACCGGGCTTTTTCGGCAAACAGCGGACTGAGGAGCATTACTGTTCATACTAATGTGACATCAATTGCTGATGACGCGTTTGCTGGCTTGACTGGAGTAACGATTGCTGCTTATCATGGCGCTTATGCGTTGAGTTATGCGAAAACAACTAACATAAAGTCGAACAATCTATCGACTTCCGCAGTTTTCGCTGAAGGTGCAATTGATTTATCCGGCCTTAATCCAAAATCATATTCGCAGCTTACCGAAACCAGCGTGGTATTTAGGAAAAGAGAAGCTACTTTTCTATCAGCAGGTCAGATTGTATACTTTCCTAAACAGGGAGTATATAGAACAGGGTTGGCGCGTCGCATTGATAGTATTGAGGTTATCGACGACACTATTATTGCTGCGTTGTCAGAGCCTGAATGGGGAGAAGTAGTTCAAAGACTAAGCGGTTCTGAACCGCTTATTGTTGACTGGAATAATATGATCTTGGGCGAAGGAGTCGAACTCGTTGACTGCTCTTCGTCATCATTATTCAGCGCTGAAGGGCAGTTTAATCTGCTCTCAATTCCGATAGGAAACACAAATGTGGATCTAAGTCTAAAGGTTGATGTCAACAAACCAACAATTGACTATGATATAGGATGGCAACCATGGGGTCTCACAGGACTTATCAAGATACCAAATGTGAAGTATGTTAATGCGGTCATACCAATTACATGGAAGCCGAGTATTACTGTTGGAAACAAAGACAAAAGCAGAAACATCGAGATTGATCCAAAGCATATTACAAGCGTTAAGTCATACACAAAAGTGATCAATTTGGGCGCTTTGCCAGCAATTAGTTTGAGTGGAATTATTACAGGTTATATCGGAATTGATTTGTTGTGTGAAGTTTCTGGTTCGCTAGAAGTAACCTGGAATATCAATACAACTTTTACCTATACGCTGAAAAATGGGAAAACAGACAAACGACTAGAAAAAAACGTTACGACCGAAACAATAAAGCTTCAAGGTGGTTTAAAATTCGGGCCGGAGTTAAAGTTTTATTTTGACATAGGTTGGGGCGGTTTCACAATAAAGTTCTTCGAAATCAAAGCAGGCGTTTATGTCCAGATAAAAGTTTCGCCATCAGTGGAAACATGCACTGGAGCCATTGATATTCTAGTGCATGGCACTATAACTATATCTTTGGAAGCCACTGTTAAAGGGAAAATCGGACTATTGAGCCTTGGAGACTGGGATATAAATTTGGGACTCGAGCTGAAGGGTAGCCTTGGTCCATGGAAGATAAAGGATTGGCATATTGATTTCGGAAAGGAGTTTCCCCTTTATTGCAAAGTTTCGGACAGCAGTAAAGATTGTATTCTAAAGAAGCGCACGATTGTATATAAGTACGAAAAGTATGGATCTGAATACAAAAAGGATACATGTAATGTTAATGAACGGATCACACAACCCAAGGATCCAGCAAGGACTGGATACAAGTTTGATGCTTGGTATGTAGATGCTACTGCATCCGGATTAAACAGGGGTGATTATCCCTTTGATTTCAAGAACCGCGTGATGCCATATATTGCGGACGGAAAACCATTTGTTCTATATGCTAAATGGATTGATACCCGTCCGGTACTTGCGATTGAAATCAATAAAACCAGTATTACAGGCTTCAGTTATTCAGGGACAAGAGAAAGACTTTATCCAACACTGATACTCCCGACTAACGCTAACAATAAAGCGATTTATTGGGAATCTGATAATCCCAATGTTGCAACTGTTGATAGCAACGGTTGGGTCAGCTTAATGGGTGCAGGTACCGCTACCATCACATGCACTAGTGTTAGCAATCCAATTGTAAAAGCTACTTGCGCGATAACAGTCAAACAATCTCCAACAGGCATAACGCTAAACACGAATAACATCTTTCGCTATTCGGATAACATGACTGGAGAGCAGCTGACGGCTACCGTGCTGCCGTCCAGCGTTATCGACAAGTCGGTTACTTGGGAATCAAGCAACACCGCGGTTGCCACTGTTTCCAATACTGGTTATGTCACACTGAAGGGACTTGGTACAGCAACAATCACATGCCGCAGCGTGACCCACCCCAATGTTACCGCTACCTGCACCGTGGCTGTTCGCCAGGCGGTTACCAGCGTCACGCTGAACAAAGAGAGCGAGCTGCGTACAAACGCGGACATGAGCCCGATCAAGCTGGTGGCGACGGTGGCTCCCTCCAATGCCTGGAACAAGTCACTGACCTGGACCTCCAGCGATACAAACGTGGCCACGGTCTCCGCCGATGGAACGGTTACCCCGAAAGGCCTTGGCACCACTGTGATCACCTGTGCCAGCGTCAGCAATCCCGACAAAACCGACACCTTTACGCTGGAAATCATTCAGGCTGTCACTGACATTACTTTGAATGAGGTTTCGGTCACAAGATACAGTGATGAAACTACCCCCATTCAGCTCATCCCGACCATCGAGCCGGAAAACGCTGGGAACAAAGCCGTTACCTGGCACAGCAGCGATCCGACCGTGGTAACGGTAGACGCGAATGGTCTTGTTACCATTGTCGGCACGGGCAACAAGAAAGAAGCCCATGCAATCGTCACATGCCAGAGCGTCAGCAATCCCGAGGTGACGGCCAAGTGCAGCTTTACTGTTCTGCAGGCTGTTACCAGTATCGAACTCAATCAGACAACCATCAACACATCAAAAGACGAAGTCAATCCTGCTTATCTCCAGGCAACGGTTTATCCTTCCTATGCGTATAACAAGGCTGTCACCTGGACAAGCAGCAATCCTGATGTCGCAACTGTGACAAACGACGGTGTCGTCGTGTACAAGGGCGTCGGACAGGCCACCATCACCTGCA
>JAFWEX010000043.1 GCA_017512705.1 Paenibacillus sp.
CCTTAATCCGTAAAACTCAAAGTATGTAGATCTGTAAGAACGCCTGTAAGATATACGCTATATGGCCCACAATATTACTGAACCAAACGCACCCAGAAGGTGCGGAAAAACAAGATATATGGTATAATGCAGACATCCGAAATTGGAGGTCGAATACCATGTCAAAGCCGCAGATCAAAGTTGTTTTTTCCAATGAGCGTCTCATTACCCCAAGCGGGTTGAATATCGTAGGCGGTATGCTCGGCAAGAGCAACTTCGTCAAGCGCTGCAACCGAATCCCTGTGGACAAGAAGCGGAGTGAGCCTCAAATCAAGGACGGAGATGTTCTGCTGACATTTATTGGATTGCTTTGTCAGGGAAAGGCAGACTATGAAGCGGTCAAAGAAATGCAGGACGATCCGGACTTCTATGAAAGCGCACTTGGCATTACACGGAGTATCCCTTCTGCCGAGACCCTTCGCCAGCGGATGGATGACATTGGTTCTAGCATCCGGCCGAAGATTTTGGAAGCAAACGTTGACATGTTCCTTACACACGGAGTAGAGCCAACTGCCTTTGAAACCGGGGAAGTCCCTGTGGATATTGATGTAACTCCTTTTGACAATTCGAAGACCCATAAAGAAGGCGTTTCCAGAACATACAAAGGCTTTGACGGCTATGCACCAATCATGGCCTATATTGGCACAGAAGGGTTTCTTGTAGATACGGAATTACGGGAAGGAACCCAGCATTGCCAGAAAGGAACGCCGGCTTTTCTGGAAGAAACACTGCAGCTGAGTCACAAAATGACTGATAAACCATTGCTGATCCGTATGGATTCAGGAAACGATGCCAAAGAGAATCTGGGGATTCTGCTCGAGGACGGAGACTGGTTCATTGTAAAGCGCAATTTGCGCAGAGGTGAGACAAAAGAAGATTGGCTCCATTTGGTTCGGGAGTGCTGCAAAGATGTACGCAATCCTCGTGAAGGAAAGACGGTTTATATCGGTTCTTCCTGGAAAGATGTCGAATACGTTACCCGAGAAGGCGAACTCAAATCAATCTGCATACGTATTGTTTATGAAATCATAGAGCGTACTATTGATAAGCATGGTCAGATCCTTATGGAGTCGGAAATCGAGGTAAACACGTTTTGGACCAACCTCGGCTGGACGGATGATGAGATTATTGCTTCTTATCACGCCCATGGTGAAAGCGAGCAGTACCACAGCGAGATCAAAACAGATATGGATGTTGAGAGACTCCCTTCCGGCAAGTTTGAAACCAATGAATTGGTGCTGGAGCTTACGATCATCGCTTATAATCTGCTCCGCATGATTGGCCAGGAGTCACTGAAGCACAGACCGGATCAGAAGAAACGTGTGAAACGTCGCAGAATTCGGACGGTCATCAGCAATATGATCCAGCTGGCGAGCCATGTAACGACGCATGCAAGAAAAACTGTTATGGCACTCGGTCGAAGTAATACCTGGCGATTTGCATTTATGCAAACCTGGCTGAGGTTTGCTGGAGTATAAACCAATCTTATACAAAATAAGGCTGCTCTCGGCAGAGGGCTTGTTTGTCATCCCTTGATAGTGCCCGTTCAGTCGATTTTCAGCAATTACTCGCAACGGTAAACCGTGAATGCCTCGCGAGTACATTTTAGCAATCGAGTTTCACGGATTCAGGTCTCATAGAGTTCGCGATCAACATCCTTCTGTATCTGAATATCCAAGTCGAAGGGATATTCCACTGCAAGCTCGGCAATTAAGGCCTTTAATCTGCCGGAATTGGATATCGGCTGGTCCAGCAGGACAGTTGCCGAATGAATCTCCATCTCTTCGAGGGAATCGAAGA
>JAFWEX010000044.1 GCA_017512705.1 Paenibacillus sp.
CTTATTCGCTTCGTAAAGTTGTATCTACTTCGTTACTGCTCCCTATTCCTTCACACTACCAAGCTGCAGTCCGTGTACAAAGTATTTTTGTAAGAACGGATACACGACCAGGATTGGCAATGCTGCAACGATCGTAATTGCTGCCCGAATGGATATCGGCGTTACCATGTTACGTGCTTGCCCCAGATCGGCCCCGCTGGATACTGCGGCGCTGCTGTTTGTGTTCATCGATGAGGAGAGCAATTTCATCAATTCGTACTGCAACGTACTCAGATTTTGCTTGGAAGAAGCGTACAGGAACGTATCAAACCAAGAGTTCCACTGGCCTACCGCGATAAACAAAGCGACGGTTGCAAGTACAGGTTGACAGAGTGGCAAGATGATAGACATAAATGTTCTGAAATCACCAGCACCATCGATTTTGGCTGATTCGATCAGTCCTTCCGGCAACGTCTGGATATACGTTCGAATCACGATCATGTTAAATGCGCTAATCAAACCTGGAATGATGTATACCAGAAAGTTATTGAGCAAGTGTAAGTCCTTGATCAAGAAATACGTTGGAATGAGACCTGCGCTGAAATACATCGTCATGACGACGATAATGGTAATCGGCTTGCGCAAAATATAATCTCGGCGGCTCAGCGTATAAGCCAGCATGGAGGTCAGGAACAGGCTGAGAACCGTACCAAGTACTGTTCTTGCTACGGATACTCCAAATGCTTGGAATATCGTTCCTCCTGCAAATACAGCTTTGTAGTTTTGAGTGGTCCATTCCCTAGGTAAAAGGTAGATTCCACCCCGAATGGTATCATTACCTGCATTAAATGAAATAGCCAGTGTATTCAAAAATGGATATAAAGTGACCACTGCAATAAAGATCATCAGCAAGCCGTTAAATGTATGGAAGACAATCGGCTCAATCCGAGACTTGTTTATTCCCATCGATGTGTCCTCCTCATATTAATCGGTCTTCGCCGAATCGTTTAGATATGGAGTTCGCCGCAAATATCAATATTATACTCACGACGGTTTTGAATATACCGGCTGCGGTAGCAAGTGAATAGTTACCGATCTGCAAACCATACTTCAAGACAAAAATATCAATGGTCTGAGATCAGTCTACAACTACACCATTTCCAAGCAAGTACTGTACTTCAAATCCGGCTTCCAGAATCCAACCCATGTTCATAATCAGCAAGATAATGACGATGGACTTGATACCAGGCAAAGTTACATACAGCATCTTCTTATAGCGGTTGGCTCCATCAATTTCCGCCGCTTCATATAGAGAGGGGTCAATTGAAGTAATGGCCGCCAGATAGATGATCGCATTCCAGCCAACCTCTTTCCATACGTGCGAAGCACCGACAATCCCCCAGAAGTACTCGGGTACACTGAGCCACATAATAGGTTCGCTAATGAACCCCAGCTTCATCAGTACGACGTTGACAATCCCGCCATCCACAGATAAAGAACTGGCTACAATGCCTGTTACAATAATCCATGACAAGAAGTGAGGCAAATACGAGATCGTTTGAATGGTCCGTTTGTACAGTTTGTTTTTGATTTCATTTAACAGAATCGCAAAAACGATGGCTGTTACAAAGCCTAGAATCATGTTGATCAAACTCATTGCGATTGTATTACGAAGCACGTTCAGAAACGCGTCGTCCGTAAGCAGAAACTTGAAGTGCTTAAGTCCGACCCACTCCTGTTGCGAAAACTTCTTCGCTGGACTGTAATTCTGAAATGCCATTACCCAGCCCCAGATTGGATAGTACGAGAAAACCAGAATATAAGCAACGATGGGCAGAGACATAAACATCAGTTGTTTTTGACTACGCAGCCGCTTCATCAGAGGCGTCTTGGTAGCAATGGTTGGAGCAGATTGTTCCTGTATGGCTCCTGGCGTGTTCGCCATCCTTCACTCCTCCTATCAACATCAGCGGTATCTGGAATTGGATCGATGGAAGACACAGGAGCATCAATCAGTCTGATGCTCTTGTGTACCTTCCAAGATGAGCCAATGGCCGCTTTTATTTATTTCACAGTCCAGTTCTGAATCCGCCATTGTAATTGCTCGTTAATCCGGTCTTCATATGCTTTTACATCAATCTTCTTGTAAGCGTCTACATATTCACTCCAAATCGAATCAAATTCGTTTGTTTTGGACATGATTGCTCTTGGCAAATATTTCAGAGACGTATCCGTCATTTGTTTGTTAGCTACCGAAGCATCTGAACCTTCCTTCAGATCCACTTGCCATGCTGGGTAATACACCGGATTTTCAGGCGCAGGTGAGAAGAAGTCACTCCACGTTTTGAAACCGTATGCATCGAGAAGTTCTTTATCCTCCGCCTTCAAGCTGTCATAGAATTCCTCAGGCTGGTTGGTTGCTCCAATGGCGTTACCATCAGAGAACGTACCTTCCATTTTTGGTGCAGCGCCATAGAAACCTTCTGCTTTGTTAGCGAGTTTCCATGCTGGGTCTTCCTGTTGAATACGTTGTTCAGGCGTACGATAGAATCTTCCTTTATCGTTGACCATGTAGTCTACGCCTTCTTCACCCCAGGACAAGAGCTTTTGATACTTTTCATCCATTAATGCATCGAGGAATTTCAGGATCGCAACAGGGTCCTTCGCATCCTTACTGATACCAAAACCGTTGTTCAAGTTAATCACTGGACGATCCAAGTAATGGTCCGTGATACTCGTATCGTAAACAAGCGGGAAACCAACATACGTTTGACCAATTTTGTTCTGAGCTACGAGCGGGTCCTCACCTTGCTGGAAGTTCCAGTGCTGGTCAAACATCCCGAGAACACGGCCGGAGGAAATTTTCGCCAGATACTGGTCGTAGTTCTGAACGAAAGCTTCTTTATCGAGAAGTCCATCGTTATAGAGATTATTCAGCTCTTTATAATAACGTTTGGATATATCTTTATCTGCGAATACGGTTGCAACACCTTGATCATCTACAACAACGCCGCCGTCATTCGGATGACCTGTCAAGTGCTCTGGCGGATTGAGGAGAGGGAATGTTCTCCAGTCAGAAGCCAGTGTTGTGAAACCAATCGTTGGCTGACCATCCTCTGTCGTTGGATGTTTTGCAGCATAATCACGAATCAATTTCATGTATTCATCTAGTGTTTTCGGTGTTGGATATCCGGCTTCTTTCAGCACCTGCTTTTGAATCCAGAACGCAGGACCGGAATAGTAGTTACTGATGAACTCACCCGTGTATACACCGTAGTTCGGCAACCAGTAGATATGTCCATCGCTGGAATCCTTCATTCGTTCCCAATCTTTGGCATAGTGCTTTTTAAGGTTTGGTGCGTGTTGCTCGATCAGATCTTCTAACGGAATGACCGCACCAGCCGCAACCAGTTTAGTGTCTGCTGTGATCAGATCCGGATAATCTCCGCCCGCAACCATGACACCCAGCTTTTGCTGCAAGTCACCTACCAGGAACTCCATGTTCAGTTTTACGCCTAGCTCTTCTTCGATCTTTTTGTAGATCCGGTTGTCCGCTGCTGGTGCCTGATTTGGTGTTCCGATAAACGCGGAGATGTTTAATACTTCCTTACCATCGGGTGTCGTCGTTTTAGCCTCTTCACCGCTGCATCCTGCAAGTGCAAGAGTTAACGCCAGAACGAGAGAAACAGAACCCCAAAGTTTCTTTTTCTTCAATCCCCCCATGTATTGCGCCTCCTTGGAAGTGGTTTGCCTTACTCTCTTCATTATGAAGAAATGTATGCGGTTTCAAAATAAACAGATTTAAGCATCGCCCCCCCATAATTGCAGGATCTCCTATAACGCGTAATATCGCCTTAAGCATGCTTAAGACGATACTCTGCCGGTTTCAATCCTGTTCTCCGTTCGAACTGCTTTAAGAAATGCTGGTAGCTTTTATAACCGACCTGCTCTGCAATTGCGCATGAGGCATCACCCGATTCTCGAAGTAACCGCATGGCCTCTTCTATCCGCAAATCATGCACCATATCCAGAACGCCTTTGCCATACTTCCGCATAAAAGATTGACCCAGATGTACCGGATGCATGAAGAACTTTTCTGCCAGCTCTTTAATTGTAAAAGTATCCCTGAAGTGCTCCTGCAAATACTCAGCCACCATCGCCTGTGTTCCGCCCAACTGTTTTTGCCGAAGAGATGTTACCGTAGCCTGACAGGTCAAGCAAAACTCTTCCAGCATGCTCGCTGATTCTTCAATATTTCGGTGATATCGATGATCGGGAAGAAAAGACTTGTTCTGTACCAAATCTTTTGGTTCTCCTCCAAGTTCCTTGCATAAGGACAAGCCACGAAATAAAATCTGAGTCATAAAGATATGCACAAATTCAGGTGCGGTTTTATGAATTACAAATTGAGAGAAAGCTTCCTTGATCGACATCCTTAACTGCTCTGGAGAACCTTCCTCCAGATGTTCCATAATAAGATCCACTTCACGAAGAGACTCAGGATTGAATCGCAGTCGTTGTTCCTGAATATCTTCGGCGAACAACAAATTCCCCTGATGCAAAAATAGAAAACGCTCCGTTTCTGCAGCCATGCTTCTGGATAGAGATAAGGCTTCCAGTTGCTGTACTGGCATACCTACGGCAAGCTGTACTCCGTTTGAAACGGTATCGTGTAACATAGACAACAGCTGCTCCGCAAAATGCCGATGGCTTTTTCCTTGCAGGTCTTCTGGGACAGAGGATACTTCGCCCCACACGATGCCGCAGGCATTCTGTTCATTCTCCACCACATAACAGCACGTTTCACGGCTTACTGCCTCATGAATTGTGGAACGAATCAGACCCGAATCAGCCCGCTGAAATTTCACTCTCACATACGTCCACTTATGAGCTTGCTCATATAATTGAGCTATATGGTGCGTCATGTCCTGTTCATTCTCAACTTCCTTTCCGTTTGCCAGTGCAGACAGAACAGATGTAATCTCCTGAACTTTGGCCTGCTCACGTACAGACTCCCGTTGCTGCTTCTCCTTCAATTCCTGCGCGAGACGCTCAAGCATATCATCAGCTTCCACTGTGTCCACTGGTTTGGTCAAATAATTGCATACGCCCAGACGAATAGCCTGCCTTGCGTAATTGAAGTCGCTATAACCACTTGTAATTACAAACATGGTAGAATCATGTCCCAGACGGCGCGCTTCTTCAATTAATTCCAGACCGTTCATTGCTGGCATATGAATATCGGTGACGACCAGATCAGGCTTGCTAGTACGGATCGCTTCCACAGCCTCTTCTCCGTTGGCGCATATGCCATTAATTTCAAATCCAAATTTACGCCAGTCAATCAATAATTGCAGCCCTTCAATCGCAAAAGGCTCATCGTCTACCAGAAGCACTTTATACATTTCATGGTCCCCCTTGCTTAGAAGTCATAGTCTGTCCGTCGGAATGTGGAATCCCGCTTCGGTACCAATCCCTTGCTCACTACGGATGGAGAACGTTGCATCCCCATCATAAAATAGTTCAAGGCGGCGATAGACATTCCGAATACCGACATGTGTGCCGTCTTTGGCTTGATCCGAGCGTACATCCTGTAGTAATTGACGCAGTTTATCCTGCTCCATTCCTATGCCGTTATCAATGACGCGAATAACCAAACCTGACTCATTAAGTTTTGCAGTGATATGAATTAATCGTCCGTTCTTACGTGCCTGCAGACCATGTTTGCACGCATTCTCCACTAGCGGCTGAATGCTCATTCGTGGAATATGCTTACCCTTGGCTTCCGGGTCAATATCAAAGGTATAATCAAACAACTCTCCGAACCTGAACTTCTCAATCTGAAGATATAGCGTTGTGAATTGTAACTCCTCTTCAAGCGGGATCAGATTGTCTGATCTGCTGAGTAGTTGTCTCATAAGCAAAGATAGACTTTTAATAATTTCCGACACTTCGGTATAACCGTTTTTGGTACTTACGACGAGCAGGGCGTTCAGCGTATTAAACAGAAAATGTGGATTCATCTGGCTCTGAAGCATCGATAACTCCGTTCGGACTTGATCCAGCTCCAGATCTTTGTGTCTGATCTCCAGTTTGTACACATCATTAATCAAGGAATGAATCTTGCTGATCATCATATTAAACGTGCGTATTAATCCGCCAATCTCGTCGCGCCCTTCTTGAATTTCAATCAGATCAAAACGTTCATTACGCACTTTCCCCATATGCCGCGATAATTTACGGATACGGTAGTGGTATGAGCGCAGAATAAAATAAATGAGCACCGAGGGTACAATGACACTGATGATCGCCAGCCACAAAATGGAATAACGTGCTTCATCCAACAATTCATCCACATGCCGCGTATCCGCAACCCCAATCAGCTTCCAGCCATCCAGATAAGCCAGATTGCCAAGCGGCTTCTCCAAGACATATTCCGATTTGATCTTTGAAGAGGATAGCCCCTCAGCCGGGAAACGTGCACTAGAAACAACCGGACGGTTATTGCCATCCACGAGTTGGAGCTGGAGGCTGTTTGTCTCACGATTAAGAATGCTGAAAATCCGGTTCACTTCCAGATCAATTTTGGAATACTTCGCATAGGTAGCGTACGAGGTAAATGTCTTCATTTTTCCGATCACGCTGATTCGTTTCCCACGACTAAAGCCTGACTGCTCTTCATAATCAATGACTAAAATATCTCCACTCGCTCGATTTAACTGCTCCAAGCCCGGGAGAGTTGTCTCCTGGTCTTTCATAACGATGTAGTGACTACCGGTCTGAATCGTATCGTTGTTCGTGAAAATGCGGACTTCCAGAATATTGGCCGACATGTACCTTGTCAATTTATCACGCAGGAAGAGATGGTATTCGTTATAGTAATCCACAGGTGAGTTGTAGGTTCGGTCAAGGGCTTCGTACAAGGAATCATCGGCTGCGATCATCCGGCTTAACGCCACACTTTCATCAATCATACCGACGAGTTCACCTGCAGCTCTGTCAATCGATTTGCGCAGATTTTCTTGCTCTCGAACCTTGATATCTGCAGATGTCCGTTGATAAAAAAACAGATTAATCGCAATAATCGGAAGAAGGATGCTAACGACATAGATTAATAAAAATTTGTATCGAAGGGGGATATCATTGACGGTACGAAAAGTCCAAAATTTTTTATGCACATGATCACCCTTGATTGTTGGTTTTATATAAGGAAGGAAGCTCCCCTGTAAGCGCTTTAAATTTTTCTGTGAAATATTCAGCATCATGATAGCCCAATTCCAGTGCAATATCTGAAATTTTCATATTGGTTCGGCGAAGCATCCTGCGTGCTTCTTCAATGCGAAGTCGATGAACGTATTCGCTGAAGCTGACTCCCATCTCACGTTTGAACTGTTGGCCTAGATAAGCCGCGTTGACATGGATGTGATTCGCCAGCTGCTGCAATTTAATTTTAGAGCGATAATGCTCTTTCAGATACTGCACAGCCTCTGCTACCAATCCTCCTGAACCTGTGTCAGTCTGTGATGCTGTTGCAAAGGTTTCGGCGATTCGTACGAACAGCTGTTTTAAATCTCCTCTATGCCAGCTCTCTGTGTGGTGCCATGTCTGGGCCTGAAGTAGAGTCTGATCGGCACCAATCAAGCCATATCTACGGAGCAATTCTCCGTGTATATATCGGATTGCACTTTGATTCCATCCTCCTGCTGCACGGGATTCCTTCATCTCATGCATCATCTCATCGACAGCATGATCAATACCTGTTACATCCCCTGCTTCAATTAAAGCCAACATCTGCTTTGCGCGAGACGTCATCTTCTCCAGATCGACCTCTTCTATCATATCACCCTCATCCAGATGTGTATCGAGCAGCTCCGTTGCTTCATAGGGCTCTTGCGCATACCCTTTCTCTATCTCTTGTCTCTGTGTGTCCAACGGAATGATTAGATTCCGTAACAACGCATGGATCTCTTCAGGTACCAGAGGCTTGAGAACATATTCATTCACCCTGTAACGTATTGCCTGCTGGGCATAACCGAACTCAGAGTACCCCGTAACAATGACAATCTGAGAATCATATCTCAATTCTTCACGCATCGTTCGGATCAGACCAATCCCATCAAGTACCGGCATCTGGATATCTGTTACAACCAGATCCGGATTCACAAGACCAATCAGTTCGAGTGCCTCTTCCCCATCCGTTGCAGTTCCGCACAATTCATATCCACAGCCTTGCCAATCGATCATCGTTTTCCAGCCTTCCAGCATAAATGGTTCATCATCTGCTACAATGACCTTGTACATGGGCTCACCTTCCATTTTCCCTTTTTTCTCCAGTATCTCATCGTAGTGTGCATGTGACAATGCTAAGATTTGAATAAAACTGTTCGATTTATAAGATAATTCAAAAAAACCTTACAGGCTCGCCTTTTTATAAGGTCTGCATGCAAGGCTATCCATCTTAGAAATTCAGTGACTACTGGATACTTAGCCTGAACTCGAACTGAACTTCTGTCTATCCCCTGGTTTTGTCGAGAATACGCCAGAAGGAAGCCTTCGGCTGCAGCTGTGTATCAAACACAAACGGCCAGTTTTTGCGTCCACGTACCGGGAAATTGTCCAGCCAAGTGTAGTTATCCGCAACACCCCAGAATGTCACGGAAGTGATATTCGATTTATATTCTCGGAATAGCTTGAAAATGTCTTCATAACGTTTCTCCTGAAGCTCCGCCATTTCTGATGTTGGTTCGGTCAGATCTGTGCGCCGATCCTCATAACGGAAAACGGATAGATCCAGTTCAGTGACGTGAAGCTGTACGCCCAGTGAAGCATATCGTTCAATGGCTTGACGAATCTCGTCAATGGACGGTCCATGAATATTCCAGTGTCCTTGCATACCAATACCATGAACAGGAGCACCTTCATCCAACAGAGTTCGTACCAGATTGTATATTTTCTCCCGCTTGACCGGGTCTGTCTCGTTATAATCATTATAGAATAGCAGTGCGTCAGGATCTGCTTCATGGGCCATACGGAATGCCTGATGCAGATAATCCTCTCCCAGCAATTGCAGCCACTTCGTGTCTCTCATAACGAGATCAGTCTTATCCTCAATCGCCTCATTCACGACATCCCAGGCGTAGATCTGTCCTTTGTAACGACCAACGACGGTATCGATATGTTCCTTTAACCGGGACAACATCAATTCTCTCGAAGCCGGACCTCCAGAAGCATCCTCAAACACCCATGCTGGCGTCTGATTATGCCATACCAACGTATGGCCACGCACGCCTATCGCACGACCAACGGCAAAATCAACGATCTCATCTGCTGCCTCAAACGTATATTCATGCTCTCGCGGATGAACCTCTTCGAATTTCATCTGGTTCTCTGCGGTAACACTGTTGTAATGCTTCGCAATAAATTCGCCTTCGGACTGTAGCATTCTCGTATGTACTGCTGCACCTATTTTGAACGAATCGGCATAAGCAGTATGTAGGGACGGAATTTCGGTCGACATCCTGGTTCCTCCTCGCAGGTTTATTTCTTTATCATAACGAAATATGAATGCGCTTTCCATGAACAAAATAAACATGTTGCCCCCTGAAATTCTACCAATTTCAGCATGAAAAGATGAAATGTAGGAAAATACATTATAACTTGTCTACCTGTAGCAAAGTAACTGGCTTCACAGTACATGCCAAGCTAACTTGTTCCTCCGAGAGAACATTAAGCTTGATCAGACTTTTCAATTTATGGCTGTCCACCTTGGACATTAATCTCCAGATCTCCGGGTCGGGTAGAGAAGCGTACAGCTTCTGATCGTCGTATTCTTTGCGGTGCTGGAGCACCGTTCTCACCTTAAATCCACCCACTTCTGCCTCATATACCCCTTGCGCTTCACAGTACGCCACAATCTCGTCCCTCAATACAGATAACCGTTGTTCAATCTCCTTCTGTCGCTGTTTCAGTTCAAAATAAGCCTGTACCTTCTGTTCCATCATTCATCACGCTCCTCTACTACCATAGGTATGCGTAAAATAGGAATTTAGGACATGCTTTTAGACACGATGACATGGATGGCGTTTATCAAGCATTATGAGAATTCAGGAAAATCCACGATGAAGAAGATGTTCCATTTACATCAACTTGGTGTGCAAGCGCAGGCTACAAGTTAGCATGTTCGTCATACGCCGCATGACTTCCGCATTTTTTGGAATATCCCCTTAGCGCCCAAGCAGTCTCTTCTTGATATAAACGATCACATGGATTCCTGCGTAAATAAACAAAATATTAATGAACAATATCAGCAAATTGATATGCATATTGGAAATAAACCAGTTTGATCCCTCTGGATTTGTTATATGGTAATCCGTTAGAAAACGAAGCGGAAATCCATACTCTGTTCGTAGTGTTTTCTCATCGGTATACAAGGTCCCTGGAATAAAAAAGATAGCCAATACAGCGAGCCAAGCGGATAGGTTCAGGATTCTTGTATGTATCGTCATTACGTCCCCTCCAGTTATTAATTGAAACGATGCTCTCTTTACACTCTCATAATCATTAACCAATGAAAGCATCCTTTGGTTACGTTTTATTTTGTATTCGTCGCCCACATTTTAACAGTTTGATGATTTGACTTTTAAGAAGTAGACTAAAGATAGATTATAAAATTGTTAACATGTTCAGGGAGAGGGGTTTCATAATGTCATCCAGTGTTATTGACATGCTGCAACTTGAATACCAGCGTTTTTCAGCAAAAGAAAAGGAAATAGCTGATTACGTGATGCGTAATAAATCGTCCATAAATAACATGAATATTAGGGATTTGGCTGCATACACTACTGCTTCCATGTCAACCATTACTCGATTTTGTAAAAAAGTAGGTTGTTCCACTTTTGTCGATTTTAAAATTCGACTTAGTCGTGAAGTTCATCAACCCCGTAATGAAACGGATTTTTTTATAAAAACACAACAGATCCACAATGATATTATAAATGCGACCGCGGAAATGCTGGATACCGACAAAATCAAACAGGTCGTCCAGTACATAAAGGACGCCCGCAGAATTTATGTCTATGGTTTGGGGAGTTCAGGTCTATCTGCACTGGAGTTCAAATACAGGCTCATGCGGATGGATATTGTTATTGATGCGGTGACCGATTCACACATGATGCTCATGAGTGCTTCCCTGCTTGGAAAAGACGATCTGGTTATTGGTTTATCCAATTCTGGACGAACGTTAGAGGTCAGCGATGCATTAAAGGTAGCAAAAAAAACAGGAAGCACCGTTGTTGGAATTACTAATTTTGATCATACACCCCTGTCAGAAATCTCAGACTTATGCATTTTCACACCTGATATCGGACGATCTGGGGATGTGAACTTCATCAATAGCCAGTTGGCCATTATTTACATCCTGGATGTGATCTCTCTTCTATTACTTGATGACAAAAATTTGCTTAAGGCCCGGCAACAAACGTTACGCACCTTTTATTCTGGTGACTAAAAAAAGCCAATTGGGTTTGAGAATAATCGCAAAATACAAACGGATTAGAAAAAGGTCTGTCCTTAAAGGAAACTTGAAGAGGCAGTACCTTTTTTTCGTATAACTATGTTATGCAATGACACGTAGACACGGGTATGATGTCGCCCACAAAAAAAAGAAGACATCCATCCCGAACATGGGATTTAGATGTCTTCTTTTTGTAAGGATAGCCTACAAGGAAAAACGTGCATTTTTCAGTGGCTCCTTGATTAGTTAGCTATCTTCTTATTCTGTCCTCTTATTTCACATGAGGAGAAGAGGCTCTCAACTTTGCAATCTCAGAGACAAAACGTTCCGTGATTTGTTGCGGACGAGTAATGGCTCCACCGACAACCACACAGTAGACTCCCATTTCCAGACAAGTTGCTGCCATCTCCGGAGTCATGATATTTCCTTCCGCAACGACAGGTGTCTGCACGCTGCTGATCATTTCTTTCAAGGCTTCGAATTGATTGTCGTACAGCTTGCGCCCTGCCGTCTCTTCTGTGTAACCGAACAATGTAGAGGAGATCAGATCAAAACCAAGTCGTTCTGCATTAATCGCTTCCTCTTTGGTTGAGATATCCCCCATTAATAAGAGTTCAGGATATTTTGCACGAATTTCTTGCACGAATTCATCCAGCGTTTTACCGTCCGGGCGAGCACGCAAAGTGGCGTCCACCGCAACAATCTCTGCATGGACCTCGGCAAGTTCATCCACTTCCTGAATCGTCGGTGTAATGAATACGGGATTGGTTCCGTAGTTTCTCTTCACAATACCAATGACAGGAAGATCGACCTGTTGCTTGATCTCTTTCACATCAGCAGCAGTATTCGCACGAATGCCTATGGCTCCACCTTCTTTTGCTGCGATTGCCATGCGTGCCATGATCAGGGAACTATGGAGCGGCTCATGCTCCAAAGCCTGACATGATACGACAAGACCACCCTTTAAACCTAGTTCATCTAAATTCATTTACAATTACTCCGTTTCCATAAGTTCTTCAATTTCATTTTTGATTACGGTTACCTGAGGGCCATAAATAACCTGTACTCCGTTACCCACGAGAACTACCCCTTTGGCTCCAGTAGCTGTAAGAGCATCCTTTTGAACCTTATCTACATCCTTAACAGATACACGAAGACGCGTTGCACAGCAATCCAATTCAACAACATTGTCTGATCCGCCAAGTCCATTCAATATGGCTACTGAACGTTCTTCACCTTTAGTCGATGCTGATGCAGAAGTCTGCTGACTTTGCGTTTGAGCGTCTCCCTCCGAAATGACCTCTTCCTCACGGCCCGAAGTTTTCAAATTGAGCTTAACGATCAAGATGCGGAAGGTGAAGTAATACAGGAAGAACCAGATCACACCGATGATGGGAACGATAACCCAGTTCGTTTTGGCATTACCCTGGAGTACACCGAACAAGATAAAGTCGATTAACCCACCGGAGAATGTTTGACCGATTGTAATCTGAAAAATGTGCGACAGCATAAATGCTAATCCATCAAATGCAGCATGAATGACATACAGTATTGGAGCAACAAACAGGAACGAGAATTCAAGTGGCTCCGTGATCCCTGTCAGGAACGACGTGAGCGCGGCAGACAACATCAGTCCGCCAACGACTTTTTTACGTTCAGGCTTGGCCGTATGATAGATTGCAAGGGCTGCACCGAGCAAACCAAACATCATGGTGATAAAACGTCCGGACATAAATCGGGATGTGCCAGAGAAAAACTTCTGGGTTGCTGGGTCTCCCAATTGCGCAAAGAAAATATTTTGTGTTCCTTCGTATACCTTACCTGCAACCTCTGCTGTTCCTCCAAGGCCTGTCTGCCAGAAAGGCAGATAAAAGATGTGATGCAAACCAAGTGGACCAAGCATCCGTAGAATAAATCCGTAAAACAGTGTTCCTATATATCCTGTTCTATCGACCAAACTGCCTAGCTGTGCTATACCGAGTTGGATCGTTGGCCAGATCAAGAACAGAGCGATCTCAACAAAGATAGCTGCAAAAGATGAAACGATCGGAATGAAACGTGAGCCTCCAAAGAAACCAAGGAATTGAGGAAGCTCTATTTTATTATACCTATTATGCAGCCATGCGGTCACCAGTCCGACAACGATCCCTCCGAGTACACCGGTTTGGAGTGTCTGGATGCCCAGTACCATGGCTTGGCCGGCGTTAGCCAAATCGTCTACGGCAAGAGTACCCGAATTGACCAACATCGCCTTAATGGATGCATTCATAACCAGATAAGCAAGACCTGCAGCCAAACCTGCTGTACCTTTGTCCGCTCTGGCGAGGCCGACTGCCACACCAATGGCAAAGATCAATGCCAGATTATCAAATACGATACTCCCTGCGCTGCTCATAACCGTAAACACTTGCTGCAACCAAGTGATCTGCAAAAATGGATAGGTGTTGATCGTATTGGCGTTGGACAGGGCGCCCCCTATCCCCAGTAATAAACCCGCCGCCGGTAAAACGGCAATGGGGAGCATAAATGATTTTCCAAACTTTTGAGCCTTCTCAAAATATTGCTTCACTATGTTATCCACCTCTCAAAACTATTTTCGTTTATATATTAATTATGAAAATGATTTTCGTCAACACAAATTAAAAACACTTTCATTGCTTGTGTTGTGACAAATAAACAACTTTCAATATAGTGATGTCCAAATTTGTAATTCTAAGTCTTTTTTCAGCAAAAAAAGGCCGCCAATGGTTCGGCGGCGTTCCAAAAAAAACAAAACTTACCAGCACAAAACCCAAATCGATCTCAGAAAAAATAAACGACCGTCCCCCATAGAATATATGGGAGACGGTCGCCGCTTAATTTTGTCTTTTTTTCGACCCTCTATAGTTGACAGGCTATGAACAAATCCTTCACTAGCTCTCGATATTTCTGCTTGAATCACTAGCTTGAATCACTATCAAGCAGTGGCATTAAGATAGCGATCCACTTACCCTCTGCCCTTGATACCACACAGCCTTCCTTTCAGACCGTCGGGCTACCGCTTCCGCCGCACAACTTGCTTGCACCAGTACAAAGCTTGCTGTATCTCCTGCCTTCGGCCATACGTTCTCTCCTGCTGCATTCAGTGGTGTGATTCCACCCGTAATCGCAGCCAGCGACTGGGACAAGGATAATTCGTCGCTATATCCATATAGCTCGGCGAAGCGACCTGCTTTTTCCAGCATATCCCCGTTACCAAAAGGAGACCAGTGATCCGTCAGACTATCGGTCGCCAGCTTCACATTCACACCCGCTCGTTGCAGCATGGGAAGTGGCATCATCGTTTCACCGATGGGCACCGTGGACGCTACGCTCATTCCCAGCGATGCCATCCGGTTCGCAACTTCTTCAGCCTCCAGCTTCTCTGCTCCTGCAAACCAGAACGCATGGCTGACCGTCACCTGACCCTGAAGCCCTGCTTCTTCGGTCAGCCTGATAAGTTCCAGCAGCGTTTGCTTGCCAGCTTCACCGCCATCATGCAGATGCATATCGATCCCTGCCTGATGTTTTACCGCCAGTTCGATCATCGTATGTAGTGACTTCTCGATGTTCTCGTCTACAGTGTATGGATCAAGTCCACCTACATGCGTGGCTCCCTCCGTCATGGCTTGCGCCATAAGTTCAACCGAGTTCGAGCGTAACAATCCATGCTGCGGGAATGCAACAATCTCTGAAGATAGTTTACCTGCATAACTATCCAGTGCCTGCCTGGTTGCTTCCAAGCGTTTCAGCCCGCTGACCGGTTCAATGTTACAATGCGCGCGAACATGCGTGGAGCCATAGGTCTGAATTAATGCGAGAATGCTTTCCGCCTGGCGTTTTGCTTCAGGCAGTAACTTGGGCAACAGCACCTTTTCTTCTTCAATCCGATCAAAAATGCTGGAGCTATGCCTAACCGCTCGCCACGGTCCATCATAATAGGTTTTATCCAGATGAATGTGCGCCTCTTCAAACGATGGTAATAAAAGCAGCCTTTTGCCATCCACCTGCGGCAGATCTTGTGCTAGTTCTTCATCACCGTCCACTATAGAGACAATGACTCCGTTCTCTATCCGCAGATGGGCCAGACTGGTTTGTGTTCCGGTTACCTCGTTTCCTTCACGAATGTACCCTCGTTCCAACATGACATTGGTCAGCCAATATGTCTGTTCCTGTTGCATTGTCATCGTCGATCCCTCATTTCTCTTAAAACTGTCTTGATTATATAAAAATGAATGTTATTTTAAAAACGAGATCTTCTATTTGAAATTAAACCGAATATTAAAACTCAAACCGCGCATGCCCTCCATCTGCCACACCTTCAATCCGTTCTATATCTAATAGTCTGCGCTTCATCTCCAATCCACCGCGAAACCCCGTCAGCTTGCGATTGGCTCCAATAATTCGATGGCACGGCAGCAGCACTGGAATGGGATTCGCCCCGTTCGCGGCACCTACAGCTCGTACAGCCGAAGGCCTGCCGATGGCAGCGGCAATGTCTCCATATGTGCGAATCTCACCATACGGTACTTGTCCAAGCGCCTTCCATACCTCCTGCTGAAACGACGTGCCCATCAGATCAAGCGGAATTTCATCGGTAAAGGCTATTTTTTCTCCTGCAAAATAACACATCAGCCAGTCCATCATGCCCGTCTGTCTTAATGCCTGCTCATTCTCTTCCAGTTCAGCACCGGGTGCAACTTTGCCGATCCAGCCGCTCCAATCATCCAGCGTTTCGTTCGGCATTACCACCCGGCATAATCCCTTTTCGGTAGCAAGCAGACTCCACAGACGACCATCGAGCTGCATGGTGGTGTACATCATTTTTTGTCTCATCACGTATTTCACCTTTTCTTCTCCCAACGAATAGGTCAGGAGGTTGTCTTTGTCTGTTTGCTCACCTTACGTTTCATGCTTCGCATCAATTGCTTGTCCTCCGGTGTAACCCGATAGGATTCGGTAATCTTCTGGAGCGCCTTGTTGTACGTAAAATCATCAAGTGTATTGTGCCGCAAATAAGGCATTGTCACTTCAGGCTGTCTCACATAAGCCATCGAGATTGCCCAGGCTACGGCCATTTTCACATAATAGGCCTCATGCTTAATCTGATCGAGTAGGGGTAATACCTCGTAGATATAGGGTTCATCCAGATAGAAGTTCAGCAACATGACCACACCAAACCGGATTTCATATTCCTGATCAGACTTCAGATAAGGCTGTATGAAGTTCCACATCGCTTCGGGATGCAATTTCGTATATTTCAGTCCGGCACAGAAGCTGTCACACACAGACCAGTTATCGATTTTGGGTACAAAAGTCGCAATTCGTGTCAGCAGTTCTTCCAGATCCGCCTGTACATGGCCAATGACCATCGCTTGCAGCATAACTTCTTCAAAATATTCACCTTCTGCCATATCCAGATATGTACGCCAGTCACCTGTAGCAATCTGCTTGGCTATTTTACGGATCGCAGGTAAACGTACACCAAGTACATTGGTAATGTTCGGAATTAGAGAAGCCGCAAATTTCTGGTATTCAGGTTCAGCCAAGCTGAGTAACTGTGTTCGAATAGGGGTTTCCAAGGGCACACATCCTCCTCGTTTGTTCCTGTTGTAGAACAAGTATATCCTGAGTGTATCTGTTTGTAAGCCCCTCTCCAATGTTAGAGCAAGATTTCAATATACCTTCCCTCTCGTATGACGTGAACCATTGTTTAGGAACAGATCGTTTACGTTTAAAAGTATGAAGCTCATCATTCAGGAAAGGAGTGCCAGTATGAACCGTTCTCAAGCCAATCACAAGTTTTCCGTGGAGGAGCTCACCCAGCAGCTCACCGAACATGTACAGTCTCAGAATCTGCCGGAATTCTACAAACTCGTAAAGGAACTACGTCCCTATGACCTTTCACTGATCTATAAAAAATTCCCTGAAGACGAGAAGAATCGTTTCCTTCTCCTCTTTAAACCGGATATCCTTGCCGATCTGGCAGAGAACTTGAAGATAAACGAACAAGCCGCACTTTTTGAACGACTCGGATCAGAACGTACACTGGAAGTTATGCAACAGATGGACAAAAGTGACCTGATTCGCTTCATGCACGATCTGCCGGCGAAGCGTAGGGAAGAATTGCTATCCAGCATGAATCTGGATCACTCCGCCATCATTCGGTCTGTACTTCGTTATCCACCGGAGACAGCCGGGCGAATCATGACAGACCGTTATCGGACCTTATTTACGCATGACACTGCAAAGGGAGCACTGAGACAATCGCAAGGTACACTTCATCTTTCCGCTGCCAGTTACCTGTATGTTATTGACGATGAAGGCAAGCTGGTTGGGGTTGTCAGTTATCGCTCCCTTGCTCTGGCTGATGACAAAACCAAAGTTGAAGAATTAATGACGAGACGTGTCATTCACGCCACCGTAGATATGGACCAGGAAGAAGCGGCACAATTGCTACAGCGTTACGAGTTCACTTCCCTTCCCGTTGTAGATGAGAATAACAGACTGTGCGGAATTATCCAGATGGATGACGTCATTGACATCATTATGGATGAGGCAAGCGAAGACCTCGCCAAAATGGGCGGCGGCGGCAAAGATATTGATTTTGATACCAAACCGCTAGTGGCGGTAAGGCGCAGGTTACCCTGGCTCATTTTGCTGCTATTAATCGGCCTGATCTCCGGAAGCATTGTGGATTTTTTTGAAGATACGCTGAATCAGGTTGTAGCACTTGCATTCTTCATGCCTATGATTGCCGGTATGACGGGAAATACGGGAACTCAGTCCCTCGCTGTTGTCGTACGCGGGCTTATTGGACGCAAGCTGGACAGATCTACTGTACTCGCCCTGATTGGACGAGAGATTAAAGTCGGCACCTTGATTGGTCTGGTCTGCGGTCTACTCATTACGGTGATCGCTTATTTCTGGCAAGGGGACTGGCTGCTGGGTGTCATTATTGGTGTATCGCTGTTCTTCACGTTGATCATCGGCACGCTGACAGGGACCTGCATTCCGCTTCTGCTCAGCCGTTTCAAGGTTGATCCTGCTGTGGCATCCGGCCCATTAATTACAACGCTGAACGATATTCTGTCATTGTTTATCTATTTTGGTATCGCCACTCGTTTCATAGATGCGCTGATGTAGATCTAATGACAGATGGCTTAGTAGAAGAATGAGTATCAAGTTAAAGTTGCCTCCAATTCAGAAGCTTGTATTAACAAGTGCCTCTTGACGATGTAAATATATATGGTATCGTAAAATATATCATTTATTGAAACTTAGTTTCACACAACGGAACAAGAGGTGGTTCTGTGCCAATCAATTTTCATGACAAACACAACAGAATGACGTATACAACCAGAACGGCCGATGTATCTTGGTTATCTCTGATTGAGGAGCATGTGGGGATATCTGGTAAAAAGGTTGTGGACATCGGCTGCGGCGGAGGAATTTACACCAAAGCTCTAGCAAACTCAAGAGCAGCACATGTTATTGGGGTAGACTTTTCAAGCGAGATGTTAAAAGGAGCTGCTCGGCAGTGTGAGAATCTGAGTAATGTCACATTGCAGCAAGGGAGTGCCTATAACTCGGGACTTCCAGACAATACATGTGATATCGTCTTGGAAAGAGCGCTCATACATCATTTGCATGATTTAGACAGCTGTTTTCAAGAAGCAAAACGTATCCTGAAAGCTGGTGGTGTATTCATTATTCAAGACAGAACACCGGAAGACTGTTTATTGCCAGGAGATGAAAATCATATTAGAGGTTACTTTTTCGAGAAGTACCCTCATTTGATAGACATGGAACGTTCACGTAGACACAAGGCCCATGAAGTGCAGAGTTCGCTTGATTCCAATGGATTCACAGTTGCCAAAACAGCACAGCTATGGGAAACCAGATATATTTACCCTGACCTGGCTGCATTAAATAAAGATTTGACACAAAGGACAGGACGTTCTATTCTCCATGAATTAACAGACGATGAGCTGAATGAGCTGATTGAGTTTATTAACAGCAAACTTAAAAACCACACTGATCCAATTATAGAGAAGGACGCATGGACCGTGTGGATTGCTGTAAAAATATAAAGACAAAAAGGCTTGGCAATTGCCAAGCCTTTTCACTAACTCCCTAATTAAATTTCGTACCATTGTATCTAGTCTTTAATACACTTTTACAATGAGTACATTTTCCACGCATTACTAAGCCGCTCGTTTGTTTTTATTATAGATATCAAATGCAACAGCCAAGAGCAGTACCAACCCCTTGATTCCTTGTTGCCAGTCGATACCAAGACCAATCAGGGACATCCCGTTGTTCAGTACACCCATGACCAGACCACCAATGATCGCGCCGAATACGGTTCCAATGCCGCCGGAAGCGGACGCTCCACCGATGAAGCAGGCCGCAATGGCATCTAGTTCAAAGTTTGTGCCTGCTCTTGGCGTAGCCGCATTCAGACGTGCGGCAAAGATCAGACCCGATACCGCAGCCAGTGTACCCATATTCACGAATACCCAGAAAGTCACTTTTTTGGTTTTAACCCCAGACAACCCTGCCGCCTTCTCATTGCCACCGAGTGCATAGACATGACGTCCCATAACGGTACGATTCATCACGAAGGAATACACCACGATCAGAACAAAGAGAAGCACCAGAATATTTGGAATACCTGCATAACTTGCCAAGACCATGGTAAACAGGTTGGTTACCGCCGCTACCACAATCAGCTTGAGTAGGAACAGTCCTTGGGATACCACTTCAAAACCATACTTGCGTTGAGATGCACGTTCCCGCAATTCATTAATAATGTACCAGATGGTGAGCACAATCCCCACAATGATGGACACCAGGCCCATACCGGAGAATTGAACATCCGGCAGAAAACCGGAACTGATTTTTTGAAATCCACCAGGGAACGGAGAGATGGACTGCCCTTCGAGCACAATCATCGTCAGACCGCGGAACAACAGCATGCCCGCCAATGTAACAATGAAAGCCGGAATCCGCACGTAAGCGATCCAGAAACCTTGCCATGCGCCAATCAGTGCACCCACCAGCAGGGATGCGATGACTGCAAGCCACGCTGGCAGTTGCCAATCTACCATCATAATGGCGGCTACGGCGCCGACAAAAGCTGCGATGGAACCGACGGACAAGTCAATATGTCCTGTAATAATGACAAGTACCATACCAATGGCAAGAACTAAAATATAACTATTTTGCAGAATCAGGTTGGTGATGTTAATCGGCTTGAGCAGCAGCCCGCCTGTCAGCACCTCGAATAGAAGCATAATGACAACGAGGGCAATGATCATGCCGTATTGACGTATATTATTTTTAAACAGTTTAGTTACCGTTTCCATGCTTACCGCCTCCAGACTTGGTCATATATCTCATCAGTGTTTCCTGCGATGCCTGCTCACGGCTAACTTCACCGGTAATTCGCCCGGCATTCATCACATAGATCCGGTCACACAGGCCCAGAACCTCCGGCAGCTCCGATGAAATCACCAGCACACCCTTGCCTTCGGCAGCAAGCCGGTGGATAATCGTATAAATTTCGAATTTCGCACCTACATCGATCCCGCGCGTCGGCTCATCCAGAATGAGAATATCTGGCCCGGCAAAAATCCATTTGCTGAGTACCACCTTCTGCTGGTTACCTCCGCTCAGATTACCTGTTTTCTGCAGGATGTTCGGTGCTTTAATGTTCATGCTTTTTTTCATTTCTTCCGCAACCAGCACTTCCTCTTGTTCGTTCACAACCGCATTACGCGTCAGTTTATTTAGTCCGGTAAGTGAAATGTTGCGTTTGATATCATCCATTAAAATCAATCCATATTCTTTGCGATCCTCTGTTACATAAGCGAAGCCATTCTGAATCGCCTCGGTAACACTGTTGTTCTGAATCGGTTTGCCATCCTTGTACAGTTGCCCCGATATATTTCGACCATACGACTTACCGAAGATACTCATCGCAAGTTCTGTACGTCCGGCACCCATTAACCCTGCGATCCCTACAATCTCACCGCGTCTGATATTCATATTGATCTGATCCAGCACTTTACGCTCTGCCTGATGCTCGTGATACACCGTCCAGTCCTTCACTTCCAGCACGACATCGCCAATCGTCGCATGACGTTCAGGGTAGCGGCTCGTCAGATCCCGTCCAACCATTCCACTAATGATGCGGTCTTCAGTGACGTTATCCTTTTTCATATCGAGTGTTTCAATCGTTTTACCGTCTCTGAGAATTGTCACCGCATCCGAAACCTTCGACACCTCGTTTAGCTTGTGGGAGATGAGGATGCAGGCAATCCCCTGCTTTTTGAACTCCAACATCAATTGCAACAAGTTTTCACTATCGTCCTCGTTCAATGCTGCGGTCGGCTCATCCAGAATGAGCAAACGCACTTTTTTGGAGAGCGCTTTCGCAATTTCAACAAGTTGTTGCTTACCTACACCAATACTGGATACCTGCGTATTCGGGTTTTCGTTCAGCCCCACTTTGCCCAGTAGCTCGCGTGTACCGACGAACGTTTCCTTCCAATTCACGATGCCTTTGCTGGCACGTTCATTACCTAGAAATATGTTTTCCGCAATCGAGAGATACGGGATCAGCGCCAGCTCCTGATGGATAATGACAATCCCTAGATCCTCACTCTGTTTGATGTCTTTGAATTCACACGTCTTCCCCCGGAACAAAATGTCCCCCTCATAACTTCCATGCGGGTATACTCCGCTAAGCACCTTCATCAGTGTAGACTTGCCAGCTCCATTCTCACCGCATATGGAATGAATCTCGCCTTCTCGAACTTTCAGGTTGACGTTCTCCAGCGCTTTGACACCCGGGAACGTTTTGGTGATGTTCTTCATTTCAAGAATGAACTCCGTCATGGCATGTGCTCCTTTCTTGGATTATGCGTTACGGCAACCCTATCTCCTGTTTGGTGTAATACTTGCTGCCCACGATATCTTTTTCCACGTTGGTTCGATCCACAGAAATCGGGTCCAAGAGGTATGCAGGTACAACCATCAATCCGTTGTTATACGATTTTGTATCATTCACTTCTGCTTGTTTCCCCTGCAAAATGCTATTGGCCATCTCTACTGTTTTCTCTGCGAGCTTACGTGTATCTTTGAATACGGTTTGTGTCTGCTCCCCAGCCACAATGGACTTAATAGATGCCAGTTCCGCATCTTGCCCTGTAATGACAGGCAGCGGTTTGTCTGGCTTGCCATAGCCGATCCCTTTCAGGGAGGAAATAATCCCGATACTGATCCCGTCATATGGAGATAACACGGCATCTAGATTATCACCTGAATAATAGGCACTCAGCAGGTTATCCATCCTAGCCTGTGCCAGTGCCCCATCCCAGCGCAGCGTAGCAATCTGTGCCATCGTCATCTGTTTACTGCGGACAACCAGTTTGCCAGAATCAATATACGGCTTCAGCACGGACATCGCACCGTCGAAGAAAAAGTACGCATTGTTGTCATCTGGCGATCCGCCAAACAACTCAATGTTAAACGGCCCTTTGCCTTCCTTCAGGCCCAACTTCTGTTCAATGTAGGAGGCTTGCAGCACCCCGACTTTAAAGTTGTCAAACGTAGCGTAATAAGTCAGATACGGCGTGTTGCGAATAAGTCGGTCATACGAGATAACCTGAATGCCTTCGTCATGGGCCTTCTTGATGACATCTGTCAGCGTGTTGCCGTCTACAGATGCAATGACCATTACATCGACACCTTTGGTAATCATGTTCTCAATCTGGGAGATTTGATTCTCAACGACGTCTTCAGCGTACTGAAGATCGGTTTTGTATCCTTGCTCCTGAAACAGACGAACCATATTCTCTCCGTCTCCCACCCAACGTTCCGATGATTTGGTAGGCATGGATATACCGACATACCCTTTCTCCTTGCTGCCTACATCACTTTCAGCCAGATTACAGGCTGAGAGGATCAAAGACATCACCAGAAGCCAGATGAGTGTTGCTCCTTTTTTCATAAGAAGTTCCCCTTTCTTCAGGTCTTAGCGTTTGATATCACCCAAGATAACGCTTACAACACATGAAGGATCATACAAACGTATTGTCCCTCTCTGCATCCCATGGTAGCATTTTGCAGCGAGTCAGGTCTTTGCAGGTTTTGAACCTTTTTTATAAAATTTTAACTTTTGATGGAAGGAAGCAACGAAAAACCCACCGTAGGCATTGAACCTGTAACGGTGGGCTTGCTATTCGTATGGATGTACATAGAACTTAAGGTTACTTTAAAAGATACTCTGATGACAGAACAGCCTTTCTACGGCTGTATACATCCGACAGGATGCATTTGAAGGCTACAAGGGCCCTGCGGTAGATTTTTCCGTTCCGCCATTTTTGCGGTACTGGGCTGGTGAGATGCCCATCATTTTTTTGAACGCTGTGCTGAAATAGTGCTGCGTCTCATACCCTACTCGTTCAGCAATTGTGTGAATCGGGAGCGAAGTGGAGTCCAGCAGCTGTGCGGCCTTGCGTATGCGGGCACGGGTGACTAGAGTAACGAACGAGTCATTTAACTCTTTTTTTAACACACGGCTAAGATATACTGCCGACACCTGCAGACGGGAAGCCAGCGACTCCAGCGTGAGTTCCCGTTCCGCATACTCTTCCTGAATCAACTGTCTTGCCCTGCGCACGAGCGGAGAGAGCTTCACTTCTTCGTATACCTGATCACGACAATGCCGATAGGTATCCGGCACTTCTTCCAGCGTACCCATATGAGATTCGACATGGGCATGTACAGAAATATTCAAGCAAGCACTGATATGTTGCTCCAGCAACGATGCGATCTCCTCTGGAGCTTGCTGCCACAGACAGATCCCGACGACGCTGCTGGCGTCGCGAAACAGAACATGGGCACGATCTCCCAGCAGTTCTGCAACAATATTTTCTACCGCGAACAGGAAGAGCTGACGATCCGATTCTCTGAGTATAGTCTGGCGCGCCTCGGCAGCAGGCCAGCGTACAACGCCAACTTGCACAGGTGATGCAGTCGGCAGGTGTAGAAAAGCAAGCTGCTCCATCAGGTTTTTCCCACCTGCCTGTCCCTCCATCCACTCCTGACAAAATCGCTGGCGTAGCAGCGGAATGTTCCGTTCAATCTGCTGTGCCGCTTGTCTGACATAGGCTGTTCGCTGATGTTCTTCATCCAACCGTTGACGCAACCGCTGGAGTGCAGCATGCAACTGTTCTGCTTGAACGGGCTTCAGAATGTAGTCTTCCACCCCAAGACGAACCGCTTCCTGAGCATACGCGAATTCATCATGTCCTGATATGATCAGATACCGAACCCCGGGACATTGCTCCTGTAAAGCACGGATCAGTCCAATGCCATTCAGGAACGGCATATTCATATCGACCAGCACGACATCCACATTCAGCTCAACTGCCCGTTCGAGTGCTTCTTCACCGTCCTCGGCCTCGCCAACAACCTCCATGCCAAGGGCAGCCCAATCCATTGCTTCTCGAATCCCCTCCCGAATAATCGGTTCATCATCTGCGATCAGCACACGATACATCGTGTCCGCTGCATTCATGGGTGTCATTGTGTAGTCCACGGCCATCTTCACTCCTTCTTCTCTTGATCTTGGTGATCTCCCAGCTCAGCTGGCGGAAGTGCTGTAGCTGGCAACTCTCTCATCAGGGGATGAACAATCGTAACACAGGTTCCTTCCCCCAGCTTGCTGTCCAGCAAAATCCCATATTCACTGCCAAAGGATAATCTTAATCGTGCCTGTACATTCAGCATCCCGTAACTTTTACCCGTCCACTTCGGCGAAGTGGATTCCAGACTCTCCGTGGGCATATCCAGCAGCCGTAACATCTCCGCGAGCCGCTCTCTGCTCATTCCAGCCCCGTTGTCCTGAATCGTCAGATGCAGCCGCCCTTGATTCACGTTCCCTTCAATGACAATATGGCCGGGACCACGTCTACCTTTAATGCCGTGATAGATTGCATTTTCCACCAGAGGCTGGAGTAACAGTTTGAGCACATACAAGTTTTGTAGTTCTTCCGGAACATTTAATGTGTACTGAAGACGGTCCCTATATCTTGTCTGCTGAATCTGCAGATAACTACTAATGTGTTCCAACTCGGAACGTAGCGGAATGTAGTCTTGTCCCTTACTCAGGCCGATGCGGAATAGACGGGAGAGTGCGCCAACCATATCGGACACACCGTGAGCGCCCTCTTTTCGAGCCATCCAGTGAATCGTATCCAGCGTATTATATAAAAAATGAGGCTTGATATGTTCCTGCAAGCTGCGCATCTCCGCATCCCGTTTCTGCCGTTCTCTCAGCTCATTCAGCGAGATAAGCTGACGAATCTGACTCAACATCCGGTTAAAGCTGTTGCCCAGCATGCCGATCTCGTCGGAACGGTCACTCCAGCGACCTGGGCTGAGATTACCTGTCTCGGCTCTACGCATATAAGACATCAGCCGGAATATCGGCTGCGCGATAGATCGTGAAAACCACAAGGATGCGCTTAGACCAAACAAACACACTACAAAAACAAAACTGACCACATAAAACTGAATCTGTCGCACCTCGGATATAGACTCTTTGGCGGGGAATACCCCCACCGTTCTCCAGCCGGTAAAGGTAGATGATTGATACATAATCAATAAATCCTCTCCTGCCACCTTTTTCGTGAACATTCCGCTCTCCCCGGAGGTAAACCAACTTACTGGAATATGTTCAATTAACGGCTGTTCCGGTTTGTATACGCTTTGTCCTCCAGCATCTGTTACCATGACATATCCGGATTTTCCGAGTGTCACATTCCGAGCGGCTTGTGAAACAGACCTCAGCTTGAGATCAATCAGCACAGCGCCCTTTACATGCCCAGTCGTTTCATCGGTGATCGAGCGAGCGACCGAAACGATCTCATCATCCTTATACCGGACATGCGTCGTCATATTTCGCTCCTGCGGTTGACCTATTACCGTGAAAATCCCTGGTTGTGTTGCGGCCTTCCGATACCAATCTTCCTGGGTCAGAGACTGCTGCGTTCGAGGATACATCTCATTGCTGATGTAGTCACCATTCCCGTTCACAAGCACGATACCGGCAATTTCCGGGTATAACGTTGTGAACCCTTGCAGGGTCTGCTTAATCCCATACAAGCGATTCTGCTCAGAAGATGTATACACTTGGCCCGCTGATGCTTCGACGCGTTCGCGCCGCTCCCCATCTCCAGTTATCTTCTTATCCATAAATGCACTAACATCTGGCTCAAAAGCAATCAGATAAGTCATATTTTGCAAGTTCTCCATCTTGCTGTTCAACGCTTCATTGACCTTACCAATAAGCTGCATCGTGTGGCCTTCTACCTGCCGCTCCACTACCCGTTCTACTGTCCAGTTGACGAGTAGCCCCATGCCTACGGAAGGTACGATCGCAAAAAGAAGAAACAACAGCATCAACTGGTACCTTAACGGCATGTTACGCAGACGTAAGCTGCGGACAACATTCCGAAGCACAGAGCCCCATGTTCTGTGGTCCCGCACGTTGTTTTCTCCGTCAGTATTGTTGAAGGCATGATCCGTTGAACAGTTATCCATGTGGTTTTCGGATGAACTATTGGATGAGCTATTGGATGCATTATTGAACGTGTCAGTGAAGGTACCATCTGTTTGTTTAGTTGATTCGCTCATCGAGTCGTTCGTTGATGGGTTATTTCGCATAATAATCATCCACATTCGAACGGGTTACGACCGAGATTCCCGTATCTACCGTTACCGGCAACGGTGCATTTTCTCCAGATGGTGATGGGGCAGGTACGGTCAAGTGATGGTGCAAGTGGAACAAATATTGAAGGGACCAGTACCCCATGTTCCAGGTTCCTTGTGCAATCGTGGCAGATATCGTTCCATTTTGGATTAGGTCGAGTGTCGCTTTATTTGTGTCAAACGAAATTATATGCAGCTTCTCACCATCATCTGACTGTTGCACTGCTTCTCCAGCTCCCGCTCCTCCCGTGGCCTCGGTGACAAAGATCCCCGCCAGCTTCGGATGCGCCTTCATCATACGTATCGTCTCATCTCTGGACTTCAATGTGTCGCCGTGTCCATCTGCCACTTCAACAACCTGCATGGAAGGGTATCGCTGCTGAATGGTTTCACGGAATCCTTTGGTTCGTTCCTCGTGATTTTGCTGTCCCGGTACCGTTAATACCGCCACTTCCCCTTCACGTCCCAGCAGCTCAGCCATTTTATTCGCTGCCATTACGCCTGCCTTGTAATTATCCGTTCCCAAAAAAGAATACGCCTGACTGCCCGGTGCATCCGCATCGAACAAAATGACAGGAATATCCGCTTCTACAGCCTTGTTAATGGCCGGAATTAGTGATTTCGGATCAATTGCCGATATGGCAATGCCCGCCGGTTTACGTGCAATGGCCTGCTCAATTACAGTAATCTGCTCTTTGGCGTCATACCGTGTAGCCCCGCGATATTCGACATTTACACCAAGTGCATCCGCAGCATCCTCAAAACCTTTCAACGGACTCTTCCAATACTCCAGCCCAGACTGGAATGTTATCATCATGTACGTCTCACCCAGATCACCGCGCAGCCCGCGGTTTTCCCACGAGCTATTGACCTGACTGGTGTATTCAAATCTCAACACATACAGGGCAAACGCCGCTATCAGCATAATGTAGATCAGCAGCATTTTTTTCATTGCGTTCACTTCCTCAAGTGTTTTATGTCTGTACACCCTCGCTTCGATATAGATTGTAAACGCAATCATTCAAAAAGGGAACCTCTTCACATAAGCTTAACTAAGATGTTACACTGTCCACTCCGATGACAGAACAACTATGATATCAATACAGATGATCCGAACATCGATATTATGCCTTCCGTCGCTTCCTTCTCCACAGCCATCTACCCGCCAGCGCAAGTATCACAACTGAACCTCCACCATACAGGGAGATCATCCACGGATTGCGATATCCGCTGCTGCTCCTGAAATCATCCGAGCTTACAGGAGTGCCCGTACCCATCATTTTTATCGCTTCTCCAGCCTGTTCGATCGGAAGATTGCCGCTACACAGGTTACTATGCAATTGACCATCCATTTTGTTCTTATACGCAAAGATCAGATAAGACTGATCCTTGACCAATGATGTTCCACAGGAATCCGAACCCATGCTGTTAATCAGAATCTTCATCTGTTTTGCATCCACGCCCTTCCATGCCGTGTCCACATCCAGCGTGTACTTCTTGTATTGCTCCGTGCTAAATATAGAGCCTCCTCCGATCTCGACTACTTTTCCTGTAAATACCGAAGTGTACGTTACCAGCTTCTCCTTGGCATTCGAATCCACACAACTGCATGCATACACTCGTTCCCCTGGCCAAGCGATCAAGCTTAATGCACATAATATTAGAACTAAAAAGGCCGAAACGACTCTCCTCATCTTACGTCTCCCCTTTAAGTTACTTTTAAGCTACCTTATCTTATTAACGCCTCCATTTTCGTTTTTGTTTCTTTTCATGTAAAATGTTAACACTATGTTTGAGAGTATGGGTATGTACATCTAACATCACGGAGGAATTTAACATTTGAAGCACAATTCGACGAAAAAAATATCAATTTCGCTGCTGCTTGCAGCGTTATGTCTGTTTGCATTTATCAGCATTGCGCTGTCCATCAGCGATAACCAGATTCACCGATTTGATGCGGTGCTGATTGGCTGGATTCAAGGCTTGGAGTCGCCTGGTATGACGCAAGTCATGGAGTTCTTCACCTGGATTGGCAGTGAACTTCAGGTGGTTGTTATTGCGGTCGTTGTCATGCTGGTGCTCTATGTCTTCCTGCATCACAGACGCGAACTACTCTTTCTTGCCAGCGTGCTTGCCGGTTCTACACTGTTAAACACCTTACTCAAGCTCGTATTCCAGCGGGCTCGACCAACCATTAACCGCATTATTGAAGTGAGCGGCTATAGCTTCCCCAGCGGACATTCGATGGCTGCATTCAGCCTGTACGGTGGACTTGCCTTTCTCATCTGGAAGCATATCCCGAGCTTTACCGGGCGTTTGTTTATGATTGCAGCCAGTGCCGCCTTTATTCTGATGATCGGCATTAGTCGGATCTATCTAGGCGTGCATTATCCTAGTGACATCGTTGGGGGTTACTTTCTCAGCGGGAGCTGGTTATTCACCTGCATCTGGTTCTACAGACGATATTTGCAGCGACTGTCTCAGCTACATGCCAAAAGCTTTGCCTAGTCGCAATCAGTACGCTGCATCGCAAAAACCCCAACGATGCCAAGATCGTTGGGGTTTTATGATCCTTTTTGTTACAATTTCTCTCCATTGGAAGCAATCACATCTTTGTACCAGTAGAAGCTTTTCTTCGGCGTACGGCTCAAGTCACCATTGCCATCATTATCTTTGTTGACATGAATGAAACCATAACGTTTCTTCATCTCTCCTGTCGATGCACTTACAAGGTCAATACATCCCCACATCGTATATGCAATGAGGTCAACGCCGTCCGCAACCGCTTCTTTCATCTGCTCAATGTGACCTTTCAGATAATCAATCCGGTAGTCATCCTGGATGGAACCATCTTCTTCCACGACATCGACAGCACCGAGACCATTTTCCACGACCATCAACGGAATTTGATAACGGTCATACAGGTGATTCAGCGTGTAGCGCAGTCCTTTCGGATCGATCTGCCAGCCCCAGTCAGAGGCTTCAAGATATGGATTTTTGATACCGCCCAGCAGATTTCCTTCCGCTCTATCTAGCGATGCATCCGCACTTTCCACGAGGGACATGTAATAACTGAAGGAGTAGAAATCTACACAACCTTCGCGCAGCGTCTGCTCATCTTCCGGTTGCATTTGAATCTCGATCCCTTCTTCTGCGAAGAAACGTTTTGCGAATCCTGGGTATGCCCCCCGAACCTGCACGTCTCCACAGATCATGTTGGACAGCTGGTCTTTCTTCTGTGCAAGCAAAATATCATCCGGGTTGCACGTGTTCGGATATGTGGTCATGAAAGCAACCATACAACCGATTTTGAAATCCGGGTTGATCTCATGCCCTAGCTTTACCGCTTTGGCACTGGCTACGAATTGATGGTGCAGCGCCTGGAAACGAGTCTGTGGTTGATCTACTCCATCTGTCAATGTTTCCTTACCTTCGAACAACAACCCACCTGCCATATAGGCACCAAGTGGCATCGTCAAACAGTTGATTTCATTAAAGGTCAGCCAGTATTTCACCTGATCTTTATAACGGTTGAACAAGGTTGTACAATAACGGATGTAAAACTCGATCACTTCGCGGGAAGCCCAGCCGTTGTATTTTTGTGTCAGGCCAAAAGGTGTCTCGTAGTGAGAGATCGTCACCAAAGGCTCAATGTTATGTTTTTTCAACTCGGCAAAGACGTTATCATAGAATTTCAAACCCTCTTCGTTCGGCTCCAGATCGTCACCGTTCGGGTAGATGCGGGACCAGTTGATCGACATGCGAAACATTTTAAAGCCCATCTCGGCCATCATGGCAATATCTTCTTTATAATGTCCATAAAAATCAACCGCTTCATGGCTTGGATAATAGGTCCCCTCTTCAAGTACAGGTGTGATTCGGCGCGGAACGGTATGTGTTCCACCTGTCATCATATCCGATGTGCTCGGCCCTTTGCCGTCCCGATTCCATCCGCCTTCAAACTGATTGGCAGCCGTTGCGCCGCCCCAAAAAAATCCGTCCTTCATTTTCATGATGCGTTTCCTCCTCTAATGTTGACCACTGCTAGAACAAGTCTGTGATGTTCAATCCAATGAAATAAACTATAACGTTATAGTCCAAGTGTAGCACCCATACCCTGACAAGGGTTGTCATGATATAATTTGGTCATGGAACATAACCGATTATTCCGAATGTTGTTGCTGTTGCTGGAAAAAAAGAAAACGACCGCTCCGGAGCTTGCGCGCCTGTTCGAAATCTCGGTTCGCACCGTATATCGGGACATTGACCGCTTGAGTGCAGCGGGAATCCCCGTCTATACAACAACGGGCAAGCACGGCGGTATTCATCTCATGGATCACTACGTCATGGACAAATCGCTGCTGAGCGAGGATGAACAGAATGAAATTTTGTTGGGATTGTACAGCGTCAGCGCCATTCCTCATCTGAACAGTGCCCGGATGCTGGGCAGGTTAACGACCCTTTTTGATCATAAACTGGACTGGATTGAATTTGAGTATTCTCCGTGGGGCAGTATTCCCGAGCAGGAGATGGAGCTGTTTAATCAGGTGAAACAGGCGATATTCGCCAGTCAGCTGCTTGCGTTTCATTATGTGGATTCCAATGGAGAAGCAAGCGAAGAGATCGCGCTGCCGATAAAGCTGGTTTTTAAAAATAATACATGGTATTTCCAGGGTTTAAAGCAGACTCAACATCATTCCCGCTCTCGTGTCACATACAAAATCAAGCGGATTACGGAACTTCGTTTTGTACCAGGTTCTTACGAGGGTGCCGTTTCATCAACACTAAAAAAAGAGGATATTAACGAGGGTTTGTCTACTGGACAGAACAACGACATAGAGGGACAGCCGGAGGAACAACTTGAACTCGAATTGCTCTTTGAAAAATCGATTGCCTACCGTGTCTATGACATGCTTGATCCCGCTATCATTCAGCAGGAGCCTGATGGAAAATTGCGAGTCTCTCTTCAGATCGATGGAGGTGAGCGGCTGTACTCTTTTCTAATGTCCTTTGGCTCAAAAATAAAAGTGATCGCACCTTTGGCGGTGCGCAAAGAGCTGCTTCGCAGACATCAAGAGGCCGTCGCACTTTTATTGGAAGAGGATGCGCGCAAAACGGAGCATGATGGTACAATATAGCATGCATCTATATCATCGAGGTACAGGATCAACAGAAAATTGAACGATGTTGGGAGGCACATACGTGAATCAACAGATCAGGAATAATAACGTAGAACGTTTTAAAGGATTTGGTACACTGTATGATCAAAACAGACCCGCTGCTCCCTTCGAAGTGGTCGAGATTCTGACTCGTTATCTGGGTAAGAAACCGCGCTTCGTCGCAGATGTAGGTTGTGGCACAGGTTTATCAACCTGGATCTGGCTGGATCATGCAGAGCGAATCATCGGCGTAGAACCCAGTGAGGATATGCGGTCTGTAGGTATCGGAAAATGGGAAGCTGCAGGCAAACCTGACCAACTTCGTTTTGCATCAGGCATGTCTCATGACCTCGGCCTGCCTGACGATAGCGTAGATATTCTGACCTGCTCCCAGTCGTTTCACTGGATGGAACCGAAAACCACATTGAAGGAGTTCGCGCGAGTACTGCGCCCCGGTGGTATTTTCGCTGCCTACGACTGTGACTGGCCGCCTGCACTGGACTGGCAACTTGAAGCGGCTTATCAGCAACTGGTGAGCACAGCGGATCAACTTGCTGCCGATCTATCAAATGCACAGGAGCGAGCTCATAAATGGAGTAAAGAAGGCCATATGAATCAGATCCAGCAATCTGGCCTGTTTCGTTATAGCCGGGAGATTGTATTCCATCATTACGAGCGTTTCACCGCCGACCGCTATGCCAATCTGGCTCTCAGTCAAGGTGGACTCCAGACAGCTTTGAAGCTGGGTGCAACAGAATTGAATGAGATGGCTGACGATTTCAGACGTCAAGCCGAGCTTGTTTTTTCCGGGAAATCAAAAGAAGTATTGTTCTCCTATCGCATGCGAATGGGTATCGTTTAAGTATACTTACAGGAAGGCAGTGAGCACTTTGAGTGATGTACGTATTCTGGAGAGGGATAGGCTCTACATTAAGAGCTGGCTTGAAACATATTTTGACTCTCCCCACCGAGATATACTGATGTCTCATCCAGCCAAAACTGAAGAAGAGGACTATGGAGTTCCTGCTGATATGCATGATGGTGAAGTTGATGAGGAAGGTTGGGTTCGCTGGAGAATGCTGGACTCGGCAGTTACAGAGAAACAGATTAACGACTTGGTCGAGAAGTTTGTTAAACCTGACTCCTTGAACGCCACTTTTTCCTTGCCACCGCTGTACATCGCTTATCTAAGTAGCCAGTATGTTCTGAACATCTATCTCCGCTACGATGATTTCACCATTGAATTACCGAGTCTGCCTTCGGACGTCCCTTTGCGTGGGGTGCAAGAGCTCTGGTCGTCGTGGAGATTGTTAATTGAAGCGGGATATATTCCGTTCGCCTCCTTTGAAGATGGTGCAGGACCTGTGTGCTGGGATAAGAACAAGCCTAATCAAGAAGAGGATTATGCTGTAGTATGGTTTGATCACGATCAATTAACAGACGAGGAACAATTCACCCGTGAGAAACTTGAACAATACGCGCAGCCACTTTTTCCTTCCTTCAGGGAAATGCTGGTGTAAGTAAAATAAAACTGCCCCGCTACATGTTACTGATGCGGGGCAGTTATACTGTGGCCATCGTTGGCTTCTATACTGGGCTAGAGCTGCTCTCAGGAAGAGAAAAGCTGGTTCAGCTGCTCCTCTTGAACTTGAAGGGCAAGCGCCACCTTGGACGGGTCCTGCTTAGAATAAAATACGTTAATGATATGTCCCTGCTGAACTTGTGACAGCGCAGAGGGCAGAATCTCTTTTTGCGTGGTTACCTCAAAAGTTTCACCATTCGGCTTCGTAATGCTCAGTTTAAGCTGCAGTTTGATGTTGCCATTGTGTCCACTTCCCATCGGGGTAACGTCCATAACTTTAGCCAGTGCTTTCTCCCCCGTGCGTGCAATATCCACCATCTCAGGTGCGATTCCCTGCTGCGTCATTTTTTCATTCAACAGCTGCTGCATATACTCTTGCGACACCATGCCATTCTGATCCAGCCCGACTTTTCGCTCATCCTTCTCCGAAACCACAAGTGGAATGATCGCTCCTGGTTGGAACTGGGATAAAGAGGTCAGAGGAATGATGGTTCTTAGTTCTGTAGCATATGTATCCCGGCCCTGGCGAGACACTTTCAACGCCATGCGAACTTCCGGCTGTTCATTAATATAAGTGCCTGTCTGCTGTATACTCTGAACTACACCCACTGCGGGCATACCCGATTTGATCTTGCGCTGCCCCAGACTTGTACCGAATATAGACGATAGGATCATCAATCCAATTCCAGTAAAAATCATAGGTTTAAACCACCATGCCTGCATAGCCATAAACGGATCATCCCATAGCCACTGGGCTACCGCTGGGGATAGCCCCGTCCCGAAAACCATAAGTAAACCAATTACTCCAAAAAAACGACTCATCTCGATCATCCTATCTATATCTATTTATCGTTGTTACCTGTAATCCATGTACTAATTCTACCGTATATTTCCTCAACATTCACTTATGGGTCTCTTCAACAAATCCACATCCCCAAACCGTTCTAATCAATCCCTTCTGCCTACACGGACAGCAGTCCCATATAGATCAGTTCAGAAGGATTTGCCGGATTCTGACCCAGGCCAACACGATCACCGGCACGTGGAATTTGCAACTTGGATACCAGTGTTTCCATGGTGCGCTGATAGGTGTGGCCCCCCGTTTCCTTCACTTCAAGCACAAGCACCACAATCGGATCAAAATTAATCAACTTTCCGGTATCTGTTACGCTAAGCACAGTTGCAGTGGCCGTCAAGGGCAATGAACCGCTCGAAGCCAGCTGTGCCTGTTTGGCCGTATCCAGACTCTGGTTAATGGCCTCTCGATGCTCCTTGGGCACAAGCCCCTTCATCATCATGCCCGTCAGCCCTTTATTCATCATGCGATCTGCTTTGGCAACTGCATCTTCCGGTTTGTTTTTGCGTGTAAACCATCCCATCATATGAAACACCTCATTTGTTTTTTTTGGTATGATTTATTATAAACACAACACACATTCCCTGAATACACATCTGATCACATACAAAAAAAACGAGGATATGAGCCTCTTAGCCCCCAACTTCCTCGATTTATTTGTCACTATATCTTGCTCTCGCCAATAAAAAGGGGATCTCCCCTCACTCCTTGAGCTTTTAGCCCTTAATTTTTGCAACATAGCCTCTAAAAACAGATGTTCAGATCCAACCAAAAGCCCACATTTCGATGCATATAAAGCCAAATATTACACACGTACTCTGAATTTTTGCCTTACCACATCACGTTCACAGCCTTTATGAAGACCTGCGCAGCAAATACACCAGTTTACGATAATAAGCTGCAGCTTCCTTGTACCGCCGCTGATCTTCGCTCACGACAGCTAATCCTTCATATAATGATTCCAGACGCACGGATTGCTGAACGGACTCGAAGTAAGGCAGACAGGTCTGAGCCTGGGACAAAAACAGATCATGTTCTCCGTGTGCCAGAGCCAATTGACTTTGATAAAAAAGCGCGTTCATCTGTTGATCCTGAGTCACAGCACAACTTAATAGCTGATCTACATTTTGCGCAAGTTCCCCCCAGCTTTTACGGACGGATGCAACCTCACACCGATATACACAGAGTAGCGGTTTCATGGCCTGCTGCGTCTCCTCCGGTTCAGCATGTAGCAAGCTTTCGAAGCGCGCAATCTCGGCCTGTGCCTGATCCAGCTCCCCTGACATCGTCAACATTACAATTCGATTGTTTGCGATTGCCGTCACCAAGTCTCCCGGATTCCCGGCATACACCAGATTCGCCTCAGCCATGGACAAAGCCGAGAGAGCCTCCTGCACCAAGCCCATCGTGAAGCAATAACCACTGTAGGCCACGTATAGACCTGACAATCGATGGAATAACCGCTGATCGTACACATGTTTCATCGTCTGCTCAAATGTACTCTTTGCCTCTTCGTACTGCCGGGTTTGTATGTAGGCCTCCATTTGGATATTCTGAATCGACAGCCATAGTTCGCTGCCTGGCTCCGTCAAGCTACTAAGTCTTGTCACATGAGTAAGCACATCCACAAAAGCCATTTTGGATCGGTAGTATTGGATTTTATAAAATAGTAAAGCTTTTTTGAGTGGTCGCGGCAGTTCTACATCGTCCGGGCGACCATACTTCTCCAGATAAAAATTCAGATACGAGGTATGAATATATTCATGCGCTGCGGCGTCATTTAATTGCTGGTAATATACTGCCTTCATTAAGGCTGTTGTGAGCTCGACCATAAGAGAATCATCCCGATCCTTGAACGCATGTACCGTGTCCTCCGGGATCATCGAAGCTGGCACTGATAGCTGAGCAAAAATGTCTTCTGCCCGCCCGAGCGTATGTTCATCCTGGGCAGCCGTCTGCAACAGATATGAAGCACTTACTCCCAACCGCTCTGCGATACCCTCGGCCAGATCTTCTGGAAGCGGGTAACGTTCTGCCAGAATATTAGCAAAATGGGCTTGTGTAACCAGACCTTCAACAAGGTCTTTACGTGAGATTGATTTTCGTTTGCTCAAAAACTCGATCCGTTCTTTTAACATTGCAGGTCTATCCTTTCATAATGAGAGGTCCATCGTTTCACTTAACACCGTCGTCCACTGAAATTATCTCCTTGCCTATCTTCCCAAAATCAGAGCAGAATTGCCAGCCTTCCAGCAAAATTGATCAAAACGGTTTCCGTTTCCAACATAATTGTTTTACAATAGGGAAGATGTACAAGAACATAAAGAGCAATACACCAATTAAAGTAACACGAAAACAATGAATACTAAACATGACATGAAACATGAATTGAACACGAAAGGGTGCCACAATAATGATCATTAAACCAAGAACACGTGGTTTTATCTGTACAACTTCTCATCCTGTTGGCTGCGCGGCACAAGTCCAGGAACAGATTAATTATGTAAAATCTCAGCCTGCCGTTCAAGGACCTCGCAATGTGCTCGTCATTGGCGCATCTACAGGTTATGGACTGGCTTCCCGTATCGTTTCCGCTTTTGGAGCTGGAGCTAATACGATCGGGATCTACCGTCCGTCCAGCTCTACAGACAAACGGACAGCTTCCGCAGGATGGTACAATTCTGCAGCATTCGAAAAAGCGGCCGATGCCGCAGGCCTGAAATCATATAGCATCACTGGTGATGCTTTTGCTAACGAAACCCGGGACAGAGCTGTTGAACTGATTCGCAGCGAATTCGGTCAGGTAGATCTGGTCGTTTATAGTGTTGCTTCAGCACGCCGCACGGATCCGAATACAGGTGAAGTGTTCAACTCGGTACTAAAGCCAATCGGGCAGTCCTATACGAATAAAACGGTCAATTTCCACACAGGCGAGATCAGTTCGGTTACGCTAGAACCTGCTACGGAAGAAGAGATTCGTCAGACCGTTAACGTGATGGGCGGCGAAGACTGGGAGCTATGGATGGATGCTTTGCAGCAAGGCGGTGTACTTGCAGACGATGTTACTACAATCGCCTTCTCTTATATCGGACCTGAGCTGACCCATGCGATCTATCGTGAAGGCTCCATCGGCCAAGCGAAGGATCATCTGGAAGCAACGGCACGGAAGATGAATGAGCAATTGAGCGCAAAAGGCGGACGTGCCTATGTTACAGTTGCTAAAGCACTCGTGACGCAGTCTAGCTCTGCGATTCCAGTCGTGCCACTGTATATTTCGGCATTGTACAAAGTAATGAAAGAAAAAGGACTGCATGAAGGGTGTATCGAACAACTGCAGCGGTTGTTTGCAGATCGCCTGTATGCGGGCGGTGATGTGCCGACAGACGAGCAAGGACGCATTCGTATCGATGATTGGGAGATGAGAGCAGACGTTCAAGAGGAAGTTGCAAAGATCTGGAACGAACTGACAACGGAGAACATCTACGACCTGTCCGATCTGGAAGGCTACCGCCGCGAGTTTTTCCAACTGTTCGGTTTTGAAACCGATGGCGTCGATTACGAGGCCGATGTTGATCCTAACGTGGAAGTACCGCATCTCGTTCAGTCATAACATTTCATTTTGTTTTGCATTTAGGAGGAGCTCCATAGCTTCTCCTTTTTTATTTTGACGTGCATTCATGAAACTAGCCTTGTTGTAATATGAGGCCCCTGAGCAAAATAAAAAGAAGCACTACCATCCTGGATGATCTGCTTCTTGTGTTTGACCTTCTGTAATTTTTCCTGCTTGCTTGGCGTCAGGCGAACATGCTGAGATAATGCTCCATAATCTCCGTTGACTCTACGACTTTGCTCGGGACACCATTGTCCTGACCGTGCTGCTTTACGTAATACTTTTTGTGTCTGTGTACGTGCCATACCAGTATACACACTCCTTTAATTGAACTGTTTTCAATATATCACGTGTGGCGATACAAGTGAAGCCGTAGCTAGCCCAGGATACATTGCTATATATTCGATTAAAAGGAAGGATCGGCCAATCCTGTGTTAAGCACGCCCACTGATATTAAGTACGCTTGCGCCGAGACTGCCACGTCTCAATGGGTTCGTGATCTTCTTCTTCGATCAGTTCCATAGCTTCGTCCAGTCTGCGCGATTTGAACAAGAGGATCAGGTCCATCAGGTCTTCCCGGTCAAGTAGCTTTACCCCATTGACCGCAGCCAACGTTCGGCATGCATCCGTATAACGGGCAGACGTTAGTACAATGGAACGATCCGCCTCATAATAACGCATTGAAGTATAGATTTCCTGCACCGCATGAAGACCAACCGGATGATTGGCTCCGTATCGTTTCGCTTGCACGACACTCCTTCTGCCCAGTCTATCCACAAAAACGAGGTCTGCACCAAAATCCCGACTGCTCGTCGTTTTGTGAACCTCGTCATAGCCTAACTGCTCGAACAGATTGTAGAGATATAATTCAAACTCCGAGCCGTCTTCCATTTTATCGATATCTTTAATCGTAATTTTTTGAGGATTGGCTTCACTTCGTATCCGCTGTCCGCGATAAATGATTCGCCGAATCATCCAGGTCAGCAGTAATAACAGGACGATACATGCGATTGCCAATAAGATTAGATGTTCACTCGAATTCATGTCAGTTCTCCTTGTCTTGATTGCTCCCGCATATCTCATGTCACAGCACTAAATATATCAAACTTTTCTGTACATCTAAAGAAGATGAAATCAATGTAACTGTTTGACTTCACTTAACTTTGCACTATCACATCATTAACCTATAAAGGTTACATCCTGCTCGGTTGATTACACTAGAAATCAATGGTAGAATTCTACAATCGGTTTCTATTTTTACCGAAGACGAAAGGTGGTATATCACTTGCATACGCGTACAAATCATAGACATAAGTCTACAAAGTGGGCAGTTATTCTGCTCAGCGGCATGATTTTATTGAACTTGAGCACAACCGGATACGCTGCAGAAGCGACAGAATCTCTTCCTAAACCGTCTTGGACTTCTTCTTCCCTGATGTTAAACGAGGCAAATACAGAAAAGGACGTTATGATCAAGGGAATTCACGCTGTACCTTCCAAAAATCTGGTGTATGTGCATACTTCCCAGCCCGTTACTAAAACAAGCAGTAAAACAACGCTGGATTGGCAGCTGGATTCCCTTCAGGCGCTCGATGCGAAGACGGGACAGCTGAAATGGAGTACCATTTTCCATGAAAAAAGTGGACCTTACACAACCTATTCCAATTCGTTATTTACGAGCAATGGTACGGCTTACGTATACATGGAATATTCGGATAAAACCAAAAAATTATATTCTTACAATACTTCAGGTAAAACCAATTGGGTAAAAACTGTAAATTCATCCGCAACGATCTCGCTTATGGATAACGATAATCTGCTGGTAGCTGCAAGTCAGGGGGTACAAGCGAATGGCTCCGTGCGCTCAACACTCTCTATGTATGACAAAAAAGGCAAACTTCTGGCAGAGAAAGTGATCACAGGCACTGTGCTTCAGGCTGGACACGGCCGTATTGTCGTCGATGCGAGCAAACGGGTGAAGTCAGGTAGCTTTTGGATGCCAGCAGCCAACCCCAAAATTGAAATTTACGATTCGTCGTTAACTCGTCTGTCCTACTATCAATTCCCGGCAGACGCCAACACACTAGGGGATGGCGGCGGTGAATCTCTCGCAATTTTGGACGATGGTTCTGTTCTGATGCGTGCTAACTTTGAAGGCAAAGGGAATCGTCTGATGGGATTTGGTACGGATGGCAAACTCGCATGGGGTCGTGCCATTGCAGGCAGTGCTTTCATTCAGACGGCTGGTAACGGATATACCGTTCTGACTGGACCGAAGCTGGAGCTGTATACGATGAAAGGCAAAGTAACTGAGCGTTCATTCCAAGACACCCCACCTGCGCTTATGCAGGTTCATCGGACGCAGGACGGGCAATACAAGCTTGATTTTGCGAAAACAGGTTATATCCTTGATCCGCAAACATTAGAAGACATTCATGTGTATACCGTCAGTTCGGCTGTTCCTTCATTAGATGGTGTGTCTACCTATATGGACGATGTCTTCTATTCGATCAAAGGTGAAGCTTTGTCCAAATTAGTGCTCAAATCATCCTCATCTAAATAACGAAGCTTAGATACTTCTCTAGCAAATAAGCAAAAGCCGGAAAGCTCCTTATGGAGCCGTTCCGGCTTCTTTTATTTCCAATTTTCGTTAATGAATTCATCCCTTCCGGACAATGCCCGGTCTTCTTTATAATGTTTCTCATTTTTTTTATGATAATCCTGATGATAATCCTCCGCAGGATAGAACGTTACAGCGTCCCGTATTTCGGTCACAATAGGCTGTTGAAACCGACCACTGGTTGCCAGATCCTGTTTGGATTGCTCCGCAAGCTGCCGCTGACGTTCATTGTATACAAAAATGGCTGTACGATACTGTGATCCCCGATCCTGAAACTGTCCCCCATCATCCGTTGGGTCAATCTGAGGCCAATACAGCTCTAACAAACGCTCGTAAGAGAATACATCCGGATCAAATGAGATTTCTACTACTTCGACATGCCCCGTTTCTCCAGTCTTCACCTGCTCATAAGTTGGATTCTCCACTGAACCACCCATATAACCGGATACGATTCCGTGGATACCTGGTTGCTCCTCAAACGGAGTCACCATACACCAGAAACAACCGCCGGCAAATGTCGCCTTTTCCAATTCTTCCATCTCCTCTGGTTAAAACAATATATTGAGAGCACAAGCTCAAACATGCCTTCTTGTTTCTATTGTAAAACAACAAGAGGTTGATGAAAAGCCGTCGCAACAGCCTTTCATCAACCTCTTCATTCTACTTCATTCAAAAGCATCTTATACTGAGCTTTTGTACAGCCTAATGTTTCACGATAGCTCTAGGACACGTAGCTTGTTATAGTTTAACCGCGGCTACGTCCCATCGAACGGAAAATCAAGCTTACGATTGCTACAAGTACAATAGCACCAATAAGTGCAGGTACAATGTAGAATCCGCCCATCTCAGGACCCATGTCTCCCAGAATGACTCCACCTAACCATCCACCGATAAATCCGGCAACGATATTACCAATAATACCGCCTGGGATGTCACGACCAACAATCAGACCTGCGAGCCAACCAATGATACCACCGATAATTAAAGACCATAACCAACCCATATCATTCACCTCTAATTAAGTTTTTGTTGCGTCTGACTACTATTTAACCGCTCCGGAGGCATTTAAACAATTAGCATAAAAATTGTTGCATATGATCTGTGTCCAGAATGCTTCCTTCTCTGTTAACAAGTGTTCCGCGAGGCTTGGTTACAGGCCGTGTCAGTTCCGGCATCTCATCAGCCCATGGCTGCAATATGTACCTCCCGAAAGTCATTGTATGTAATCAGAGACAAGGTTAGTATATCCAGTTGAGGTGAATTTATTTTATTTTCAGAACGATATCGTTGATCAGGTCATTACATGTGATTAATAAAATCCGGCCCGTTCCTTGCCAGGCTGTGCTAACCAGGTATGTTTGTGACTCTTGTCCAGCTCTCCTCGCATGGACTTAATGACCTCAACAATGTCCGTTTGCCCATTTTGATGCCACTCCAGTGCAGCACTAACATACAATTCACCTAATTGTGCAAGCGAGAACGTATCTGTGAGACGAGCGGCTTCGATCGTTCCTTCTTCTCCAGCAAACACACTGAATCCACGCTGCCGCAAATATTGTAGACGCAAAGCCTCATCGGGCAGTGGAATCTCATAAGCCCGGTCAAAGCGTCCGGCCCGATTCATTAGACCTGGATCAATTTTTTCCGGATAGTTTGTCGTACCAATTAAGAAAATACCTTCTTTGGACGTCGCACCATCCAGCGTATTCAGGAAAAACGAACGAACTTCATCTGGCATCGAATCGATATCTTCGATAATTAGTACCATCGGTGCCAGGCGTTTCGCTGCATCAAACACTTCACGTACAGACTCACTGTTGGTGTATTCAGTAATTTGCCAGTAAGCAGCCGGTCCGGGAATACTCCCTGCTATTGATTTTACAAGTGTCGTTTTTCCGTTCCCCGGATGTCCGTAGAGTAGAATACCCCGTTTATAAGGGATGTCGTAATCCCGATAAAAGGAACGATCCGCTTCAAAAAATTGGTCCAGCGACCGGAAAATATCCTGCTTGATCTGCGCAGAGAGAACCACATCTTCCCTGCTTACTGATCGTGTGATGGACTCCACATGACGATCACTGCCGTTGCGGGCATCGGTGTATACCGTCACCTTTTTCATATTTTGCTGCCGTTCCCGTTCCCGGACACTTCCCAGAAACTGCTTCATCTCTTCATCACCTACAGCAAATACGAAATCCTCACTGTAGATTCCATTCTCTCGGAAAAAAGGTACCCTTACCAAAGCAACACCCCACTTTGGATAAGCAAATACGTTGTTGCGAATGGAATAATGCACTCCGTATGTTGGCACATCTCCATCATCGTCATAATGCAGAGTCTGAAGCTCAAGATCCTCAAATATGCGTGCTACAAGCTCAACCTCTTCACTTCCATTCTGCAAATCTTCTCGCAATAGTTCCCAATACTCGTTGTTCGGGTCAGAGCTAGAGTATAGCTTGTATTCCACGCCGTACCGCTTCAGAAGCTCCTCGCCAATACCGCGAATGAGTCTGGAATAGACCGCATACCCTTCAACCCGTGTACGAGTATCAAGCTCCTCATCGTAGGTGTATATAGCCTTTGTCTGATGGATTTGATTGCTCTGTTTTACGTTATCGTTCATCATTTCGCTCCCTTTACCGCAGCAAGCGGTTTGCATTTGGCTACCACTTGAGCCAGACCGGCCCCGGTAACACTATCTATAATTTCATCAACGTTTTTATATGCTTGAGGTGACTCATCAATAATCGATTCCAGCGAACGCTGGTTCACAACAATCTCGTCTTCCGTTCCCACACCCAGAGCCGAAGCAAAATCTTCTACGGTTACCAGACGTTTCGTTGCTGTACGTGACCGAACACGGCCCGCGCCATGACATATAGAGTAATAGTTGTCTGCTCCTTCAGGCTGCCCCACCATGATATATGAGGCAGTGCCCATCGAGCCAGGAATCAGTGCCGGATGGCCTGTTGTCATATAAGGCTTTGGATTATCCTGATGACCCGCAGGCAGCGCGCGAGTTGCTCCTTTTCGATGTACGAATACAGAGCCTCGTTCCGCATGGGATTCCTCCCAAGCATAATTATGCATCAGATCGTACAGTGTACGGAATTCACATTTGGTTCCAAACACTTCCCGAAATGCCTCTCGAATGGAATAAGCAATGAGGTGTCGGTTCACTACTGCATAATTCAATGCGGAATACATCATGTTCACATAATGACGACCTTCTGCATGGTCCAGTGGAGCAAATACCAGTCTGGGATCAGAAGTTCCAAGCCCCAGCCTCTGCATCACTTTGGCGATCGCCGCAGAACTTGTCTGACTCACATGCCCTCCCCAAGCTCGAGAACCGGAGTGAATCATGACGACGATCTGTCCATCGTATAACCCCCAAGCTTCGGCCACTTCACGATTTTCCTCGGCAATTTCGATAGCCTGAATCTCTGCGAAGTGATTCCCGCCACCTAGTGTTCCGAGTTGGCGGTGCGACCGATGCCAAGTCATATCCGGAACAAGATCTAACACGTTCTCATCATACGTGAATTTGCTACTCTCCACATGTGTTAGCGAGGTTGATTTTTTAGGTGTGTAGCTATCTGGAATATATTTTTTCGGTAATCCATGAAGCCCTTTGCGTACAATATGCTCCAGTCGAATATCCGAGTAATGACCTCTCTGATTGGCTTCCATCGGCAACACCTTTTCGATCGCTTTGACCAATTTGCGGCGCAGCTTTACCTCTTTTAGATCATCCTTATGCAGGTTGGTCATATGAACTCGCATGCCACAACCGATGTCGCTGCCCACGATGGAAGGAGACACATATCCGCTCTGCGCCTCCCACACCGCTGTCGTTCCAATACATGTTCCTACACCAACATGCACGTCGGGCGTGTAGCCCATATAAGAAATACCTGGAATTTGCAGGTTATTGTTAGCCATTTCAAACACCTTGTAGTCCAAGGAGGAAAAAAGCTGCTGCGCTGCATATACCGTGAGCTCTCCTGCAGGTAACTTAACTTGATGTCTATATCCTTCTGTACTTTCGTTAAAACGAACTAAATGATTTATCTCCGTATTCATAGATCTGTATAATTCCTTCCTATATTTTCAATTAATTCTTTTCGCTGTGTGTTATTTCTGTGCAAAAAAACATAAAAAAGCCATGGACTAACCGTCCATGGCTTTATACTACATGACAATAATAAACAACAGGACACACTGAATCTGTGTATGTCATCCATCGCAAGATATCGCGAAGAACACATATTGCTTATCGATTTTTTTGAAAGGATAAACAATATGCCCATTCTTTTATGTCGACCGTATGAGGCCAAAAAGACGATGAGCCAGATATGCGATTGTGTTACTACGTCTGTGTCCTAGAATCAAATCATAACCTAACGTCATGTCTTTCGGCCTCCCTTCATAATTGATATGTATATATTAAGCGTATATCTTTTCTTATGTCAACCCTTTCCTTGGAAAAAGAAGACAGACAACCTTCTCTTAACAATAAAGCCAGAAAGGAGGCTGTCCGGGGACAACCTCCTTTTTTGGGGTTCACTGCATGACTTATCGCTGTGTTTTTCATAGGTATACAACAGTGTTCGAGATCCTTAGATCCTTAGCTCTTAGCCTGCTCCTCAAGCTCTTCCACAGGATTCTCATCTTCTTTGGCAGGAACTTTGGATGAAAGAAACCATCCGCATACAGCAATGGTGATTAATACAATATAAAAACCAATTTTCCATATTTTATTTTCCGGGAAATGCTCATCCAGAATGCCCACAGAAGGGTGCGCCAGCGTAATGACGGATAGTTTAACGCCTACCCAACCCACAATTACAAAAGCGGCTACTTCAAGACCCGGACGGGAATGAAGCAATTTCACGAAGAACGAAGCTGCAAAACGCATAATGACAAGCCCGATAAAACCGCCGAGGAAGATGACAATAAATTGTCCTCCATCCAATCCGCCGATTGGTGGCAAACCACTTGGTGGCAACGCGACCGCCAAAGCTACGGCTGCTAAAATCGAGTCCACCGCAAATGCGATATCCGCCACTTCAACCTTAAACACGGTCATCCAGAAACCGGATTGTTTCTTCGGTTTTTTTGATGTATCCTCCACTGCCTCATCGGTTTTATTTCGACCGCTCATAACCTTTTTGACGATATGATTAATCGAAATATAGAGAAGATATAATGCCCCGATCGCTTGGACCTGCCATACATCTACCAGGAAGGAAATCAGGAACAACGATCCTAAACGGAAAATAAATGCCCCAACCAAACCATAAAATAATGCTTTTTTGCGCTTTTCATCAGGCAAGTGCTTAACCATAATTGCGAGTACCAATGCGTTATCTGCCGCAAGTAATCCTTCAAGGACTACTAGGACTAAGAGTACCCACCCGTATTCTAATAATAGTGCTGGATCCAAAATGAACTCCTCCTTGTTTGCTTGTGCTTATGATGTACAAAAAAAAGGACCTTTACCATTACTGGCAAGATCCTTTTTTATCCACAAAAAGAAACCTTTACCGAGCATGAAAACTTGGTAAAGGTCTCGCTAACAACAAATTGCTGCCAATAAAGCCGGAGATGAAATCCCGAATTGACGACTTTACTGTAAAAGCTACTCCCCTTTAACAGGAATATGTAGTTTTAGTTGGAACCCGTGAATAACCCGAGTACATCATATTTCATTACGTAAAATAAAGTCAAGCTTTATTTCGAGCGTTGCTGACCTTTTTTCGAAAAACAAAAAAATCATATATCATGTTTCCCAGCGGTATAAAGGAAATAAAGAACAGGGCAATCGGGCGTCGCAGCCGCCATTTTTCAGTCGTATATAAAGATACCATAAACAAGAGGTACATCAGGAACAGGAAACCGTAAAGGTTACCGAACCAAGTGACCGCTTGAGGCATAATTCCCGCATTCCGAAGGGGAAATGCAACGAATAACAGTAATACATATGAAATCCCCTGCAACCATAACATCAGCCGGAAACGACCCAGCATTGAACTTAACATCATCTTCCTCCTGCCTCTAATGCTACAACGCATATTTTATCCTGTACAGTATAACACAAATACAGCTACCATCCTGATATCTGAACCATCATCAGAATATTCCATGTTTCATACGACAACTTAAGGTTAACGTTCCACAGGAGCCAAAACTTCTTCTCACACATACAATGCATGACAAGAGGACGGTATTGATGTCGGACAAGGAGGAGCAGATTGATGAAAATTGTCCTGATTGCACCAGAAAAATTACCTCTACCTGGCAATGGTTCAGTGGAAATCTGTATATTAGGAATCGCGCGCGAACTTGCCCGTCGTCATCAGGTAACGATCATAAGCCGTGCAGTACCAGAGCTCCCGGCACTTGAGCAGATCGATCAAATCATTATAAGACGGATTCCGGCATCGAGCGTCTCAGGATATACTCGTTCAGCCATTCGTTTACTTCGTACACTTCACGTTGATATCATTCAAGTTGATAACAGACCTTACAGCATGGCAGCAATTAAAGAGGCTTTTCCACAGACGCCCGTTCTTCTCTACCTTCATTCACTCACATTCGCGCAAGCGGGACCGGGAAAAATGGCTTTGCTGAAGAAAGCCGATTGTATTGCGTTGAACAGCCATTCTTTAAAGCGCAGACTTTCTCGCAGATTCCCAGCTGTGAAGAGGCTTATGGACGTTGTTCCGCTCGGAACGGATCTCGATCGATTTCGGCCTGTTACGAGCCTTGAGGAGCGGTTCATTGTACGTGAAAAATTCGGAATTACAGATTGTTTCGCTGTCCTATATGCGGGTAGAGTCATTCCTGGCAAAGGAGTAGATGTTCTCATTAGAGCTGTTGCTCTTGCACAAAAGCATGTGCCTGTTCAGCTAATCATTGCAGGCAAGGGCCCTCCACGCTATGTACGCTCACTACGTAGACTAACAGAGAAACTTCATGTGAATACCAACTTCTTAGGTCAGATGAATCATGATCTGATTGACCAACTCTACCGCAGCGTTGACTGCCTCGTCTGTCCTTCACAGATCCACGAAGCCTTTGGCCTAGTCAATGTGGAAGCTATGGCTTCGGGTATTCCTGTTATAGCCTCAGACAATGGCGGTATTCGCGAGATTATTCGTTCAGGAAAAAATGGATACTTGATATCAGGTTATACCCGACCTCGACAGTTTGCTTCATCCTTACATGAACTGGCTACCCATCCTGAACTTGTACAGTCTATGGGCGAAAATGGCCGTGAAACAGCAACTGCACAATTCAGCTGGGCAAAGACAGCCTTGCATTTAGAAGCAACTTACACAAGGCTCATTCGTCCATGAGCCTGTTTTCCATGTCATTCTTTTCTAACGGAACTGCCAGCCTCGAATAGAATCGATCTGTGAATTAGGTATATACGTGATTTCAATCAATTCAATGATCACGATATCTTTCATCATAAATCTAACTTTTGCACAGGTTTGTTGGTGAAAAGCATCATAGAATCCAGCTCCATTCCAGCAACCTTGAGGTACCTTATCCACATCATTCACTATGTATCCGACTTCCCCGATGGGGGGAATCACCACTTTAATGGCTTGCTCATCCAGACGATTATTGGGGTCTTTTACAAGATATAATGTATCTCCTACTTGCAGAGCTTGTGCTCCATAGGAGTTATCCATGCCCATCATGGCGGCAAAAATTTTGATGCTCATCTCCATACTCCTTTATGCAATATACTAAGTCTTCGGCTATAATGCTTCTTCATCATAGTGCTCAAGCCATGCCAAGAGTTGTTTTCGAATCTCTCTGCGATATTCGGGAGGTTCAAGCACTTCAGCTTCGGCACCAAATTGATATAACCATTGTAAAAATTCACGGCTACTATTCAGAGTAACCTCAAATAACAATCCTCCATCCACCAGATTTGTCATTCGTGGACGTACAAACATCTCTTCTTCTCTTATGTAGGGGGCAACTTTCTCAGAGAACTTCACTTTAAAATGAATATGTTCCTCGCCTCGGTCAACAGACCATGTATTCTTCATATATTGCGTTATATTAAAGTTTCCCATGTCAAATCCACTGCTCGTTCGTTTCACATCCAGAAAGCGGCTAATACGAAACAATCGAACTTTTTGCTGCAGATGACAGTGTCCAATCAGATAAAAACGTTGATCACGCGGTACAAGATAATAAGGGTCTATCCTTCGAAGTGTAATCTCATTATTAGTAAGCGTATGATATTGAGTCTGAATGGTCTGTCCGTCTAAAATGGCTTCAATTATAGGGATTAATAAATTCCGGTCCTTTCCTTCTTCACGATAAGCAGGTATCCCCATCCGAATGATTCCTGCGATTCTTTCTACAATTTCACTATTTTTTGTATTTAATTTAGTGTGTGCTGATATGACCTTATCAAAAGCTGAGTCGAATTCAGCAGGTAATTTAGACTTATCGATCAGGGCCGGAAGCATACAAAATAGCATAGCTTCTTGTTGGGTAAAGTCTAACGGATATATTGAAAATTCGCCTATAAATCGATAGCCCTTTCCATATCCTTCGTTCATTATAGGGGCAACTCTGTCTAAAATTCGGAGATCACGGTATATTGTGCGTACAGTAGTACCACATTTCAGCGCCAATTCCTTCGCTGAGATTCCAGGATTAGCTTGTATAGCCTGAAGTATACGTAGCAGACGAATTAATTTCTCTGTCATGTAGTTTCTCCCCTTCGATATTTTATCGGCAAGGAAAACTAGTTCCTTTAGTTCATATATAAATCCATAGTCCTAAATCAATTTCGCAATTTCACCATTTGCACATAGTCCGATTGAACTTCCTTGCCTCCTCTAAATATACAATTTGTTACTTGCTTGCGTAAATTATTAACCAAGAACTTGATCAGACTAAGCCTGAGAGCCTATAAAATCAGATGAAAAATCACGAAAAAAGCCTCAATCTCCAAACGAGATAAGGCTTCTAAGAGTTCTATATTTTTTCTGACGTAAGCAAGATTTGATTCAATACATGAAGGGTATGATCACATAACATCGGAATATCATGCATTTGATCCTCGTTCACATGGCGTGTGAAATACACATTGGCAGTAACATCAAACGAAACAGGAGTCTCTCCATAAATATAACGTATGTGCTGTTCGATCCGTTGTTCAGGCCAATTTTCCTGCATGATCGTCTGGATGTCACGACAATGCACCTCAGGATTCTTCGTCACCAGTGAAAAGCGCAGTGCCAAATCGCATCCCGGCTCGCTGCCAGGAGTCTCCATAATCTCCGCAGCAATGGCTTCTAGTGAACTTTTCAGAACCACTTCAGCAGTAACGGAGGGATGATCTCTCAGACAGAATTGCAAGGTAAACTCTCTCGACATACTCGCCATCTCCAATTGATCTGTTCGATGGGTAATATGGATGTGTTCATCCAAATTGTCCAGATCATATAGATAATTTTCGATGGCAACTTTTAGATTATCGTAAACGGTAGGATCAAACATTACAGTAACCTGCTTTCTCTTCTATTCTTTTTCTATTGTCTTCACGTTGTATCACAAATGAGGTTTTTATTCCAATTTATTAAAAGGCTTGCTTAAACCACGAAAGGCCCAGTCCACAAAAGTGAACTGAACCTTGATCTGTTTGACTTTTACTAGAAAATTGTAATTCCAAGTGTGACTATTATTCTTTAGAGGAGTCTTCTGCCGCTTTCGCGCCTGCTTCATCTGAAGATGCAGGAACTTCCTCTTCGATAGCTTGTGGAGGCATTACCGAAGCGACAATGGAGTCTGGAGACGTAACTAGCGTCAAACCTTTATCCAGTTTAATGTCACCTGCTGTTAGACGATCACCGATCTCTAGTTCGCTGACGTCTACTTCAATGGATGTCGGCAGATCGCCAGGCAATCCTTCGACTTCCAACTGTGTTTCCTGTGTTTGGAATACACCGCCTGCTTTAGAACCGACAGCGGTACCTTGGAAATCGATAGCGACACTAACGCTGATAGGCTTATTTTTAGAAATTTGCAAAAAGTCAACGTGCAGTAGACGTCCATTGCGCTCCTGCTGATCTTTTATCAGGACAGGTATAGTTTTATCGCCCTCTACATTAAGATTAAACATCTCGGAGCGGCCTGTGCGCGCTACTTTCAACATTTCTTTTTCATCCACATGTATGGCGGCACCTTCAAGTCCTGGTCCGTATACCACGGCGGGAACTCGTCCACCTTGTCTTAACAGGCGCAAAGCTGCACCTTTCTTTTCCGTTCTTGGCGTTGCTGTAAGTTGAGCCATTTTTCCGTTGGATTTCATGATTGAACATCCTCCTTCAAGGGATCCTTACTGTAAATTTGTTGGCAAGCTCTGCGGCTTCTCACTTAGACCAAATGGTCTTATGTTGTGACCAAAAATTGGGCCATATCTATATTTACCCCAATGATCCAGTATCTAAAACATAAATCCGAAATTCATACTTTTTTTTCCATTACAATGTTGTTTAGATGCGGACTAAAAACAGCCGGAATGGCTTCCGGCTGTCTGCTTCGTTTCAGTTCAAGCGCTATTCAGATCATCAGTCTTGCCATTTTCTCGCACAACTTGCATTATGTCCGATCCGCTTCGTACGATAATCTGTACATCTCCATCCTCAGGTAAGATATCAATATAACGGTCCCCGCAAGTATCTTTAGCCTCCCACTCATTCAACCTTATGATAAATCCCACATGATGCAGCCCCGGAGCTACACGAAATCGGGCTTCTGCGACGTTGTCTGACCGCTCCAAGTGAACAGCTCCGTCCACCATCCCCGTACCCCATACCCAAACATCCCATCCATCGTAACAATGGTCTTCTCGCTCGTAGCGGATGGTTACAGTTCGAGAAAGGTATTTGTGAACCGTGATGGCATACGTCGCACGAATGCCTCCAGCTTCAGCAATAATTACTGATTTTCCAGAAGTCAATGCCCTCACGATTCCGGTATGACTCACAGCCGCTACCTCTGAATGAGAGGAGCTCCAGCGAATATGAGCATCTGTGAGAGGCTGGCTGTATTGATCCAACACCAGCGCACGAAAACGACAAATTCGAGTCGTATACAATACTGGTTCACCTACAATTTCGATTCGATCAGCATAGCGTATATCCACCTCAACGTTGCAAGACGTGGTGATCTGACCGATATGCGCAGTAATTAAGGCGGTACCTCGGGTCAAGGTATAGAACGTACCATCCTCTTCTATTCGGACAACATCCGGATCAGAAGAACTCCACAGCACTTGTACATCTTCCAATACATTGCCTATCCCGTCTCTCACGGTGGCTCGTAATCGGGAACTCTCCTGAGGAGCGAACACCCGTCGCGGAGCAGTAATATGCAGTGTAGCTGGTTCTACCTTAACAGCACGCTCGCTATCATACAGCACCATGAGCGACCATCGTTCCACCTGAACCTCTCTACTTACGGTCTCGATGACGTCTGTCCCTGCCGTATGATGATTCACGACAATGTTCCAATTGCCCTCTTCCAGATGTAACGTCTGCGACTCATCTGAACCGTTATAGATCACCATAATTCGGTTCCATGAATCTTCATTCGCTCCATGTTCAAGCACATAGGCAACAACCCTTCCGTCCATTCGAATGAAACGGAGATGACGGCGAACCTGTTCCGCCTTAATCATACGAAATGCCGGATGAGTCCGACGCAATTGGATCAGCCCGCGATAATAGTCAAATACGGGTCTGAAGCGAGCTTTATTTGCCCAAATCATCGTATTTACCGCATCACCACTTCGATAGCTGTTATGGTCTCCCACCTTGGATCTTAACATCTCATCTCCAGCATGTAGGAATGGTATCCCTTGTGATGTGAGCAATATTCCTGATGAGAGCAACGAGCGGCGAACCATTTCATTGTCTAGCACATGTTCCTCAACGATATTTCGATACGGATCCGCAGCCTTCACCGCTGACTCGGCGCTACCACCTTCCACGGGCTGCCCATCTTGCCACACGGGAAAGCCCAGTTCATGACGGACATGAAGAGAGGTTGCAATTTTATCCCATAGATTCAAATTATCATGAGCCGTCACATAATTTACGGTTTCCGCCGGAGAAGATGTGAAATCATCTAATGCTCCTGCTACACCTTTCGATATTTCGTATTCCAAGCCATCCGCTCCTGTGATGAAACCTCTACCATCGCCGTCATTATCCCCTTTAATTGCACTTCGAAAATGATCATTGAATACAGCAAAACCCTGGCCCCGCTGCGTACCTTTGAGTGTTTGACGTTCTAGCGGGGAATGTCCTCCTGTCCACGGCTCTCCATAGATCAGGAAGGCTGAATCAAATTGTTCTCTTAATTCTCGGGTGAGTTCACTCACTGTATCCTGATCAATCAATGCCATCAGATCAAACCTGAATCCATCGATATGATATTCTTCAGCCCAGTAGCGTAAGGAGTCCAGAATATATTTCCGTACCATAGGGCGCTCTGTCGCTAGCTCATTGCCTACACCCGAGCCGTTGCTTCGCGTACCATCCTCATAAGAACGGTAGAAATAGCCCGGTACAATACGTTCAAAAGGTCCCTCCTCCACACTGTACGTATGGTTGTAGACAACATCAAGAACAACCCGGATGCCTTGCTGGTGCAGCGACTGGATCATCGATTTGAATTCCTTGATGCGAACTACAGGGTCTCTTGGATTTGTCGCATAAGAACCTTCAGGAACGTTATAATGCTGAGGATCATACCCCCAGTTATAAGGAGCTTTCGCATTAAAATCTGCTTGCGCCGCTGCGAGTTCATTTACTGTCTGATAATCTGCTACAGGAAGCAGATGTACATGAGTAATCCCTAATTCCACCAGATGATCTATACCCATGCGGTTCCCCATTGCATCCGTAAGACCTGTAGCTGTGAAGGCGAGATATTTTCCCTTGTAAGAAAGCTCTGCATAAGGATCAGAAGAGAAATCACGCACGTGTAATTCATAGATCACGGCATCCACTGGATGCAAAAAAGCAGGTTTCACATCTTGATCCCAGCCTGGTGGATTCGTAGACTTCAGGTCAATAATAGCCGTTCGTTGCCCATTCGCCGTCACTGCTTTGGCATACGGATCAACTACCCATTCCACGTGTTCATGATCATGAACGATGCGATACATATAATAATAACCAGCCCAGTCACCTGTAAGATGTAGATGCCATATGCCATCTGCATCTCCCGTCATCTCATACGACTGACCGTTGTCATGCTGGACTACATTGCCCAGCTCGTTATATTCACCCTCGTCTTCAAAAATCAATATATCAACCCGCACTGCTGCTGGTGCCCATAATTTAAAAGCACTTGCATCACGGGTATAAGTTAAGCCAAGATCCTTGCCCTCATAACGAAAAGAAGTCCATTCTGGCATCTTACCACCGCCTTTATATCCTTTAATTTCGTAATGTCCCGATGTTACGAAGTGGGACGCTATTTGTCAACCCGTGGTGTCTGTACTCCACATATCGGTATAATCGGGCTTTTCCATAAGCGATCGCTTTCATATCTATCATATGTAACCACGTGTATTGGTTGACAGGCATCTGTACCTTTGGCATCAAAAAAGCACTCTCCTTCAAGATGAAAGAAAGTGCTTTGCCACATACTTTTTTTAAAAAAATAATGTTGACGAAAAGGTGTTCCTATACTGGTTTACATCTCTTCAGGACATGGAATACAACACAGTCATCGAAATTCCTTGAACCTGCACCTGATGACCATCAATGGTGCGTAGTGAATCAATACCGGATTGCCCCTTCTCCGTCACGACATTCCATATGCCTGGGGATATGGAGACGGTCCGGGTTTCGATTGAGGCGTTGTAGATGACTACAATCCGGTTCCATGTATCGTTGACAGCCGCACCATGCAGTTCAAATGCAAGCAAGGCATGATCCTTTTCCAGAAGACGAACATGCTTCTTAATTGCATCACGTGTACGTAGTCGGAAAACAGGATGTTCCCGCCGAAGTTGAATAAGCCCGCGATAATAGTCAAACACCGGTTTGAATCGTTGCTTCTGGTCCCAGTGTATCGCGTTAACGATATCTCCACTCTCATGACTGTTCATATCCCCGTACTTGCTACGTAGCAGCTCATCCCCGGCTGCAATCAGAGGAATCCCCTGGGAGGTGAGCACAATTCCATTCGCAAGCAGGCAGCGTTTCACGGTTTCATTCTCGAGCACATGATCTGGATGAATCTGAAGATAAGGATCAGCCTCTCGGACAGCTTCTTCCAGGTTTGCAAACCCTCGGATACTTCCATCCTCGTTATACGTCAGAAAACCCAGCTGATCCTGTAGTCCCTGCGTTCGAACCACTTTGTCCCACAGGTTGAGATTATCATGTACAGTTACATAGTTAATCGTCTCGGAGGGGCCTTCCGTAAAATCATGAATTGCTCCTTGTACGCCTGTCCATAACTCTGCTTCCTTACCAACCTCACCTGTGGCAAAACCTTTGCCATCTCCATCACTATCACCTTTAATGACGCCGCGGAAATTATCATTAAACACGGCAAATCCTGCTCCACGCTGTGCTCCCTTTAGTGTCATTTCATCTCCTAGAGGTGACTCCATCGCCCCCCAAGGCTCACCATATAACAAAATGGAAGATGAAACTTCTGAATGAAGCTCGTTAGCCAGTTCTTTCATCGTGTCGATATCAATCAAGCCCATCAGATCGAATCGAAAACCATCTATATGGTACTCTTCTGCCCAAAAACGGACAGAATCTATAATAAACTTGCGAACCATCGCTCGTTCTGTAGCCACTTCATTGCCCGTTCCAGAACCATTACTATATGTTCCATCTGCGTGCTGACGATAATAATACCCCGGAACCAGCTTTTCAAATGAACTGTCCGCTGTATTATACGTATGGTTGTACACCACATCCATAATAACGCCTATCCCTTTACGATGAAGTGAAAGGATCATGGATTTAAGTTCACGAATCCTTGCCTCGGGATCATCTGCACGCGTGGCATACGAGCCTTCGGGCACATTGTAGTGAAGCGGGTCGTAACCCCAGTTATAGTTGGATACATCATTTGGATTATCATCTACCTTCGATTCATCTACCGTGGCAAAATCAAACACAGGCAACAGATGCACATGGGTAATGCCCAGCTCAACCAAATGATCAATACCCAATGTGTTACCTTCACGATCACGCAGCCCCGTCTCCGTGAAAGCCAAATACTTACCCTTGTGCACGATACCGGAAGAAGGATGAATGGAGAAATCACGAACGTGTAGTTCATAAAGGACAGCATCTGTAGGATGAGATAAGTGTGGACGAACATCCTGCTCCCATCCTTCGGGATCAGTCTCCTCCATGTTCACGATAACCCCCATCTCTCCATTCATGGTTACCGCTCGTGCGTAAGGATCAACGGCTTCTGCTGATGTCCCGTCTTCAAATGTAGCCTTATACATATAGCGATAGCCTCTGAGGTCTCCCTCCATTTCCAGAGACCACACCCCATCGTCGTTAGATTGCATAAATAGTGTATTTTGATTCACTTGATTGAACGGTTCATCTACTGTACCTCCTGTTAAAGGGGGATAGAGAACTAATTGCATTTGAACAGCTTTCGGAGACCATACTTTGAACATGCATGAATTCGGCTTAACCATAATACCTAAATCGTTCCCTTCATATGTACTTGCTTTCTCTTCCTCGTTCCATTTCTGAATGTCGTCAATCATGATGCTGCTCCCCTCTCGCTTGAGCGTAATGTGGTATAAGAGAAGATGCTCTTTACCCTTTATACCCGTTCTCTAGGTCGAGCATAATATTCTCATGCAAAAAAAAGCAGAAAGATGTAAACTCACATCCACTCTGCTTTGGTTTATAGTTGATAATCAGTAGTCCATTTCTTATTAATGAGGTGCTTGGGATTGGAAATCAAGACGGCTGGATTGATCAGCGTGATAGAGCAAAACATCACCATCTTTCATTGCCCAGGTTTTCCCTTGAGCGTCTACCGGACTGTTGTTGTACCCCTCCATCTGCCATTGATTCATTAACGGAGCATGACTGTATTGTAGGTGGGGATCACTTGTATTGCCGTTCTTTAATGTTTCAATATTAAAATTAACAACGATGTATCCATCTCTCAAAAAAATATCCGCCTTATCATACAACTCATTTTCACGGGCAAAACGCTCCAGATTGGTGCCTGCGGGAACTGCATATACGTCCGCTGGTAAGCTATACTCCCCATACCAGCGCTGAATAGCGGCATTCGCTCGGTCTGCATTAACACTGGAGGGTATACCTGTTTTGGGACCAATAAGCGTTCTAATCTGTGAAGGGAGAATCATCCAGTTGTAGCGGCCGATCCAAGTTTTATGATGAGAAATCTGATCTACGAAACGAACCATGGATTGTTCCAATGTATATTTGTCCCGCTCTTCGGCTTTCCATACATTCATGTACTGATAACGTGCCGTATCTACAAGTTCCGTTCCCGGTACGTTTCGCAAACGTGCGTTGAGTACAACATATCGTTTCTCCAGATCCTGTGCAGAGCCGATTCGAATGAGACGTTCTTGTCCCCGATGATAATACAAATCCACTTCTTGCCTTATCGTACCATCCTTACTCAAATAGAAGAACGTCGGAGTTATTCGGATACCATCCTGTTTGCCAAACATATTGCCCTTGGTTTTCAGATCGAATTTGAAATGGTAACCCGTTTTCACTGCTGCATTGCCAAATCCCTGCACAGGATGACTGCCTGGTCGGATAGGCAATACATAAGGGGCCAGGTTGCCGCGAGCATCCCCATCAATCTGGTTGGTTCCGGTCCAGTAGCTTGCACCAGAGGGTTCCGGGTTGCCTGGTTGTTTACGGAATACCTTTTCCCAGTTGTAGTCTGAGATATCGGTGATATGAAAATCATATAATCGTCCGATAACCTCTACAGCGACAGTATCGGAAGCTGTATGATGAACAAGTTGAGTATTCGCATCTTGTTGTTCCGTAAAATTTGCAGGTGCATTCTCTGCAATATTCCGGAACTCTATTTCATAGTTCCCTTCATCTACCCAAACAGGAAGGAAAAATGGGGTGTCGAGTTGATTCACAGGGATGTCGATCCAGGTCATGGCCGAAATGAATTGTCTTTGAGCATCTGTATAGACATCAAAAGGGAAACGTACCTGTTTTTGGCGAAAATACTTGGCATAGTCCCGATCCCCGTACCCCGGATAATTCGCTACATTCAGATGCTGACCTGAGGTCGGTATTCGTACAAGGAACGGACGCTCCAGAATCAGTGCAGCTCGGCTGGCATCCGGCTTCGTTTTCTGATTATGAGGCTGGTCATCCGAAACCCATGCATAGTTCACCACAGGAGTATGAACTGTAACCGGATTAATTCCCGGAATTGAAAAGCGCTGTTCCTGTCCTCCGTTAACATTACCAGGGAGTAGGCTATAGGTGATTTCCCCAGTTGTCGGTTGATCGGCTTTATTGATCAGTGTATTCTTGATCGTTAGTCGATTCTTGTAGAGTACCTGATCTCCAATCATACTCGGTTGTGGAATCGTCCCAGGTCTGGGAGCTGCTTTTTCCACAGGAGAAGAATTCATAATGGTTATACCATTAAACATCACATGGTCATTGTTAACGGTGTTTTCTCCAACTGCCCCTTCGGCTTTCGTTTGAAAAAGTGCTGTTTCGTCTGGTGTGGGGGGCTCGACTGAGCCACCAGAAACAGTTTGGACACCCAGATCTACATCCTGGCATGGCGCGGGTTTGACATGAGCCTGCACCTCAGCGTCCGCCGTGGATTGTAGTGTTGGAAGTGTATATGTGTTCGGTGTAAGAGTGACGGTGTCCCCGTAACCTCCCAACGCATAGTTAGAAACTTTGGCCTCATGTAGTTTGTAGACCTCCAGGTTTTCAATTTGCCAGTAGCTGTAGTCCCTTGTGACTACCATAGTCTTATCTCCTGGCACATCCCGTTCTTTGGGCTCTGCCTGTGTTCCGGGGTCTCCCTCCCCACGAGAAGGCCGCCCTGGAATTGTCCACCTTTTGTTATACACTCTCTTCACTTTGACGTTATACGTCACAGTACCCGTCATGTTGACCCAACGATGTTGAAATAGATAACCCTTAGCCAAAACACTTGCGTAAAGATCCTCCGAAGTGGGAATACCACGGGTTACATCGAACTTCTCAGCACCTCGTTCATCAGCCTTCAACACCCCACTAACAGAGGGATCCATGATTGAAGCTTCTACCACGCTACCTCTACTAGGCGGGCTGATCGTAACCGAACAAGCATTCACAGGATCACTTCCCGGACCTCCACCACCCGGTTCTCCGTTGTCGCTATCCGTACAATCCTTCACTACAAGCTCTTCTGTCCCTTGCTCATCAAGTCGCTGCGTGGGATCAAGAAAACGAGCCTTGATGATCGCGGTGCCCACAATCCCCTTGATTGTAATTTTGCCTTCTGCACTAATTGTGGCAACAGTAGGATTCGAACTGCTCCATGTTAATTTGGGATGTGCTGTCAGTTTATGAACACTTCGATCCGGTTTCGTAAGAACTGCTTCTGCTTGCAGGAGTGTTGTCGTAGATTTGCAGGCATTGGGCAGATTCACTACCAGTCCCGGCTCAGATGTTACGGTAACGGTTGCTGTATCCGAGATAAGGTATGTACCATTGTTCCAGATTGCACGTACCGTAACCGTTCCTGGGCTTTCGGCTTTTAACATACCTGTCTTTAGTTCAATGCTTGCTACCGTCTCATCTGAAGAAAACCATTTAATCTCTGTCTCTCTGCCAGATACATCCACACCTTCATTCCACGTTGTAGAACCGTAGCCCTTAGTCTTCACTTTGGCTACCATCTGCTTGGTCTGGCCAATTGTCATCCTTGCATCTGGGGTTACGTCGATTTCTTTTTCTTCATAAATCTTTCCTTCCCAAAAAATACTGACGGGCGTGTGGTAAACCATTCTAAACTTAGGTTTATTTCCTGGTCTAGTTCCAAACTGCTCTCTTTCAAAAAAAGTATATCCCTTGCCAGTGTAGGTACGAATGTCTGCATTTTTTTCGCTCGTAACCCTTGGAACCCCTATTCCTTCATAGCTGTTAACTTGCTGATATTTAACACCATTGGGGTCATCCTTTAATTTAATATCTGATACCATTGAGGCTTCAATAACATTCCCCCTATAGGGTTTCCAACTTTGTGGAGGCCATCGACTCATATCGACATTGTCTGGTATTTCTGTTTTGACAGGGTAGGCATCCGTATCTGTTCCTCCGTTATCTACATCTCTGTGAGTGCCTTGATATTCCGCCCTAAATTTGCCTGAATCAAGTTGATACCAGTAAACTCCTGGTATCCCTTCAGTTGGATTTGCATCTACAATTACTGCCGGACCCTTCATCGATTTGGGTCCATATTGTTCCGTTGAAGCTTTAACCTCAGAGATACAATTCGAGAAAATATATAGCAATGCTATAGAACAAGCGATAAACCTAATTCTAGTTAAACGATGCGCATTACTTGTTAAGTAGATTTTTTTATTTAATTTAACCACCACCAAAAGCTCTATTGATAAATCTGAACTTCTTTACCTGCATCATCTTTTAACAAATATCCACCTTTCACAGCGTCTAACGTATGTGATGTCCAAAATCTAAATGGAAGTTCTTTCTTTAGAACCATGCTTGAATCGTCAGGTAGTGTAACAAATCCCTTCTGTTTCAAAAATTCCTCGTTAAATAATCTCTGGATTGGTATAGCTATATTGTCATTGGCTCTAGCGAAAGTTAAAAGATCAGACTTGTCCAGTTTAGATGTAAAAGTAATCTCAGCATAAGTGGAGAAACGACCTCCCTGTGCTCTAGTTAACTTGTTTGGATCAACAAACAAGTTAGCATATAAACCCTTAGGTTGTTTTCCTCGGGTGTCTACTACGATAAACCTGTGGTACTTTACTACGCCTACTTTATTTTTCAGTGTATATTCATTATTAACAATATCTTTAAAACTTCCTTTAATATACTTGTAATTACTAATTGTCGTTAAATTCGTACCTGTCGTTCCTACCTCTCGCAACTCATTTAGATCGCTGTACTTTGAAGCGTCCGTTCCCTCTACATCCATGTACCGCAGCAAGATAGCGGCAACTTCCGCACGAGTTGTTGGATCAGCCGGTTTTAGTGTGCCATCCTGAAATCCACCAACAATACCTGTCCCACGTACAAGAGCAAGATATGGAATCTGTTCAGGACGAATTGTTCCGCGATTCACTTCGGGTGTAGGCAGTAACGTATTTTTCGTATCGTTAAAAGCATCTCCGAAGCTGCTCTCTGATTTGACCAATCCGCTTGCAATCCACTTCATCATTTCATAACGTGTAAGCTCCGTAGTAGGCTTAAAGCCATTTACATAATCATTAACATCAATGAAGCCTTGTGCCACCAGTTGATGAACTGCCGACTCGGACCAGTGCCCTGTAAGATCAGAAAAAACATTTGGAGCCTGTCCTTGCGCCTTCTCTAATCCAGTTGCTCGAGCAAGAATCGCGGCATATTCCCCGCGAGTAATCTTGCCATTGGGGCGAAACGTCCCATCCTGGTAACCGGAGATCAGATTTTTCTTCAATGCTTTGGCAATCGTCTCTTGAGCCCAATGCCCTTTAACGTCCTTGAACTTGCTTAATGCACTGTCTGCCGTAACTGAAGCGGCTTTTACGTTTGTAGCCCAAGGTGTAGACCCTACAGGTATAAGTGTTCCTGCCAACACAGCAACAGTCAATAATCCAATGAAGCAAACGTTTCTACTGATTTTTCTTCCTAATACTTTTTCTTTTTTCGTAATCTTCAATCTGTTCACTCTCCTATGTACCTTAGTATGGGGACGCTTTTTACTTGCTAGTTTCGTCTTCCTTTAACCAAAACCTAAATTTGACATAATAATCAATATTCTACCATGTAAATCTAGGCTTTTGGTATTCATTTTCTTATCTCCCCCAGTACTTCAAGGCTGGCATCGCCCCCTTCTAAAGACCCTCTTGTTCCAAAAAAACATAAAAAAGGCCATGAATCCGTAGATTCATAGCCTTATGCTTTAAGGAGTGGTCTCATCTATAAAGTTATTTAATTATTATGTTATATAATAAACCCATTCTTTTTACAAAATCAACCTTTTTTTATTGCATCTTGCTTATTTACCGTTTAGCTCTTTATATGATGCCTCCAGTTCCGTGATCAGTTGATCACCGCCTGCTTTCCTCCAGTTGGCAACTTCCTGCTCCCAGCCTGCATCATCAATCTTGCCCATAATGTACTTCGTCTGTGCATCCCAGATCATCTGATCCAGTTCCTGACCCCGCTCCGTATAAATTTCTGAAGATAATGTAAGAGCCGGATTAGCAACAGCATACTGTTCATTTTCGCGAGCCATTTTCGTGCCTTTCATTCCAATTGGAACATCGACCAGTTCAGGCACGTTATATCCTTCAACACTCAGCAGATTATCACGATATGGTTTGACCTCACGCTGATAACCATCAAAGTCTTTCAGCTCCGTTTTACCGTCGGAGGTTTTAGAATAATGCACATCGAGCAACCCACGCAGCTGCAGCGTGCTGAGCTCCTCGTCCATCAATTGATCCAAAAATGTGAGTACCTTTTTGAGCTGCTCTTCATCCGTTACAGATGCTTTCGGAATGACAAGCATACCGTAGTTTCCTGGTTCACCCGCAATACGAATACCGTCTGGTCCCTGGAAAGGTTCCACATCAATGACACCATCCGGTACGTTAGGTGTAAGCCTTTGCTGGGACGATTTCCCGTTCTGGGCGACACCGTTCAGTTTCATGGCAACAAGCCCTGAATCCATTTTTTTGTCCGCATCTGAAGGGTCGAGTGCAGGGAAATCACTATTAATGAGCCCTTCCTGAAACAAGCGCTTGAATAGTTTCATCGTATCCACATATTCAGGGGTCAAGAACTCAGGTGTTAATTTTCCAGCTTCGTCCACTCCCCATTTGTTGACCCCGCCAATACTTACAGCAATCCGCGTCAGCGGTGAAGATACACCTTCGTTATACTTTTTAAATAGCAGCGCACCGTACGTATCTTCCTTGCCATTGCCGTCTGGGTCGTCTTTGCGAATGGAACGCATGACCTCATACCACTCATCGAGTGATTTTGGAATATCCAACTTCAGCTTGTCAAACCAATCTTTCCGATAAACGATCGCCGTCCGGCCGATATCTCGAAAATTTGGAATGCCATAGATTTTTCCTTCAATTTTGATGTTATTAAAATGGGCCTCCGACTGAGCAGACAAGTTTTTATAATCCTTCAGATAAGGCCCGAGTTCCCAGAACAGCCCTGTCTTGGCAGCATTAAATGTGGTAGGCACGTAATTGACACGCATAATCGTTGGCATCTCTCCTGATGCAACCATGACATTCACCTTGTCGTCGAATGCCGACTGCGGAATCCACTGCACGTTTACGTCGGTATTGGTGTATTCCTCAATCTTCTTCTCAATTGCGTTTTCCTTGGCGGGCACATCCCCCACCTGCATCAAAGAAATGGAAATGGGCAATTTACCTTCCCCGGCAGCTGGAGCTTTTTCTCCCCCACATCCAGCTAGCAAACCGGCAGACATCGCACCAACAATAACGAAACTTCCTACACGTAACATAGGACCCTTGGAACCTCTTGGACTTTTTGGACTCATGAACCATCTCTCCTTTTGGATAAACCTATTGTTCAGCGAACTTGCCCTCATTCCTCGATCATAGAGGCGTTCAACCCTATAATGTATGCGCTATCATTTTACTCTGGAGAAAAGAACCAGCGTTACGCCAGTTCCATCTCAACCCCTGCCAAAATAAACGGAGCAACCGATTTCGGATCATTGATACGAATAGATTCAGTCACATAGTACTCATAAGATCCGTCACGATACGGAGTTCCCCCGAGACCTGCTCCCCCGTTGCACTGTGTCAGGGATAACATACCTTCCTGATCAGTCTGCAGCAGATGATTCAGCAGGCCTTGGTACCCTTTTTCTGCAATTGCTTTGAACTTCCCGCTCAAGTACCCTTTGCGCACCCCTTTCGCAAGCGCGTACACAAACATTGAGGTGCCTGAAGCCTCCAGATAATTCCGCTCACGCCCCGGCTGATCGAGCAGATGCGGCCACAGCCCGGTCTGTTGATCCTGTACATGGACAAGCGCATTCGCGAGTCGCTCAAATATACCGATAATCTGTCCGCGTTGCTCATGATCAACTGGAAGATAGTCCAGCGTATCGACAACGGCCATCACGTACCAGCCCACAGCCCGGCTCCAGACATGAGGAGAACATCCCGTCTCTCCAGCGCTCCAGCGCTGTTCTTTAGTCTCATCCCAAGCATGGTAGAGCAGGCCACTGCGTGGATCACGCGTTCGCGCTTCCACCAACAGCAACTGCAGAGCGGCCTTGTCGAACCACTTTGTCTCACCAGTTACAGCTCCGTATTGAGTCAGATATGGGGTCGCCATATACAATCCATCCAGCCACATCTGGAACGGATAAATCTTCTTGTGCCAGAATCCGCCCTCACTTGTACGCGGCTGCCCTTTCAACTGTGTCATCAGCAGCTCAGCAGCTTTGCGGTACTTTTCCTGACCCGTTTTCTCCAGCAGGAAAAATAGTGATTTACCCTGATTAATCTGATCCAGATTATATTCCTCAACCGTATAGGAACGAATCGATCCATCTTCCTGAATGAAATGATCCATTAGTTCCTGAATATAGTCAAAATATCTCTGTTCGCCTGTACGAGCATACAGTTCTTCCAACGCTTTTAGCAGACACCCGTTCTCATAATGCCAGGTCGCGTACAGCTCATGATTGCGATAACTCTCCATAAACTGGTCAGCCATGCGCATAGGTGTATGTTGCAACGTTTCCTTCATGATCGAACCTCCGGTTTCGCTCTTTATTGAGCCTGTTTTTTGTAATCTTCAGCGTATTCTTCACGGATCTTAGTTCCGCCTGCATTAGCCCAATTCTCGACTTCCTTTTCCCAACCGCTTTGATCAATCTTGCCCATAATATATTTGGTTTGTGCGTCGGCAATCATCTGATCCAGATCCGCTCCGCGGTCACCATATGTTGGAGAGTACAGCGTAAGAGCAGGATTTGGCACAGCATATTCTGCCAGTTCCTTCGCTAGTGATGTTCCTTTTTCTCCAAGTTCGGTGTCTTTCAGTTTAGGAACATTGTACCCTTCAATATAAGGGAAATTATCACGATAAGGCTTCACTTCACGCTGAAAGGCGTCGAAGTCACTCATTTCCACTTCATTGTCTCCTGCTTTGGTGTAATGTTTGCCTTCCACACCACGCATCAGCAGCGTTGCCATCTCTGGGTCCATCAGTTTATCAATGAAGGAAAGCAGACTTTTCAACTCTTCTTCTGATTTCACTGTAGCTTTCGGGAAAGCCAGAATGCCTGAGTTTCCTGTCTGTCCAGCGACACGATCACCATTTGGACCAAGCAGACCGGCAATATCCACAACACCGTCCGGATTATTTTTGGACAAACGCTCTTGCTGGCTCTTACCGTTCTGTGCCACACCAACACGCATGCCGACAACGCCGGAATCATACTTTTTCTCCGCTTCGGTTGAATCAAACACGGCAAAATCCTGGTTCAACAATTTTTCTTCATACAAACGTTTCAGTAGATCCAGCACCTGCATATATTCCGGTGTCATGAATTCTGGTGTGAAGCTTCCATCATCTTCAACCTTCCACTTGTTCGGTGCGCCAAAACTGACACCAAGACGTGTCGTAAATGAATACTGATCCTCGTTATACTTTTTAAACAGCATTAATCCATGGGTATTTGCCTGCCCGTCGCCATCCGGATCGGAAGTAGACAACGTCTTGATCGTTTCATACCACTCATCCGGGGTTGTTGGTACTTTCAGATTCAACTTCTCAAACCAATCCTTGCGGTAGATCACCGTTGCCCGTGCAATATCGGAGAACACCGGTACACCGTAAATTTTGCCCTCAACCTTGATGTTGTTAAAAAAACGTTCATTTTGGGCAGAAAGGTTTTTATAATCCTTCAACAAAGGTCCAACTTCCCAGAACACATCATTTCGCATTGCATTGGTCACTGTCGGATTATATTGCACTTTTACGATTTTCGGCATGTCGCTGGAGGCGATCATGACATTAATTTTGTCGTTGTATGCGGATGCCGGGATCCACTGAATATCAAGCTTGGTGTTGGTATACTCTTCAATTTTTTTCTGTACTTCATTGCCTTTGCTTGGTACATCACCCACCTGTGCAATAGCGATGGATACGTTCTGCACGCCGCCCTCGCCAGCCTGACTTTCATCTGAACCGCATCCTGCCAGCAAACTGGTCACCAAGGCCAGTGTACTCAGAACAGCTACGGCTTTCTTTTTTGTTCCCTTCATTCATGAAAACCTCCCTTTGATATTCCATCACGGTCTATTGTTTTAAACGAATGCGATCGAAACTACCCAATTACCCTTTTACAGAACCAAGCATCACTCCCTTGGCAAAATGTTTTTGCAGGAATGGGTACACCAGCATAATCGGAATGGTAGAGAATACAATAACGGCCATGCGAATGGTAAGCGGCTGAATCTCGGTCTCTTCAATACTCGTATCTCCGATTCGGCTCTGTGCCAAAATGACAATTTCACGAAGCCACACTTGAACATGCCACTTCTCACTATCATTGATGTAAATGACAGCATTAAAGAAACTATTCCAGTGAGCCACGGCGTAAAAGAGTGAAAAGGTAGCCATTGCCGGCATCGACAGAGGCAACACAATACGGAACAATACGCTTACATCGTTACAACCATCAATTTTGGCAGCATCCTCCAGCTCATCCGGGATGGCTTGAAAGAAATTTTTGAGTACGATCAGGTTGAATGCACTGATTGCCGTTGGCAACATCAGAGACCAGAGTGTATCGGTAAGATGCAGGGATTTGACGACAAAATACGTTGGTATCATACCGCCACTAAACAGCATCGTGAACAATACTCCGAGCAGGATCGGCTGACGTCCGCGTAAGTATCTTCTGGATAGCGGGTAAGCCATCAGCGAAGTAAACAACAAGTTAATTAGCGTCCCTATAACAGTAATGTAGACAGACACGCCGAGACTTCGAATTAACGTATCCGTGGAGAAAATATAACGATAAGCTGCTAAGGAGAACTCTTTAGGAAAAAGAATGAATCCCCCTTTGGCCACTTCATGCGGGCTGGTGAAGGAAACAGCCAGAATATAAATGAACGGAATTACAGTCACGATTCCAATCAGTAACAGCAAACCATGATTCATAAAATCAAAGATTCGATTGCCCCATGTTTTGTCCTGTTGCATCTAAATGTTCACTCCTGTCTAGTGAAGAGCGCCTAACTCCCGTTGCATCAATAGACGCCTTCCTCCCCGAATTTTTTGGCTAACGTGTTGGCACCAAGCACCAGCGCCAGTCCGACAACCGACTTGAACAATCCGACAGCAGCACTATAACTGTACTGTGCCTGGGTAAGCCCTTTGGTGTATACGTAGGTATCGAATACCTCGCCCACATCACGGTTGGTAGGTGTCAGCATCAGGAATATCTGTTCAAAGCCTGTATCTAGGAAATGACCCAGACGCAAAATAAGCAAAATGATGATTGTGCTACGGATCGCCGGCAACGTAATATGCCAGGTTTGACGCCAGCGGTTTGCACCGTCAATTCGCGCAGCTTCATAGAGTTGCGTATCTACACCGGAGAGTGCAGCCAGGAAGATAATAGTCCCCCATCCGACCTCTTTCCATATGGACTGTCCTACAATCATCGAACGGAACCACCCTGGTTCAAGCAAGAAGGCAATCTTTTGTCCCGTCAAATTATAGAGCAGTTCGTTGATTGCACCGCCTTCTGTCGTGAAGAGCATGTAGAACACACCAACCACAACCACCCAGGAAACAAAGTGAGGAACATAAACCAATGTCTGTACGAAGCGTTTGAATCGCTCTCGCCGAACCTCATTTAACATGAGTGCAAGGACAATGGGCAGCGGAAAAAAGAAAACCAGATTATAAATGGCTAGTAAAAATGTGTTTCGGAATAAAGTCCAGAACTGTGGTTCTCCAAAGAAACGTTGGAAGTGCTTGAATCCTACCCAATCACTCCCCAGAATGCCTTTGTAAGGTGTGTAATCCTGAAAAGCCATCGTAATGCCATACATCGGTATGTATTTGAATATTACAAAGTAAAGCACTCCCGGAATTAGCATGATATACAGCCACCGGTTTTTGATGATGTCCTTCCACAATAGATGTTTGTCACTGCGGGTAGCGGGCCGTGTCCGAGCCGCCGTTTCGGCTTTCATAGTGTCTTCCTCCCCACTTTGGAAACGATTACAAAACATCACTTCCTGAATTCATGTCTCCATTGTGGCCGATGATCAAATGACTGGCTATCATCCTGATTTAGCTTCTTGTTTTCCCTTATGTATCAAGGGTTTCAAACTTTTGGAGATTACTGGCCAACTGCAAAATAAACTGCTTTCAACTTGGATATTCCTAGTTTAACTTTGGCGTATAAGCCGTAGTTCACCTTGAACCATCATAAGTTGAATGTGAAAAGCCTGTCTGCCATGACGGGCAGAGCAGGCCTTGTTTTCTATCGATGCTGCTCCCGGTACTTACCGGGAGTTATTCCTGTTATTTTACGAAATGTACGGATAAATGCCGTGGGGTTGGTGTAATTTAACTTTTCAGCAATTTCTGATATTTTCAAATCTGTTGTCTGCAGCCACGTTTTGGCTTTTTCCATGCGATATTCCGCGAGGTATTCGGTAAAATTAACGCCGGCTTCCTTCTTGAATACCCGGCTTAAATAGACGGGATGGAAATTCAATTCCTCGGAACAGGCCTCGAGCGATAAGTCCCGATCATACCGTTCTTCGATCAGTCGAATCATCCGGTGGGCAATATTCATATACTGGGACTCCTCCTGTTCCTTCCAGAAACGAATCACAGGCTGAAATAATCGCTTTCGGAACCAATTCGTCATTTCGTCCAATGTAGACAGCTTGAGCAGATAGGTCATGGACGCCTTTTCCCCAAGTACTTCCGCCACATCTCCACCTTGCTCCTGCACGAGTTGATACACTCTGGATAAGAGTTGCACCATTATGATCGGATACTCACTGAAATGAAGTTTTTTGTCCGCCAGTAATGCTAAATATTGTGTGAAATAAACATTTGTCTTCTCTTCGTCCCCCTGCTTGAGTGCAGAAGCCAGTTGATCTTCAATCATCCGCAATTGCGTATACAGCGCTGCCTCCATCTGCCCTCTTGGTTGAATATCCTCATAGTGTAGAATAATGCGGCTTCCTAAACTCACTCTGCCCTGTAAAGCTTCTTTACTCTCCTGGTATGCTCTAGGTGTAGCCCCAATGCTTGAATATGCTCGGCTAATCCCTATGCTTACCGGAAGATTCAAGTAGGTTGCAACCCGTTCACGAATGCAATCGGCCTGTGTGTGCATCCACTCCTTCAACTGCACTTCATCGCTCAGGTCAGAAGCTAGCACGGTTACCTGCGAATCATCGAGCATGACAGGCGTGAATCGAATGTCGGCAGGTAGCAGTTCACCAACCATATTATTGACTGCAAACAGCAGCAAATCTCGATCCTGTTCTTCATACCTCGTGCCTTCAAGCGTATCGATTTGAAGCATAAGCACGCCGAGATGAGACCACCCCGTCGGAAAGTCATACAAATCTCCTTGATATCTGAAATCTTCTTCTGATATTTTCCCTGTCAGCAACTTGGTCATAAAAAACTCCTGAAGGTGTACATGCTGCCCTTTCATCTGCTCACGCATCGTTTTCTCTGAACTGAACAGGGTCGATAATCGTTCTTCAATGAAGCTGAATTCATCCTGACGACGTCCTGCTGGAGGAAGCGGTGAATCCAGACCTTTCGTAAACTGTAACAGTCTTGAGATCGGTGAATACATTCGCCGACTGCCGTATATGGCCACAAGACCTGTGACACATAACATGATTAAGGTAGCAATGCCCGTCACCAATGCGATCTTCTGCGACTGAGCTGTAATCTGTCCAAGCGAAACGACGGATACGTATAACCAGCCGTTGAGCGGAGACTGTCTGTAACTTACAGCTACTGGTTTGTCTTCCACTTCAGTACTAAAAAAACCTTGGGATTCCCCCGTCGTTTGGACCCTTTTTTGAATATCTTGATTGAGCAGGTCATATTTGGTTCCATAATTGGTGTCATTCAGAAAATACCTCTGTTCCTTGTCCAAAACATACAAATCACCCGAATTCGGATTTCGGCTCAGAAAACTGCTCAATTCAGCATCCGCAATATCGATGACAAGAAACCCCTTTGGTTTTACGTTTGTTGGAACCATAGGAATTTTGAAAACCATACTCACCACGTTATCAGAAGTGATCATGGTAGGCGCCTGTTCCATTACTGCCTCACCCATGATTGGTGATCCCGGGCCGTTCTCTTTGGTTGAACTTTTATTTTGAGTTACCCAGAACAGACTGTTGGTATATGTAAGATAAGTTCCAATTCGGTCTCGAATGCTGAAGTCATCCAGTTTGCCAAATGAACGCATGGTAACGACCCAGTCCTCGTCAAGATTAATAAGGTAAGCCTGATGAATACTCGTCACAGCCTGCAGATTGTTAAATCCTGAAGTCAAATCACGAATTTCTTGAAATTCACTGCTATCGAGTGGCTTCTTCATGGCCCGTAGCACCAGAGGTGAATTGACGTATTGAATCGAGGACAACTGTAGACTACGCAACACTTGCTCCACTCGCATCTGGGTCTGGTGTAGAATTTGAAGGTTACTTTCGCGCACTTTTTGTTCGATATCACGTGAAGCAATCGTATACGAGACAGAACCAATCACAATGACCGGCAATGCTCCAAGAATCATCGTAAAACAGAGCAGACGCAATAAATATTTAGGCAAGCAAAGCATCTCCCTTTTATAAAATCGCTTACATTGGATTAATTAACTATTGTTATTTTAAAACCCATTCCTGATCAAGTCTACATCTTTATTCAGAAACGTTGACTTTGAGTGATTCACAGTTTATATTGCTTTATATATTCCTCAGGTCGAAGGAGAGATTTTGATGTCGGTGAGCGTTCTTAACTAATCAAGTTTCATATTCAGGAATTTTGGCTTTTCATGACACTTTTGCCGTTATGGCATACGTGTATTTCATGATGCGCCAGATCCCTGTACTTAGTTAAGAACAGCGGAAATCAAACATCGCCTCCGGGATTGCCTATGTCCGGGTCTATTTCCGCGCTGTGTTCAGCGCGGATTTTTTTCGTATAGACCCTATATGGACTCTGCTTTCCCATACGCACAGGGCGGAGAATGACGTTTGTTCATTCTGCGCCCTTTTTGCGCATTCCTAAAGGGATATTTTTCAATAAAGTACACATTAATACATTTCAAATTGAAGGAGAGATTCCACGTGAACCATATCAATACGAATAATGCCATGAATACAAATATGAAGAATGTAAACGAACAAACGCTAACCAGTCTTGGCTTCCACCATATTCAGAAAAACATAGCAGACTGCGCCCTTTCCTATCTGGGCAAACGTTACGCAAGAGAACTCCAACCGATGACGGATGCACATCTCATTCAAATGCGTCTGGACGAGACCGAGGAAGCAGCAGCTCTTGTCCGTTTCGGGGCAAGTGTACCCATTCCTTCGTTAGAGGGGTTGGAAACCATTATTTCTCTGCTCGGTACCGGATATCTGTTCAGCGAACGTGACTTCAGCCATCTCGCTCAGTTTCTTCGCAGCTGTGCACAACTTATGAAGTATATGGAGAGTAAATCCGACATTGCTCCGACCGTTAGTCGTTATGCATCTTCTATGATGCTCATGGACAGCCTGCGAAGTGAAATTGAACGTTGTATTCATAATGGGCGGATTGAGGATCAAGCGAGCAAGGAACTCATTCGAATCCGCAAAAAAATGAGTGTGAATGAAGAACGCATGAAACGCAAGCTGGATTCACTGGTTAGCAGACATCGCTCGATCATGCAGGAGCAGGTTGTCAGCCAGCGGAATGGGAGAACTGTATTGCCTATTAAAAAAGAATTTCGCAAGCATGTCAAAGGCAGTGTACTTGATGAATCTGGTAGCGGGCAAACCGTATATATTGAGCCTGCAGTACTGACAGGTCTGCAGATGGAACTTACTCTACTGCAAGCTGAGGAATCCCGGGAAGAGATGAAGATTCTTGGCGACCTGACCTCTCTGGCTGAATCTTACAGCCGGGAAATTGCACTGAATACAGAGACTGTGGGCATTCTGGATTTTTTGTTTGCCAAAGCAAAATATGCAGTGGCTATAGATGGGCGATCCGTCCGTGTTAACAACCACGGCAAGATTAGTCTGCGTCGAGCGAGACACCCTCTAATGGGGTCGTCTATGGTTCCGCTTGATTTTTCCATCGGATACACTTACTCATCCCTTATCATTACAGGCCCGAACACAGGCGGCAAAACCGTTGCACTCAAGACACTGGGGCTGCTAACACTGATGATGCAATCAGGACTACTTGTTCCCGTGGCTGAGGGAGGAGAAATGGCTGTATATGAGCAGATCGCTGTCGATATTGGCGATGGTCAAAGCCTTGAACAGGCGCTTAGCACATTCTCAGCACATATTCGCAATATGATCACGATTCTGAAACAAGCGAATCCTTCCACGCTCGTACTTATCGACGAAATGGCGTCAGGTACAGATCCTGGAGAAGGTGTTGGGCTCTCTATAGCGATGCTCGAGGAATTGCATAAATGCGGGGCAACCGTTGTTGCTACGACGCATTTCGGGGAAATCAAATATTTTGCCGCAGCTACATCGGGATTTGAAAATGCACGAATGGAGTTCGACACCGCCTCTCTCCAGCCCTTATATCGACTGCGAATCGGGGAAGCTGGCGAAAGTTATGCTTATTCGATTGCGCTTAAACTGGGCATGCCGGAGCATATTATTGAGCGTTCGAAGTCCATAGCTGATGAACCCTTGAATAGAAATGCGAATCAAATCATTCAGAATGAGTTACATCAAAAGATCCATCATGATAGACACACTTCTGCGCCTGATTATGTAGAGCAAGCTCAATCATTAGAGCATCGTTTTCATATAGAAGATACTAATCTTCTTGAGAAGAATGCTCCTACAGAGGATGCAAATAGTAAAGAATCGAATCTAAATGATGTATCTCCAGGCTCCAACTCCGACTCCGACTCTATGTCCAATAAAGCACCTGTTCGTGCTTTTCGTAAAGGAGACCGCGTTTATGCAGCTTATTTGGATCAGGCAGGGATTGTCAGTGACGAAGAGGATCATCGGGGACAGATTGGAGTCATGATTCGGGGACGTAAACTGAAAATTCACAAGAAACGTCTGCGCCTGCATATCTCCGCTGATGAGTTATATCCAGGGAATTATGATCTGGACATTGTGTTAGAGAGTAAGGAAAATCGCAAGAAACGCAATCTGATGAAGCGCAAACATGTGGAGGGACTGCACATCGAGTTGCCTCCCGAAGAGTGAAAGTAGCTCAGACCGATTGCACAAATGCAACGCCAACAATACTCCCTATCCCATTACGCTCAAGAGGGACTACCTAAAACACGGAGCTGGACGGCTCGTTTTGATATAATAGAAGCCGTAGATTACGATTGTCTGCTTAGGAATAACGAGTGATGAAAAGAGGAAAGAGGTACAGCATGCTTGAGAAACAGCCGAAGCCGGAGAAACAGAACAGCAAGCAAAGTAATACAATTCATGAGCTACGATGTCCACTCTGCGGGGAAAGTAACAATTGTGCCTATGCTGCAGGTAAACCTCATTCTGAATGCTGGTGTAATAATGCTGTATTCCCTGAGGAAGTGTTTGAACGTATTCCCGCAGAACATCGTCGCAAATCATGCATCTGTCAACAATGTCTGGAAAATGAGGTAGGGCAATAACAGGAACTGCTTAGCTCGTATCCATTACTTCGTCCATGCCAAAAGGATCCGAGGATCCGCCTAGAACATCAAAAAACCATTCCCTCTACCAATGGAACTGTATCATCCTTGGGAAGGGGAATGGTTTCTTTGCGATCTAATCTTCTTAGAAGCTCAACATTTAATTATATCTATAATTCTGTAAAAGCAGATTCGTCAACTCTAGCTATCGCCTGTTTCCAGCTCGACTTTCCCTAGATTTCCCACTATATTAAACTGTTATAACCGGGGATTCGTGGGCTGATCACATCTGACAATACTGCTTCACTGCCTCCACCAACACGGGATGGTCAACATCCATGGTGGTATAGTGCTGCAGTGCAGCTGCGATGCCTTTATCGCGGATCATGCTTTGCAGTTCCACCGCCTCGGGATCATCGGACACATCAAACTTGCAGGCCGCAGCCATGCCCATAGCCAGATGGGTCACCGCCATATCGTTCGCGTGCGCCAGAAGCGCCGGGCGAACGAGACGATCGTTCGGGGAGAGCTTGCGCAGCGGGGAGCGACCTACGCGGGTTACCTCATCGGTGAGATAAGGATTAACGAAGCGCTCCAAAATTTTGACAATATACTGCTCATGCTCTCCCTGGTCGAAGCCAAAACGTTTCACCAACACCTGACCCGTTTCCTGCAATGCACCGTATACGACAGACTTTACTTTTTCATCAGCAATGGCCTTCTGAATCGTATCATACCCGTGTACATAGCCAATATATGCTGCAACACAATGTCCTGTATTTACCGTAAACAATTTGCGCTCAATGTACGGTTCAAGATCATCCACATAGACCACACCATCGATTGGTTTGAATGCAGGTGCCATCTGCGAGCGATCCACCACCCACTCATAAAAGGGCTCTACCTGAACATGCAGGGGATCTTCATGATTCTGGATTGGTACAATCCGGTCAACTGCCGAATTTGGAAAGTACACATATTGATCAGCGAACGCACGAGCCTGCTCATCCAGCAACGCATATACATGCTCTTTCAGCTGTGCGCTTCCACCGATCGCATTCTCACAAGCAATGATATGCAGCGGATTTTGCACAGAACCTGCACGTCTTCTTTGCTCCAGTCCTTCTGCAATACCAGGCGCAATATGTTTCAATACAGCGACACCCACTGCAGTTGTAATCAGATCAGCTTCCGCCACAGTATCAGCAACCGTTTGTAACTCCCGTCCATCAATAGCGGTTACTCCGGTCACCGTCTCCTGATCCTTACTCTCATTGGCTAGCTCCACGGTATACTCACCGCGCTCTCGAAGAGCATGTACAAGTTCTTGATTCACATCCGAGAACGTCACCTCGTATCCAGCCCGGGACAGAATCAAACCAATAAATCCACGTCCAATGTTACCTGCGCCAAAGTGAAGGGCCTTCATAGCTCCATTTCACTTTCCAGAATCGTAATAACTTCCTCTGCTGTTTTTGCATGACGCAGGGCTTCCATATTTTCTTCCTCGGCACAGATTACTGCAATGCTTGTCAGAATCTCCATATGTTCTCCGCCTTGAGCTGCAATGCCAATAACCATATAGGCCTTTTCTTCCCCAAAATCAATCCCCTGCGGGAACTGAATCACGGAAATACCCGTTGAGAGAATGAACGTTTTAGACTCTTTCGTACCATGCGGAATAGCAAGTCCATTGCCCACATAGGTAGATACAATTTCTTCACGCTCGATCATCTTGTCAATATACTCCGCAGTGATATGGCCAGCATCCTTCAAAATCTGACCTGCCATACGAATAGCCTCGTATTTATCTTGAGCCGTCGCGTTCATGATGACTTTGTCTGTTGTTAACATACTCATGTTATTGACCTCCAATTTCAGTTTTACTCCGATAAAATCCAACCAGTTCCTGAGACAGATAATGAACGATCTCATCCCTATTCCCTTGTGTGAGTAACATAATCATCTCTTCTTGAAGAAGCAGTGCGCTAATCTCGCTTAGAACCTCCAGGCTTTCCTTGGACAATTCCTTTGGACCGAGCATGAGCAGTACATGGCTGACTCCTTCCGAATCATCCTTTGTTCGAAGCATCGGTTCGTTCAGCTGGAACAGACTAATAGACGGACTGTAGATGCTTTCGCTCCGAGTATGGAAAAGAGCTAGCGTAGTACCGGGAATTTTCTGACTTCCCATCGATTCACGATTTTCAAGCAACTTCGCAACCTCATTCGGATCCTTTAATACACCGGATTGATGTGCAACGGTACTCATCGCAAGCAAACTTTGAGATAAATCAAGTTGTGCATTATTTAAGGTGTGCACTTGAAATTTGCCAATAATACGTACGATTTCAAGCAGCGTCGCTTCCATACCTTCAGGGTCAGAGGTTCGGTTGGTTGTCTCCTGCCTTATGTCACGAGGTTTGTGATGTCGTCGCTGTAGCGTTGTCGTTTTGATAAAATGGCGCAGATTCTCGCTCTCTTCTGCTGTCAACAGCGGGCTGACTTTGTAATACTGATCTTCCTCCATTGGCAGATCGACAGTCGATAAGACCAGATCATACTCTTCAGCAGGCATTCGGGCAGCTTCGTACCATGACACGCTATCGATGATCTGAATTTCCGGAAACTCCTTAGACAGCCGACTAGACAACATGCGCGAGGAGCCAATTCCACTGTTACACACAACGATCGCCCGGATCTCCTGCTTCAACGCTCGTAGCCGTTCAATAGATGCACCGAAATGCATGACAAGAAATCCTATCTCTTCATCTGGAACCTCTATCCCTGGCCATGCATGCAGCACGGATCTCTTGACTTGTTCAAATAGAACATCATAATCTTTGCGAATCTGCTGCAATAGTGGATTGCGGATCATCTGATGCCCTTCAAGCCGTTCCATTACAGGCAGCATATGATCTATTAATCCTTCTCGAAGCAAGCGATCTTCATGAAAGCTATAGCCCGTTCTATCTTGCATCTGATCCGTAAGTGAATGGACTCTGTCCATTAGAATCAGATTGTCAATCGGGAGCAGACGTGAAGTATGAAGCTGCTGTTCCGTTTCCGTCAGCAATTGATGAAAATACATTTGCTCCGCTTCTGAAAAAGTCACTCCCAGCTGCGAGGATAATATATTGCACAGCCGAGAGGCCATATATTCGGGCACTTGTGGTTCATGTAACTCTGATGCTCTAACAGAAGTCATATTTTTTGTGCCTGACGGCACACGCCCTATATCAAATCCTTTGCATATTCGCACAATAGCTGCAGATAACTGAATAAGCAGCTTCATATACTGTCGTTCAGGTATCTTCTCCAGCCATTCAATATCCGGTTGCCATAATGCATTTTCGATAGTAAGCACATCACTATGACCGATCATGCTGAGTAACTTTTGATTAACGACGGAGCTCCCTTGCTCTGGCTGTCTGCCAAAGAGATCCGACTCATCCAGCACTTCCAAGGCGAGCGCCGCAATAGCTCTGCGAAGAATTGCCTCGCTTCCCGTTATTTTGACGCCATATCCTCGCCTTCGAACGAGTTTTAAACCGGATTGCCGAATGCGTGACTCCAGATCATCCAGATCGTTGGTGACCGTCGAGACCGTTACTTTCATATCAGAGGCAAGAGCAAGCATCTTGATCGGTTCAGCCTCTCCCAGCAGGATGCAAAGCATGAAGAGCTTACGCTCTTCCGGCGTAAACTCTACATATTCATTACCTTCCAGCTTCTGGCGTAATGCACTAAGATCATCTGAATCGGAATCAATTCGAATGCCGGTCCCCGATTTTTTTTCCAACCGCATACCGAGCGGTTCAAGCCATTGTTCAATCATCAGCAGTTCGCGATGAACCGTACGGGTACTTACTTTCACTTCTAAGGCGATTTCGCCAGCCGTGACTTCATGGGGATGTTCCAGCAGGAATTCCACAATTTCACGTTGTCTTTTGGTAATACTCATATCTCCGCCTCCGGCTCTTGGAAACAGCTGCTCTACGTAGATTTGAAGCTCATGAAGCTCATTCGCAACGGTTTATCACTTACTTCAAACGTTCAACAAGCGCATCGTATTCCGGGCTTTTTAGGAAGTTATCAATGGATATATGCTCCGCATTTGGTGCAACTGTACGCGCTCGATCCGTTAATGTTTTTTGCGTAATCACAACGTCAGCATCTTGCGGAATCTCACTAATCGCTGTGTTGGTTACAGCAACATCGATCCCTTCAGATTTCATCTTTTTGCGCAGAATGGAAGCTCCCATCGCACTTGAACCCATACCTGCATCGCATGAGAAAACAATCTTTCTTACATCCGCTTTTGCCTTAGAAGCTGCAGAAGTTGCGATATCTGCTGCTCTGTCTGCTTCACGGTTATCTGCTGTAATCGCTGCATTTGCGGTATTACCTTGGCTCTTCATATCTTTCATCCGGTTGGAGGCAGACTCTAGGTCTTCTTCCTTCTGCTTACCTGTTTTGAGCAGCAGAGAAGCAATCAAGAAGGTAACTATAGCTGCTACGATAACCCCTGCGAGCATAGGGATGTATCCACCTTTTGGTGTCAGCAAGAAATAAGCAATGATACTTCCTGGTGACGGTGCCGAAACTAGTCCTGCCCCTGTCAGCATGAACGTCAATGTACCCGCCACACCTCCAGCGATGGCTGCCAGAATCAGAATCGGTCTCATCAAGATGTAAGGGAAGTAGATCTCATGAATTCCCCCGAAGAAATGAATAACGACTGCACCAGGTGCGGATGATCTGGCCATTCCCCGTCCGAAAAAGCAGTATGCCAACAAGATGCCCAGTCCGGGTCCCGGATTGGATTCAAGCATATACAGTACAGATTGTCCTAATTCTCTGGCTTGATCTGTAGCAATTGGTGTTAAGATCCCGTGGTTAATCGCATTGTTCAGGAACAACACTTTACCCGGTTCAATAATCAGGTTGACCAGTGGAAGTACACCTAGGTTCATCAAACCTTGTACGCCTGCAGACAATAATTTGCTAATGGCTTCAACCGCAGGTCCGATCCCTAATAAAGCAATGATGCCCAATATACCGCCGATGATTCCTGCCGAAAAGTTGTTGACCAACATTTCAAAACCAGCTTTGACCTTACCTTCAATAGATTTGTCAAATTTCTTAATCACCCATGCAGCGAATGGCCCTGCAATCATAGCCCCGAGAAACATCGGAATATCACTACCTACAATTACACCGATGGTCATGATCGCACCAACGACACCCCCGCGCGGTCCATGCACCATCGTACCGCCGGTATAACCGATCAGCAGCGGCAGCAAATATTTAATCATGGGATCAACAAGCTGTGCCAGCGTTTCATTCGGGAACCAGCCTGTTTTAATAAACATTGCCGTGATCAGTCCCCAAGCAATAAACGCGCCCATATTAGGCATGACCATCCCGCTCAGGAAACGTCCAAAACGCTGCACACCAACACGTAACCCACCCTTAGAATTGGACATTTGATCCAAATTACTCATTGATTTATCCTCCTTGAATCAAATCGTTATTCGTAATGAAAGGGGTATCATTTATCCCCTGCTGTTATCCTAAGCGAGAAACCTATCTTGTTCAATCAAATGAAAGCGTACTTTCGTCATGAACAATGATGACAACATTGGATTATGTAATCGCTTTATATCAAAATAAAAGGTGTAAACCCTTGATACAACAAGGTTTTTCCGTGTCTATGATTTTTTATATACAGCGCTGTAAGACTAGCATAGCTTGGTTTGTTTCAACTGTTTTTATACATGAATCTATGGGATCTTCGCTTAGATCTCGTCCATATGTGGATGAAAAAAACAGCAAAAAAACCTGCATAAGCTCATTCGCTTACGCAGGTCTGGATATAAAACTCTCTAATTTATATGAATACATAATATGTTAATAAGTACAAATACACCAAATGACTCAGATTATGGGATTACTCGATATGCTTACGATATTCTTCTGCCGTTAGCAATGAAGATAAAGCAGCGGTTACATCCCCATCAATACGAATTTCGATCATCCAGCCTTCCTCATAAGGAGAACTGTTTACAAGTTCCGGGGAATCCTGCAACGCTTCATTAATGGCAACAATGGTCCCGTTGACTGGCGAGAACAGATCCGACACTGTCTTCACAGATTCGATTGTTCCGATACCTTCTTCTGCTTTCACACTTGCTTCGAGATCAGGCAATTCTACAAACACAATGTCACCCAGCTGATGTTGCGCGAACTCGGTGATACCGATCCGTACGGTATCCTCCCCAACGGTCTGCACCCACTCGTGCTCTTCACTGTACAAGAAATCATTTCTTAATTCGCTCATCGATATCCGCCTCGCTTTTCATTAATGAGTGCATGCGTTCTCTGACCTTTCCCTTTTCCCCAGACAACAGCGTATGATATATCGGATTCAAATGTCAAGATAGCTCATCATTTATTCACAATAAAATAACGAACATTACAGTTAACTTTTAATAAAACATTCGTATTTTGTCGCAAATTGAAGGATATCTATCTTGACATCAGCAGTGGATTCACGTTTTAATGAGAGGAGCAACATGAGTTCATTGAACTACGTAAGAACCGCGGATGAATGTAAAGGGAGAGATTGCCCGTACAACCCGGTTTGGGTTGTGCACGAGGCGACGCCGAAGGAGTAAACCTGCCGACAAGCGGAGGTGAATCTCTCAGGCAAAAGGACTTTTACAGGACGCAACTCTGGAGAGAATCTATTCGTCCGTTATTGGACGTTTTTGATCACCCAAGGGGAAACCTGTCTTGATCAACGGCGGGGTAACTCTCAGGTACAAGGGACAGAGCCTAAGAATACAGCGTGCTACTTGGCATGCCGGTTCTTTGGCCTGTCCTTTTCCATTTTCCCCAAAAATGAATGGCAAGGTCTGGAATGATATGCCTTGGCAGTGCGCTTCTCCGATCTGATGACACTTATTACGTTGAATTAAAGCTTCACGGAATCACGTTTCTATAATTTGGCCCGATAATGGACCATAACGAGGTGATTGGATGTCCGCTTTGTTAAGAACCCCCCTATTTCCCTTATATACACAATATGAAGGTGTACGTTGCATCGATTTTGGTGGCTGGGAGTTACCTGTGCAGTTTAGTGGTATTCAAAAAGAACATGAAGCGGTGCGTGAGCGCGCTGGTTTGTTTGATGTGTCTCACATGGGCGAATTCATCGTAAAGGGTGAACAGGCTGAAGCTTTTTTACAAAATATGACTTCCAATGATGTCACGGCAATCATGCCTGGTCAAGCACAATACACTTTCATGTGTTATCCCGATGGCGGTGTGGTGGATGATTTATTGATCTACAAGCTGGCGGAGCAACACTATATGCTGGTCGTCAACGCCTCTAATATCGACAAGGATTGGGCATGGTTGCAGGAGCACATGGTACCTGGCGTGAACATGACCAACGTTTCCGCGCAAACAGCGTTGCTTGCGCTTCAGGGTCCTCTGTCGGTCGAGATTCTTGCTAAGGTTACAGGTACAGGAGTAAACGTAGATTCTATCGAAACATTCCGCTTTGTACAGAATGCCGAGGTATGCGGAGTAGAGCTGCTACTCTCACGAACCGGATATACCGGGGAGGATGGCTTCGAGCTGTATGTCGCAGCAGAACAGGCCGCTCACGTATGGAACGAACTGATGGAAGCGGGTGCTAACCTCGGGTTGGTTCCGGCAGGTCTTGGTGCACGCGATACACTGCGATTTGAAGCAAAGCTGCCTTTGTACGGTCAAGAGCTGTCACCAACAATCTCACCACTTGAGGCTGGATTGGGCATGTTTGTGAAGTTAAATGCCGGGCCTTTTATTGGATACGAAGCTTTGTTACAGCAAAAAAATGACGGTCCTGCCCGCAAGCTGGTAGGTATTGAAGTGCTGGAGCGCGGTATCCCGCGTCCGCATTATCCGATCTATGCTGATGGCGTGCAGATTGGTGAAGTGACAACCGGCACACAGTCGCCAACCTTGAAGCGTAATCTGGGCCTCGCCCTGATTGATACCAAATATACTGCACTGGACACACCACTGGAGATTGAGATTCGTGGCAAAAAGCTCAAAGCCCAGGTCGTTAAGACCCCTTTTCATAAACGGACACGTGCGTCAAAGACCCCTACTCAAGGAGCTGAGCAAGCATGAGCAAGCACCGTTACATTCCGATGACCGAACAAGATCAGAGCGCGATGCTCGCCACGATTGGTGTAGATACGATTGAGGATCTGTTCCAAGACATTCCGCAAGAAATCCGTTATCAAGGCGAGCTACCTGTCTCCTCTAAGCTGGATGAATACGCACTAACACGCCACATGTCGAAACAGGCTGGCGCTAATGCCAATTTCGAGACACACGCCAGCTTTCTCGGTGCAGGCATCTATGATCATCACATCCCATCTGTAATCAATCACGTCATTTCCCGTTCAGAGTTCTATACCGCCTATACCCCTTATCAACCTGAGATCAGTCAAGGGGAGCTCCAGGCCATCTTCGAATTTCAATCTTATATCTGTGAGCTGACAGGTATGGCAGTAGCTAATGCCAGTATGTATGATGGTGCAACCGCTTTTGCAGAAGCTGGTAATCTAGCCGCCGCAGCCACACGCCGCAAACAGCTTATTGTATCCCGCACGGTTCATCCTGAAGCTCGTCAGGTATTGCAAGCCTATGCGCATGGGCTAAGTCTCGAGATTGTAGAGATAGGCTACAAGGACGGCGTTACGGATTGGGAAGCCTTGCAGGCAGCCATCTCGGACGATACTGCAGCGGTTATGATTCAAAGCCCGAACTTCTTTGGTGCCGTGGAAAATGTAAAACAGGCTGCCGACCTTGTGCACGCGCACAAAGGCCTGCTCGTTGTCAGCGCTAACCCGCTGTCGCTCGGTTTGCTGGAAGCCCCAGGCAAGCTGGGTGCCGACATCGTGGTAGGCGATGCGCAGCCCCTCGGAATCGCCGCTTCGCTCGGCGGACCGACGTGCGGATACTTCGCCGTGTCCCAGGCTCATATGCGCCGGATTCCCGGTCGGATCGTTGGTCAGACGACAGACCGCAACGGCAAACGTGGATTCGTACTGACGCTGCAAGCTCGCGAGCAGCACATCCGCCGTGAAAAAGCGACATCCAACATCTGCTCCAATCAGGCATTGCTGGCACTTAGCGCTTCTGTTTATATGTCTACCATGGGCAGACAAGGCATGATCGATGTCGCTGATCTGAATCTACAGAAGAGTCACTATGCACTAAATACGTTGAAAACTATTCCCGGTGTGAACCTTACATTCGCTGCCCCTACGTTTAACGAGTTCGTCATTCAATTTCCTGAAGGAACCGATGTGGGTGCACTGCAGTTAAAACTGCTCGATGCAGGCTTCATCGGCGGTTATGAACTTGGACGTGATTATCCGGAGCTTGCGGGACATATGCTCATCGCCGTTACTGAACGACGCAGCAAAGAAGAGATCAACGAATTCGCACGTGTATTGGAGGGATTGCTGTGACTCAGGAAACGACTACAAAAGGAACAATTGCTGGCACTTCTTCAGAGACATCTGAAACAAACCAGGCATTGAATGAGCAATCTGGGGTCGATGCACAAGTAACCACATTTAGTTCACAAGCAGCGTCATCCGTCGCTCCTGAACAAACATTGATTTTCGAACTAAGCAGTCCCGGACGTGTGGCCTATTCCCTCCCGGAATGTGATGTTCCTCGCCAAGACGCGGGCACGTTGATTCCCCGGGAAATGCTGCGCTCCGAGGCGGCAGCCTTGCCGGAAGTGTTTGAAGTAGATGTCATCCGACACTATACGGCACTATCTCGCCGGAACTTCGGGGTTGATAACGGGTTTTATCCACTTGGCTCCTGTACGATGAAATATAACCCTAAGATTAACGAGGATGTAGCACGTTATAACGGTTTCGCCAAAATCCATCCGTATCAGCATGAATCCAGTCTTCAAGGTGCTCTCGAACTGCTCCACACCTTACAGAATGATCTGGCAGGACTGACAGGTATGGATGCAGTAACACTACAGCCTGCCGCCGGTGCCCATGGTGAATGGACGGGGTTAATGATGATTCGGGCTTATCACGAAAGTCGTGGTGAACTACGCACCAAGGTTATCGTACCCGATTCCTCCCATGGCACGAACCCGGCCAGCGCAACGGTTGCTGGATTCGAAACGGTCACGATCCCCTCTCGTACGGATGGATTGGTCGATCTGGATGCTCTACGGGCAGCGGTGGGTTCAGATACGGCGGCACTCATGCTGACTAATCCGAACACCCTCGGTTTATTCGAGAAGGATATCCAGGAGATTGCCAACATTGTACACGAAGCTGGAGGGTTGCTGTATTATGACGGAGCAAACTCCAATGCTATTATGGGTATTACACGTCCGGGTGATATGGGCTTTGATGTCGTGCATCTGAACTTACACAAAACAATGAGCACCCCTCATGGTGGTGGTGGCCCTGGTGCAGGTCCGGTTGGTGTGAAGAGTCGCCTGATTCCATTCCTGCCTAAACCAATGGTCGTTCAAAATGACCAGGGCATGTACGCGCTGGATTACGAAGGAGATCAATCCATCGGCCGGGTGAAAGCCTATTATGGTAACTTTGGCATCTTGGTACGTGCCTATGCCTACATTCGCACCTATGGACCAGAAGGTCTACGCCGTGTATCTGAATGTGCGGTCCTGAACGCCAACTATATGATGGCTCGTCTGGCACCTCATTACGAGGTTCCATATCCTGGCGTGTGCAAACATGAATTTGTTATGTCAGGCCGCGGTCTGAAACAGTACGGTGTGCGTACACTCGATGTAGCCAAACGCTTACTGGACTTTGGGTATCACCCGCCAACGATCTACTTCCCGCTGAATGTCGAGGAGTGCATTATGATCGAGCCAACGGAAACCGAGAGCAAAGAAACGCTGGATGGATTCATTGATACAATGATTCGTATCGCCAAGGAAGCAGAAGAAACACCTGAATTGGTACTGAATGCCCCTTACGGCACACCAGTTACTCGTCTGGATGAAACGACTGCAGCACGTAAACCGGTATTGAACTGTGCTTGCAGCTAAGATTCCTGTCCTCATATAAAAACCGTGAATAGGGTTTGATTCCCTTGATGTAGTCCCCTTTGTGTATGATGAGGTTGTTCTCATACTACAAGGGGTTTTTATTTTTTATATAGTTGTCCGTCATTTTTCTCTCCTGAATAAACAAAAAGAGCCGATATCCACTTTATCGTGGACACCGGCAAATATTGCTGCACCTAAGCAGCCTTTAATCGGAAAAAGAAAAAGAAAGACCTTAGATCCGGAGGAAACTCCGGTAAAATTAAGCTTAAATGCTTTGAACGAGTTCAACCACTTGTTCAGCAGTTTGCATCTCCAGAGCTTTGGCAGCCAATTCCTGCATGTCCGCACGGGACAGCTTGGTGATTTGGCTACGTGCTGGCAGAATGGAAGTTGCGCTCATGCTGAACTCATCCAGTCCAAGACCAAGCAACAATGGAATTGCTGTTTCGTCTCCTGCCATCTCACCGCACATGCCAACCCATTTACCTTCACGATGCGCTGCATCGATCACCATTTTGACCAAACGCAAAATGGCAGGGTTGTATGGCTGATACAGATAAGATACACGCTCGTTCATCCGGTCAGCAGCCATCGTGTACTGAATCAGATCGTTAGTACCGATACTGAAGAAGTCCACTTCTTTGGCGAATTGATCCGCCATTACAGCTGTTGAAGGAATTTCGACCATGATTCCCAGTTGAATACTGTCGGAAACAGCGATACCCTCAGCGACCAGCTTTTCCTTCTCTTCAAGCAGGACAGCTTTTGCTTCACGGAATTCACCCAGCGTTGCGATCATCGGGAACATGACACGCAAGTTTCCGTGTACGCTTGCACGCAGCAATGCACGCAATTGTGTACGGAAGATATCCAGACGGTCCAGACACAGACGAACTGCGCGGAAGCCGAGGAATGGATTCATTTCTTTTGGCAGATCCAGGTAAGGAAGCTCTTTGTCCCCACCGATGTCGAGTGTACGAACTACGACCGGTTTGCCTTCCATTTTTTCTAGTACCGCTTTGTAAGCATTGTACTGGATTTCTTCGGAAGGAAGCTTGTCTCTACCCATGTACAGGAACTCGGTACGGTAAAGGCCTACAGCCTCGCCGCCGTTCTCCAATACACCTGTGACATCATTCGGTGTACCGATGTTTGCAGCCAGTTCCACATGAACGTTATCGAGCGTAACCGTTGGTTCGTCACGCAATTTTCTCCACTCCGCACGTTGTGCATCATACTGTTCCTGTTTGGCACGGTATTCAGCAACAACATCGTCCGTAGGATTAACGAGAACATGTCCATCCAGACCGTCAACGATAATCAAGTCACCTTGTTTCGCTTGAGCCAAGATATCCTTCGTTCCAACTACAGCCGGAATCTCAAGGGAACGAGCCATAATTGCAGAGTGAGAAGTACGTCCACCAATGTTCGTTGCAAAACCTTTAACAAAATTGCGGTTCAATTGAGCTGTGTCAGAAGGCGTCAGATCCTCTGCAAGCACAATAACTTCTTCACTGATCTCAGCTGGGCTCATGAAGTCAATACCAAGCAAGTGATTTAGCACACGCTTAGTGACATCACGCATATCTGCCGCACGCTCCTGCAAATATTCACTTTTCATGTTTTCAAACATGGAAATGAATTGCGATGCAGTATCGTTGAGTGCATATTCTGCGTTCACCATTTCATCAGCAATTTTGGCTTTCACCGGATCAATCAGTTCCGGGTCATCCAGAATAAGCAAGTGGGATGCAAAAATCTCTGCTTTTTTCTCACCAAGCTCTTGTAAAGTACGCTCTTTGATCGCCTCGAGCTCAGCCCGGGATTTCCCCAGAGCTGAGTCAAGTTTAGCGATCTCTGCGTCAACGTCGTTAATCTGGCGTTTTTCTACAGAGTAGTCAGGATGCTCCAAGATAAACGCCTTGGCGATAGCAATACCCGCCGAAGCCGCGATCCCAGAAACATTAAGCATTAATTTCGCCCAACCCTTCGTTAACCATAACGTCAGTCAGAGCTTGAAGAGCTTCAGCTTCGCCTTCACCTTCAACGATGATGCTGATAGTGTCACCTTGCTCCAGACCCAGGGAAAGAACACCCAGAATGGATTTCAATGTTACTTTTTTGCCGTTAGCTTCTGCAAAGGATTCTGCACCTTTGAATTTGTTAGCTGTATTTACCAGAGCTGTCGCTGGACGTGCGTGGATACCATCTTCGTCTGTAATTCTGAATGTTTGTTGCATTACAATCATCTCGCTTTCAGTAGTTTAGTTTAGGCATTGCATATATTTACACTTGCTTGCCATCGATGTATCAATTCTTATTTTATCTCAATGATTGGCTGATCGCCAACTTTGAGCACGCCACTCTTCTTGAGTGTAATCGTAGAGCCTTCTGGCAGGTTAGTGAAGATTACTGGAGAAATAATGGATGGAGCATTTGCTTTCACATATTCCAGATCCACTTCCATAATCGGTTGACCGGCAGATACCAGATCACCTTCCTGAACCAGTACGTTGAAACCTTGACCTTTCAGTTTCACCGTATTGACACCTATGTGAACAAGCACTTCCTTGCCACCATCGGACATAATCCCAACGGCATGTTTGCTTGGAAATACATTAAACACTTTACCATACACAGGGGATGTAATTGTTCCGTCATGTGGCAAAATAGCGAACCCGTCACCTGTCATTTTTTCGGCAAAGACCGGATCAGGCACGTTGGTAATATCCAGCAGTTCACCATTCACTGGCATAACAATATCCTCTGGTACGATGCGCTCACCTTGTTCTCCTTCCGCTTTCTCCTCTTCAGGAGTCGGTTGAACATCAGCGGCTGGAGCTGGAGCAGGTGTACGCCCTGCGATGATATCTTGCATTTGGGATTTAATCGTATCGGAACGTGTTCCGAAGATGGCTTGAACATTATTACCCACTTCAAGCACACCAGATGCACCCAATTGTTTCAAACGATCTTTTTGGACATTGGATTTCTCATTCACTTCAATCCGCAAACGAGTAATACAAGCATCCAGATGTTTGATATTTTCCTTGCCGCCAAAGGCTTCAAGAATGTTATGCGGTAGATCATCCGTCGAAGTTGATGAACCGCCAGATGAAGATTCCTCAGAAGCTTCTTCACGTCCTGGTGTCTTGAGGTTAAACTTGCGAATGATAAATCGGAATCCGAAGTAGTAGATCACAGCAAGGATCAAACCAACGATGACCACGTTCCACCATGGCGTGCGGTTTGGAATGATACCAAAGATCAGGAAGTCGATGAAACCACCGGAGAAAGTCATCCCGATTTTGACTTCAAGCAACTGCATCGTCATAAATGACAGACCTGCAAAGATACAGTGTACAGCAAACAAAATTGGTGCTACGAACAGGAACGAGAACTCCAGTGGTTCTGTGATCCCTGTCAGGAATGATGTCAGCGCAGCGGAACCCATGATACCTGCAACATATTTTTTATGTTCAGGTCTAGCTTCATGGTACATCGCAAGGGCGGCTGCTGGCAAACCGAACATCATGAACGGGAATTTACCAACTTGGAATGTTCCCGCAGTCAGTGCTACTCCATCTCGCAGCTGGCTGAAGAAAATCTTTTGGTCTCCGCGAATGACATCGCCGGCCTTGTTCACATACTCACCGAACTCAAACCAGAATGGAGAGTAGAAAATGTGATGCAAACCAAATGGAATCAGTGACCGTTCAACTACACCGAAGATGAAAGCCGACAGTGTCGGACTTGTATCTACCATAAAGTGAGAAACGGCATTCAGACCGTTTTGGATTGGAGGCCAGATGACCACAAGTAGCAAACCGATGATCAAGGAAACGACCGATGTAACAATAGGAACAAAACGTTTACCTGCAAAGAAACCGAGGTAAGACGGTAGTTCAATTTTGAAGAACCGATTGTAACACAGTGCTGCGGCGATACCTATAATGATACCTCCAAATACCCCTGTGCTTAATGTAGGGATACCCAGAACATATGCATAACCCGGCACCTCACCAATCATTGCAGGTGTAACACCTACAGCAGAGCCCAGAGTTACGTTCATGACCAGGTAACCGATGATGGCTGCAAGTCCAGCAACCCCTTCACCGCCAGCCAGTCCGACGGCTACGCCGACAGCAAACAGCAATGCCAGATTATCAAATACGATCTGACCTGCGTTCATCATGATCGTTGCAATCGAGTTTACCCAAGGGGTATCGAGTGCCGTAACATATTGCAGGAAATCTGGGTTAACAAGCATGTTACCAATTCCGAGCAACAAACCTGCCGCTGGCAAAATGGCTACAGGCAGCATAAGAGCTTTACCTACTCTTTGCAATACACCAAAAAGCTTTTTAAACATGGCGTCGTATTCTTCCTTTCATATGAGTTATATTGTCGTGATACAAGCAAGGGAACACAAAAAAGGCATGAACTAATAAAAGTGAACTGTGCCAACCTTAGGGTATAGCATACCCTTAAAAAGGTAGAACAATCACACTCAAATTAACTCATGCCTGATCGAGTCAGTAACACGTCGCTTATGTTTATTCAGTTGCTTGATTACGGTCATCATTGTAGCATCACTTTAATTGTATTGCAAGCCTTTACAGAAAAAAAGATCTTCTAAAAGTTATTCCAAGACAGGTCTCACTATTTTTCTTCTTCTTTCCTCTGATTCAGCCGCTGCAGATGTATGGTTAAATAGCCAACTTCCGCCGGATAAACAGGCAGTTTTAACCGTTTTTCCATCACTTTGGTCAGCTTCCATGCAAGCGAGTACATTTCAGGATATTCCAATTTAAGCAGGGAGTCTAGCTTGTGAAGTTCCTCCACCTTATCTCCACGGCGTATGCGTTCCAGGGCAAAGCGAAGATGGGTTAAAAGACGGGAATAGTCTAATGACTGTGTCTCAAAAGAATAATTCAGTCGCTCTGCAACTAAGCTCACCAAATCCGCAATTAACTGTGAATGCTCACGCACCTGGGATATATTCTGATTCGTTACCGCACTATATATATGCAGAGCAACAAATCCAATCTCATCCTGACCGAGATCGACGCCCATCCTTTCTTTAATTAAACGAACAGCGTATTCCCCCATCCGATACTCAGCAGGGTAAATCTCCCGTGTTTCATATAAAAAAGGATTTTGAATGACAATGCCCTGCTCTTTGCGTTTGAGTGCAAAAGAGATATGATCCGTTAGAGCAATATGAATATGTTCATTAAGCGGCACGTCCGTACGCTCGGAGATGTACGTAATGACTTCGTTTATAATCTCGATTAAAGCTTCATCCACCTGCGGAAGAAGTTGCTTGTACTGCTCCTGTTCCTGCTGGTTTTTCAAAATAAACATCTTCTCCACAGCCGCCAGTGGAATATCATCACTCGGCTTCCGGTTAAAACCGATCCCCTTACCAATGACAACAACTTCGCCGTGCTCAGGATGCTGTGCAATGATTACGTTATTATTTAGGGCTTTGTCTACATGCAGGCTGCTCATTTTTGCACCTCTTTTTTCACACCATCTTGGATGTGCTGCACACATCTTACTGCAAACAAAAAAACATCCGGAGCGGGCAAACCGCGCCGGACGTCTGCTTAAAAAGTACCAAAATTTCGCCTTAAGGTCAATAGACCTGCCATGTAATCTTACTGCCATTTCTTACTCTGTACTGTCGCTTCTCTCCACAATGCTATCGATAATGGATGGAGTCACCTTAGTTGCTTCACTCGATGGTACGGCTACCGGTGTAGCTGTTTTGGTTTTGGTCAAACCTTTGATCAGTTGCTCAACATCGATGCCTGAAACACTTTTCAACATCTCAGGTGCCGTCGCCATCAGTTCCGTTACGTAATTACTTACACGCGCAGCCCCTTCGCCTTTACCTGTATCTACGACAGTTAACTTATCAATGGAGGAGATTGGTTCAGCGATTTTACCAGCCAGCTCAGGAAGCATTTTGACGATGATATCGAGTACGGCAGCTTCACCAAACTTCTGGAACGCTTCTGCCAGTTTTTCTTTGGCTTCGGCTTCAGCAAGACCACGTAGACGAATAACTTCAGCATCAGCTGTACCTTTCGCGCGCTCTGCATCGGCCACGGCTTGACCTTCAAGCCGTTTTTGTTCTGCGGTAGCTTTTGCTTGTGTTTCAATGGAGTATTGTACTGCGTCTGCTTCGCGCATTTTTTTGGCTTTGTCCGCTTCCGCAGCTTGCTCAACAGCATAACGGTCGGCTTCCGCTTTTTTCTTCACTTCGGCATCATATTGTTTCTCACGAACGGTGATTTCTTTCTCTTGCAAGTCAATCTCGCGCTCTTTACGTACGAGTTCTACTTTCATCTGCTCTTCAACAACCGTTTGTCTCGCACGCGCTTCTTGAATATGATAAGCTTGGTCGGCTTCCGCTTTCGCTGTATCCTGATCACGTTTAAATGCCGCAACTTTCAATTCTTTCTCCTTGGCTGCCTCGGCAATGTTGGTATCACGAAGCAGCTCCGCCTTCTGTCCCTGCTCTTCGGCATTTGCTTTTTGAATCCGCGCATCCCGCATTGCTTCTGCTTCAGCAATCTCGGCATCCCGTTTCACGGCTGCGATTCTCGGCTTACCAAGCGCATCCAGATAACCTTGTTTGTCACGAACATCCTTAATTGTAAAGGAGACAATTTGTAGACCCATCTTTTTCAGATCCCGTGCGGCCACGCCCTGAACTTCCTGTGCAAAACGATCTCTGTTTCGGTATACCTCTTCCACCGTCATCGTACCGAGAATGGCCCGCAAATGCCCTTCTAGCACTTCCTGTGCCTCACCTCTCAAGGATTCTACCGGTTTACCGATAAATTGCTCTGCTGCCGTTGCGACGTCTTCTACAGCACTTCCAACCTTGATGATGGCTACCCCGTCAGCAATAACTGGAACACCCTGTTCTGTGTATACTTCCGGTGTAGAGACGTCCAGCTTATGTGACAGTAACGAAATAAACTCGGACTGCTGGAACACAGGTAAAATAAATGCACCGCCACCGCGTACAATTTTAATTTTACGTCCAGAATCATCTTCTGAAATATTTTTGCTACCCAGGAATGAACCTGTAACAATCATTGCTTCGTCTGGTCCGACCGTCTTGTATCTCGCCCAGAAAGCCAAACCCAGAATTAAAATAACACCCACAACCACGATAGGAATCAACAACACATCCCAATCCAACAGATTATCCATTCACATCTCTCCCCTTATCTCGTAAGTAATTAAGTAATTTCTTCACCGTCAGTTCCCCGCACTTTCAGAATAAGTCACTGACCTTACACTTCCTTAAGTACATCTTCATCCCACTCGGATACGCGAAGTACGCCATCCACTACATCGATAACAACCACTCGTGCTCCCGCCGCAATAGGAAGCTGCTCAAAGCTCGATGCCGTCTGTATCGTGTTACCAGCTGCAAAACGAATCATCACTTCACCAAATCCTTTGGCTGGTACTGGAATTGTAATCTCCCCGATTTTTCCAGATAGTTCCTTCATCGAAAACCCAATGGAAACGTCGCTGTTACGCATCGGCTTGATATATGCGAAGAATACCAGCATGGCTGCAGCAATACCGATCAACAGGGATAAGATCAGATTCGTCGTCACACTAAAAGAACTGTACCGCGTTAACAGTATACCTGCTCCACCAAAAGCAGTGATGGATCCAGCCAGTACAACAGGCTTGAAAAAATCAACACCAGGCATTTCAAAAGCACCATCCAGCAACCCGTCAATCAAGTCACCCAGCACCAGGCTTACAATGGCGAAAATGGCACCTCCGATGAGACATCCCCAATAAATGGCCTCCATCCCTCGTCCTCCTCTCTCCGCTGCAATTTCTCCCAACTGTGCATTCTACATGTAAATAAATACGTACTTCTAGGCAAAATGTTTCAAATTATTTCCTAAGTTGTATTGAGAAGCCGCTATTATGTATTTTCATGGACAATATTCAATAATGCTCTATCTCACTCTTCCGTACGAATTCAAAGCAAGAATTCACGATTCATAGCATCGCAAATAACGCAAGCCCCGGCAGGAGACTTGCGTTATCGTTAATATTTTATAGTAAAATTGTACAGCTACGCTTCTTATATTCGTTACAGAGAAGCTTTGTAGATAGACACAACATCTTCACGCTGCAGCTTTTTGAAGTTACCGAATGGTCCAAACAGCATCGCTTTATCCGCCATAACTTCAATCTGACTGTCATCAATATCATAGTCAGCCAGACGGTTTGGTGTACCAATAGATGTCCAGAACTTGCTGAGTGCATCGATTCCTTCTTCGGCAATCTGTCTATCCGATTTGCCTTCAGGATTCACGTCAAACACATTAATGGCAAGACGTTTGAAGCGCTCTACCTTCACATCTATGTTATGTCTCATCCAGTGCGGGAACAAAATGGCTAGTCCACCACCATGAGGGATATCATAAACTGCGGATACCGCATGCTCAATATTGTGAGTTGCCCAGTCTCCTGCCAGCCCCATATTCAGTACACCATTAAGTGCCATCGTTCCACAATACAAAATCGTTTCCCGAAGCTCGTAGTTCTCCAGATCGTCTACCAAACGAGGTGCTGCTTCCATTACTGTACGCAGAATGGTCTCACAGAAGCCGAGTTGAACAGGTGTGTTCGGATCCAGATGAAAGTAATGCTCCAGTACGTGAGACATCATGTCCACCATCCCGTATACCGTTTGATCCTTCGGTACCGTGTATGTATTTACGGGATCAAGAATCGAGAATGCAGGGAAAGAATACGCGCTGCCCCAGCCTAGCTTCTCTTGCGTTTCTTGGTTGGTAATGACGGAACCAGAGTTCATTTCTGAACCGGTTGCTGCCATAGTTAACACTGTACCAAGTGGAAGAGCATCTTGTGCAACCGCTTTGCGCTGAGCAAAATCCCACATATCTCCGTCGTATTTGGCCCCAACAGCAATGGCTTTGGCACAGTCAAGCACACTGCCGCCACCAACTGCCAGAATCAGCTCAATATCATTTGTTTTGCAGAGGTCTACTCCTTTGTGCACAGTGGATAGACGAGGATTAGGCTCTACACCTGCGAGTTCCGTCACTTCCGCTCCGACTTCCTTGAGCAAACCGAGCACTTGATCGTACAATCCGTTACGTTTGATGCTTCCACCACCATATACAAGCAGAACCCGTTTGCCGTATTTCGGCACTGCCGTTTTCAGCGCTTCAAGCTGGCCTTTACCGAAAATCAGACGGGTAGGGTTATAAAATTGAAAAGATCTCATGTTATATATTCGCCTCCATTGGAGTTAAGTTTTAGTGCAATCTCAATTATAGTACCCCTTTTATAGAAAAACAAATCGATAGCCACTCACTTTAGTTCAATCCATTGATCTTCAGATGTGCCTGAAGAAGCTCATTCACCGATGGCAACTCTTCGGATTTTGCCCATGTTTCAGCGTCCCATAATCCTGCTTGATTAAATGCTCTTGGACAATGAATGAAACATTCCTCGACTTCTACAATAACAGCTGCGCCAATCGTTTTCCCACTCCAGTTCATGTTTGCGATAAAATTTGCGTCTTTTGTGATCCGAGCTGTTCCATTGATGCGCAGCACTTCATTCAAACCCGGAATTACAAATAACATGCCTACACCTGGATCTGAGACTATGTTCAACAAAGAATCGATCCGGCGATTACCCGGTCGTTCCGGGTAAACCAGTCTATGAGAATCGAATATGCGAACAAAACCGGGTTCATCCCCACGCGGAGATACATCACATCTTCCAGCCTGATCCGAAGTAGACAAAAAAAACAAAGGCGACTTCGCAATAAACTTCTGGACATGCGGATCAACAAACGAAATCACTTTATTACGCACACGTTCACTCGATTCTCCGACCATATTTTTGAGTTCCTGTGCATCCGAGATAAATGGAAGGTTCAGCGGCTGCTTTTCCAATGAATCGTCCCCATTTCCATATGTATTTGTCATCTAATCCTGATCTGTTTGAACCCTTCCGCTCTATTATACATAATCCTTAACAAGCAAATGTTTAAAGGAATGAATCACATTATGTCGTACATGATTATCCCTTAATCCATAACATGACGAAAAGCACCCGTTCATAATCAAACGGATGCCTTATCTATCTTGTCTTTCTTACTCCGTATAACCCAGGCTGCTTACGAAGCGGCGGAATGCTTGACGTCCTGCTTCATCATGTTTGTACACGCCAGCATGTTCCAGAATCTCAGAAAATTTCAAACCGACCTGCTGCTGCACAAGTGCAACAGCTTCTTCCTTCGTCAAGCTTGAGCCATGACTCTGCTTGAGCTCTTCTGTCCACTGCAAATGTTTATTCAGCTCATGATCTGCTGCCTGTGCAGCTTCAGCAAGCTGTTTATTTCCAGCTAGAATATCAGCAATGCCATCCAGCTCTTGTTTCAGTCGTCCCGGTAAAATCGCTAATCCCATAACTTCGATCAAACCGATATTTTCTTTTTTCAGATGGTGCATCTCGCGGTGTGGGTGGAAAATGCCTTCTGGATGCTCATCATTTGTGCGATTATTACGCAAAACGAGATCCATTTCAAAGCCACCATCGGCACTACGGCGAACAATTGGAGTTACCGTATTGTGAGGTACCTTCTCCCCGTCCACTTCGCTGAATGCTTCAATCTCCACTGACGAATCGCTATATACCTTCCACGCTTCATAGACCGCGTTACCCGCTTCCAGAAGCTCGGCAGGATCATGTGAATGCAGACGCATCACCGACATCGGCCATTTCACAAGGCTAAGGGTTACCCCTGGTGCGTCCGCGTGACGGAAGACCGCTTCAGGCTTGGCATTTTGAATAGCGAACGTATGCCGTCCACCTTGGAAGTGGTCATGTGTCAGAATCGAACCGCCCACGATCGGCAGATCAGCATTCGAACCGATGAAATAGTGCGGATATTCCTGAACAAAGGCAAGCAGTCTACGCAGTGTATCCTTCGTCAGTTTCATCGGCACATGATCATGATGGAAAATAATACAGTGCTCGTTGTAGTATACGTACGGCGAGTATTGGAACAACCACGGTTCGTTATTAAGTTGCAACGGGATGACACGCAGATTTTGGCGTGCTGGGTGATTCACCCGACCAGCGTAACCTACATTCTCACGACACAGCTGACATTTCGGATATACCGGAGGTGGAAGTAACTTCGCCATAGCGATTTCCTTCGGACTTTTCTCCGGCTTCGACAGGTTGATCGTAATCTCCATCTCGCCATAAGCAGTATCCTGTGTCCAATAGACGTTCTTGGATACGCGATCCATTCGAATATAGTTCGAGTTAATGGACAGGTCATAAAATTGCGATGTTGCCGCCTCAATACCTTCCGTCTGTTCCGTATGGCGGAAAGCACGCACAACTTCTGATGGACGCGCCATCAGATGACCCATAATTTTCGCATCGAGCAAGTCACGGAAGGTATCGCTATTTTCAGGAATCAGTCCAATTGTATAACCATAATCGATCAACGTATCCAGCATCGTCTGTGGACTATCAGGTATAGTTGTATCCAGTTCACCAGCATACGGCTCCGAGAACCCGAACTGTTCCATCAACAGGTTGCGGCTGTAATCGTAGTCTGCTTCCTCAATCAGTTTTTTCTGAAAGGCAAATGCGACCAGACGCTCAATGGCATGCAGTGCTTCCTGCTGCTCGGGTGTACGCTCTGTGGCCTCTGCTCCAGGTTGAGTCTGTGACATAAGATGCTCGCCTCCTAGTTTTTTCCGTAGCCTTCCGGGCGTGATTGATGCCAGTTCCATGCACTTTGAATGACATCTTCGAGATTCGTCCATTTCGGGTTCCAGCCCAGCACGGATCTAGCTTTGGCAGACGATGCCACCAATACAGCCGGGTCACCCGCACGACGTGGTTCCTGAACAACCGGGATATCCAGTCCTGTTACTTTTTTCGCGGTTTCAATCACTTGTTTTACCGAGAATCCAGTTCCGTTACCCAGGTTAAACACGTTGCTGTTTTCCCCTTTGCGCAGGTAATCTACTGCACGCAGATGCGCATCAGCCAGATCACTAACGTGGATATAGTCACGGACACATGTGCCATCTTCGGTTGCATAGTCATCCCCAAATACTGCGATATGCGGGCGCTGTTTCAGCGCTGTTTGCAATACAAGTGGAATCAGGTGACTTTCTGGCTGGTGATCTTCACCGATTTTGCCGCTTTCGTGTGCACCGGCTGCATTGAAATAACGCAGAGAAACATATTTGATATCCTGTACCTTGTCGAACCAAGACATCATGCGTTCCATCATCAATTTCGTTTCACCGTACACATTCGTAGGTTCAGTGCGGTCGCTCTCTTCGATCGGAACCTTCTCAGGCTCACCGTAGGTTGCTGCTGTAGAAGAGAAGACGATGCGACGTACATTGGCTGCATTCATCGCTTCCAGAAGGCAAAGTGTACCAAATACGTTGTTGTCGTAGTATTTAGCTGGCTCTTTCATGCTCTCGCCGACCAGTGAATTAGCAGCAAAGTGAATAACGGCATCGATTGAATTTTCCGCGAACAGTTTCGTCAAAATTTCTTTATCACGCAAATCACCTTCATACAACTTACCGCCAAGAAGCGCCTCACGATGTCCTGTCTGCAAGTTATCCAGTACAACCACTTCTTCGCCACGTTCAAGCAACGCCGCCACGGTATGAGAACCAATATATCCTGCTCCACCTGTCACCAAAATTGCCATTTTACTTCGCCTCCTTGAGTTCGTTAACACCTTCGCCTACACCACATACATAAAAATCACCTTTGAGACCTGTACGCGCTTCATATGCGGCGCCTACTTCACTCACAAAACGTTCAACATCATTCTCGTGTACCAGAGACACTGTACATCCACCGAAACCTGCGCCCGTCATACGCGCACCTAAAGTGCCTGGAATACGACGTGCTTCCTCTACCATAACATCCAGTTCAGTGCAGCTGACTTCATACAGATCACGCAGGGAGTCATGTGAAGCATTCATCAACTGACCAAACGCTTCCAGATCATTGTTTCGCAGTGCTTCTACAGAAGCCAGCACCCGAGCATTCTCTTCTACTACGTGCTCAGCACGCTGTCTGACTTTCTCGTCTTTGATCTGATCCTGCAATGTGTTAAACTGCTCCGGCTTCAATTGTGCCAAGTAATTCAGTGCAGGCAGCTGTTCCTTCAAAATGGCAAGTGCCTGCTCGCATTGGGAGCGCCGCTCATTGTATGCTGAATCGACCAATCCACGGCGTTTATTCGTGTTACCAATAATCAATTTGTACGCACCTGTGCGGAAGGGAACCTTCTCATACTCAAGCGTATCACACATCAGAAGAATCGCATGATCCTTAGCCCCGTTCGCTACAGCAAATTGATCCATGATGCCACAGTTTACACCAACAAACTCATTTTCTGCTTTCTGGGACAAAAGCGCAAGCTCCACGGTATCGATCTCGGATACCCCTTCCATGGCTTGAATGGCATAACCGGTAAGGACCTCCAGAGATGCAGAGGAGGAAAGACCCGCACCATTCGGAATTTCGCCATGATAGAGGAAATCATACCCTTTCGAGACTTTGACCCCTTTGTCTTCCAGTTCGACCATTACACCTACCGGATAGTCTGTCCATTCTCCCGTTTTCTCCTGACCAATGGAAGCCGTGTCTAGTGAACCTTCATAATCCATATTAGTTGAAGCTAACTGCAATTGAGTATCCTTACGTTCACGAATAAGCAAGGTTGTACCAAACTCAAGGGCGGCCGGAAGCACGTAACCACCGTTATAGTCGATATGTTCACCAATCAGATTCACACGCCCAGGGGCATGGAATACACGGATGTCCGCCCCACTTTCTCCGTACTTATCAATAAACTTTTGTCGCAATTCAGTTGCTTTCAAAGCTGATGCACCTCGCCTCGTTGTTGTGGTTTTCTTAATGCTATTATACAAGGAAGCCAGCTCGCTTGAAATGAAACCATGTGTGATTCATATGGATAAATGTGACCTTTAATCGTATAATGGTTGTAAATGAGAATGCCCGAAAATCCTGGAAGGAATGAACTTATATGAAGGAAGTCAGAGTAAACCCACCAGAAAGTTCACGTAATACCTCGCATTCGCCCAGTCCCCGATTATCACAGGAATCACCTACCAGCAAAAGCGGTGCACTGAGTTACTCAGTCGCCTCCAATCCTGTCTATTATAGTCAAGGGGCATTGCATGTCTTGTTTGCAGGCGCAAGCCAGACGCTTCCCGGACATGCACTTGGACCGAAGCTGTATGATTATTACCTCTTACATTATGTAGAAAAGGGGGCCGGCACATTCCGCACGGAGCTGCACACCTACGATCTTCATGCAGGCGACTGTTTCCTCATTCTTCCCGGGCAGCTAGTCAGCTACAAGTCTCATGAACGCAATCCGTGGCAATATCGGTGGATTGCTTTCACAGGCAAGCAGGCTGCACAACTTGTAGAGGAAGCTGGATTTCGACCAGAGAAATCTGTTTTTCATGCCGGCACATCTTGTGAAATATCGAACTGGCTGGCTGTCATGCAAAGTGCTTTTGCCGAACGCAAAGAAAGCGCTCATTTTAACTCTCTCGGCACCTTATATATGATTCTGGCAGAAGCTCAGAATCACCTGTCCGAAGGAGAGACATTAACATCCGGAGAGTCTTCCATCCGACGTACTGTTAAACAAATGATTCAATATATGTCCACACAGTACGCCTATCCTGTTTCTATTGAGCAAATGTCTGAAAGTCTGGGATACAACAGGGCCTACCTATCGCGTATTTTCAAGCAAGAAACAGGCCTAACCCCCGTTACTTATTTGTTGAAATTACGGATCGATAAATCACGTCAACTTCTGCGGGAACGCCCTGATTTGTCCATCGAACAGGTATCTGCCTCCGTAGGTATGCCCGATGCCTTATATTTCTCTAGACAGTTCAAACGCTTCCACGGAGAAGCGCCTAGTCTCTATCGTGAGAAACTGCTTGCACGTCCATTACACTCAAAAGGTAAGGCAGACCATCCTGCCAAATAAAATGTCAAGATTGACTTGTTGAGGAGAATGACAAACAGAACAATAAATATGGAGCTTCATGTTTATAGCAAAAAGTGCACCTTTGCCATTATGGCTAAGATGCACTTTCAAGGAGTATTTTGTTTGTTTATTTGTGCCTATTCCTTGGTTAAGCGGAACAGGTTCTAATCCTGTTTTTTGTTCGCTGGCTCGGGACGCAAAATGGACTCAATTCGCTCCAGCTCATCAGAAGAAAAATCCAACTGGCTCAGCGCGGCTACATTCTCTTCAATTTGAGACGGGCGACTCGCGCCGATTAGCGCAGAAGTAACTCTTCCATTTCGCAGCACCCATGACAGTGCAAACTGAGCCAGACTTTGACCACGGGCGGCCGCAATCTGATTCAGAGCACGTACCTTGCGAAGTGTTTCTGGAGAGATATTATTTTCATTCAAAAATACAGACGGGCCCTTAGCGCGGGAATCCTCAGGAATCCCATTCAAATATTTGTTCGTCAGTACGCCCTGCTCCAATGGACAGAACGCAATACTACCAGCCCCGTACTCATCCAGCACATCCTGAAGGCCATCTTCAATCCAGCGATCCAACATCGAATATCTTGGCTGATGAATCAGCAGCGGTGTACCGAGACTTTTCAAAATCTCAGCCGCCTGTTTGGTTTGCTCTGCTGGATAGTTGGAGATCCCAACATACAGTGCCTTGCCAGAACGAACGATATGATCCAGTGCCATCATCGTTTCTTCCAGCGGTGTATCCGGATCATAACGGTGGGAGTAAAATATATCTACATAATCCAGCCCCATGCGTGTCAGACTCTGATTCAGACTGGAGATCAAGTATTTGCGAGAGCCCCACTCCCCGTATGGCCCAGGCCACATATAATATCCTGCTTTAGTGGAAATGATCAGTTCATCTCGGTAAGGTTTCAGATCCTCAGACAGCACCTGCCCAAACAACTGCTCAGCTGAACCGGCAGGTGGTCCGTAGTTATTCGCCAGATCAAAGTGCGTAATTCCGAGATCAAACGCACGAGTAATCATGTTACGACCGTTCTCTACACTGTTAATTCCGCCAAAATTATGCCACAGCCCAAGTGAAATCGCGGGCAGTTTCAGGCCCGAACGTCCCACACGATTATATTTCATCGTTTCATAGCGAGTTTCAGCAGCTACGTAGACCATCATGAATCCCTTCTTTCCACAGGTTCGAGCATCTCGTCTCCATCCTTAGCGAAGAGGATGCTATTATTCTCTTCAATTCGTTTACCAAAGAGCTGAATCATGCTCTGAATGAATCCCTAAGTCGGGTAACTTCCTTGCATCAGGCAAGAAGTTGGTCCACACTCTTCATTACCTCGCCAATAGGCTCTGTAATCAACAAGTCAGCCCGGTGATCATAAGCGGTTGGTGTCGCGTTGAGCAGAGCGGTATACTTTCCTTGAAAATACGTAATTAACTGAGCTGCGGGATACACCGTTAACGATGTCCCTCCTACCAGCAATAAATCGGCTGATGACAGGGCATCAATGGCCTGATAGAGTGTGGTCTGATTCAGTTCTTCTTCATACAAGACTACATCCGGTTTAACGACACCGCCACATGAGGTGCAACGGGGCACGACTTCTTTGGATTGTATGATGTCCTGCAGCGAATAGAATTGTTTGCAGTCCATGCAAGCATTGCGATGAACCGAACCATGAAGCTCCAGCACATGGCTGCTGCCTGCCTTTTGATGAAGACCATCTATGTTTTGCGTAATAACAGCGTGAAGTTTTCCCTGGTGTTCCAGCTTGGCAAGTAAATGATGGCAGCCATTCGGCTCCGCATCTGGATGAAGCATTTTCCCCCGGTAAAAGTCATAAAAAATGTCAGCATGCTGATCAAAAAAATGACGGCTTAACAGTTCTTCGGGAGGATAAGGGGAGTGCTGCTCCGTCTGATACAGTCCAGCAGCCGAGCGAAAATCGGGAATCCCGCTTTCCGTTGAAGTTCCGGCTCCTCCGAAAAAAACAATGCGTGAGCTCTCCTGAATCCAGGCAGCCAGTTGCTCTGTTGCGTTCATCCTCTCTCCTCCTTGGTTTCAACACTTAACCCGCACGAACACAGAGTAGCATCTATCATAAAATATTTATCTCATCATAGTGACGAATGACTGTGTCCGCCTCATGCAGATATGCTTCCTGTTCTAGCAGCGAGCAGTATCCCAGCGTATGTGCTGCTCCTGCATGGCGCCCCATTTGCATATCACCGTTGCTGTCTCCAATAATTACCGTCTCATGAGGCTCAACCGATAATTCCCGGCAAGCCAGGAGGAAAGATTCACCATCAGGTTTGCCGCGAGTTACCCGGTCACAGCCTACGATGGAAGTGAAAAAGGAACGGATGCCCATCCAGTCCAAATGTGTTTCAGCTGCCGGCGTACTGTCCGAGGTCACCACTGCAAGAGTAATGCCTGCTTCCTTGCAACGTTGCAGCAGAGTCAGTAATCCCGGCATCGCTTCAGCAGATTTGTGTTCTCTCACCGATTTCATTGCCACGCTTGAAAATTGCCGGATCGTCGTAATGGCTTCGTTCCACGGTGTTCCAGCCGCATAGAGCTGTCCGGCCAGCCAGCCGTTACATTCATCTACAGTCGCAATTGCGAGGGGACCCTGCACATCATATCCATCAATATGACCTTCTGCATCATGGCTGGTGCCAAGTACCTTTTCCAGCTCTACAGTAAATGAGCCTCTACGTTCTTGCATCCACGCTTGCATTTGCACAAGCATACTTTCGGCCCAAGGCCCCCACAATTGAAGAAAATCGAGCAGGGTTCCATCTTTGTCAAACAGAATCGCCTTACAACGAATCTTCTTTCCCTGCACCTGCAGCATAGCCAATCATGCTCACCTCCGCTGAGATTCAGATTATTTCATGGTATCCAACCAGGATAACAGCGTTTTGACCGTCTGGTTCAACTGATCTTCCCCACTTGTCGTCGGCTCACTGTCTCCCTTCTGATGACCGTAGTCACCAAACTGAGCGTGGTTTCCTCCTTCAATTGTGTAATACACCGTATCTGTTGGCAAATACATGCGCCCTTCCTGATACTTGGCCATATTCACAACTCCATCATTGGTGCCAAGAATAGATAGGGCTGGAATACCCAGATTCTTCACACTCCCTTTTTCATCCGGATAAGAGGCCAGGAAGAAAATGCCTTGAAGTGCATCTGGATGTGCCACTGCATAACGTGCAGCCATCGAGCCGCCAAGGGAATGTCCTCCCATCACAAACTCCTCATCTGGATATGCAGCGAAAATATCATCCGCCAGGTTGGGTTTGATGACAGCCAGATTCACTGGCATCTTGGCAATAATCGTATGATGACCAGCTGCTGCAAGCTCATGAGCAAGGGGAGCATAACTTTCCGGTTTCACTAAACCGCCAGGATAGAATAGCACACTTTTTCCAGCAGGTTTAGCCGGCTTAAAATCAATCCAGTTCTCCTGCTCACTGACTGTAACCCCATCGGATGTCTGCATCGCAGCCTGAGCTGCCTCCTGAGGCCCGTAAGGCGTAAGCAGCTTCCATGCCACGTATCCGCAACCAATGACAATGAGCGCCAAAAGTACGAGCAGAAACTTGCCGATGCCCCTCTTTTTGCGCCCCGTATTATAACGATTTCTCAACATCATTCACCTTTCTCTACTTCCGCAAGCTCATAGAGCGAGAGCTACTGGTGCAAGCTCCCGCTCTATGCTAAAACATTATTCAGCCTTGGCTTTGCGATAAGCTTCCATATATTGTTCCGCTTTGCGGCGGACGTGACTCAAATCTCCCGTCTTCACAGCTTCTGATGTCAGATCCGAGCCGATCCCCACAGCTACCGCTCCACCCTTGATCCATTCCCCCAGATTGGACAATGATACTCCACCTGTTGGCATAAAATTCGCCTGTGGCATAGGGCCCTTCATCGTTTTGATAATGGAAGGATCATACAGATTGCCTGGGAACAACTTGACAATATCCACACCAAGCTCCAGCGCACGCTGCACATCTGCAATGGTCATGACACCCGGCAGGATCGGTACGCGATACAAGTTACACATCTGAACGGTTTCAGGGTTAAGAGAGGGTCCTACCACAAACTCAGCCCCGGACATAATTGCTGCTCTTGCCGTCTGTGCTTCAAGCACGGTTCCTGCTCCAATGATAGCGAATTTCTCAGGATCTTGCGTATTCCAATGATACACACGGCTTAGTTTTTCAATTGCTTTAAGCGCACTTGGAACGGTCATTGTAATTTCAATAACTTTGATACCGCCTGCAATTGCCTGTTCGGCCATAGCAATAACCTGGTCAGCTGAATCTGCACGCAGAACTGCCACCACACCATTGTCCGTCATTTTTTGCAACAGTTGAAGCTTCTTCATTTCATTCTCTCCCTTATCAATGTGGTGGTTGTATATACAAACTTTACATTTAAAGAACGAAGATGAGTCATCCTGATTTTAACGAAACTTAGCGCTCGACGTGAGCAACGTTATTCAGTTTAGCCTCAACCTGTGCCCATGTCGGAAGTGCTTCCCAATCTCCAACAGCCTGGATCACCATTGAGCCGTTCAGATTACCAAGCCGAGTTGCTTCAACTGCCGTGTATCCCTTCAACAGACCAGCTAAAAAGCCCGCACAGAATCCGTCTCCTGCCCCTACAGTATCCAGAACCTGTTCTGCTTTAAAGTACGGAACTTCCGTTAGGGTACCATCCGCAAGTACATAGGTCAAATCAGGTCCGCCTTTAACAATGCACACTGCTTTCATTGCAGCCAAGCGTTCAAGCACCTTTTGATCACTGTCTTCGTTGTATAATAGTTTCATCTCATCCAGGCCTGGCAAAAAGTAGTCAGCCTGCTCGGCCAAACGCAGCAACACAGGGCGAGCCTTCTCTGCTGACCACAGCTTGAGGCGCAGATTCGGATCAAAGCTCACTTTCACCCCTGCCTGCTTTGCTATATGTATGGCGGCTTCAACCGTAGAAAGCCCTGACTCACTGATGGCTGCAGTAATACCTGTGACGTGTAAAATTTTGGCTCCGGCAATATAATCCGGGTCAAGATCATCTGGCGTCATTGCACTTGCCGCAGATAACTTCCTATAATAATGTACGGAGGCCTTCCCGGAAGCGTTCTCACGAATCATCAGACCAGTGGGCTCATGATCACTTAATTTGACCCGGGATACATCCACGCCTTCGCCGCGAATGGATTTCAGAATCATATTTCCGATTGGGTCGTTACCGAGACGACCAAACCAGCCACTGGTATGTCCAAGCCGCGCTACACCAATGGCCAGGTTGCTCTCAGCTCCTCCAAACGTTTTGTCCAGTGTAGCTGCATATTCAAGCCCTCTAGTATCTCTGGCCGTCAGCAACCCCATACTTTCCCCAAATGTAATAACATCTGGGCTTTGAAAGGGACTCGTTGACATGTTGCCTTCCTCCTTAATATTGACTACCTCATCTTCTTCTACCATTTTCATCCTCTATGGAACCGTTGTCAATCCCGAAGCATTCTTTTTGTTGTCACATCTTTGAGAAAAGATAACGCTTACCATTGTGAATTAAATCACAATTAAAGATATGAATTCATATTAACCTTATTACAGATGTAACAAACAATATAGACAATACTTTTTAACGAAGTTTTTGAGGGGGCTGCATCATGAGAGATCACATACTGATTCAAGATAATCAGGAATCGTTCTTTTATAATCTTCGCTTTATATTAATTGTTTGCGTACTGGTAGGGAATGCACTGGAGCCGCTAATCACTCGCTTTACTGGAGCGGAAGCGTTGTTTATGTGGATCTACACATTTCACATGCCACTCTTCGTTTGGGTTACAGGGTATTTCGCCAGACCTTCCATTCAAGGTGTCTCGGGACGCAACGTGCTGAAACAGATTGCGTTACAATATATTATTTTCCAAACGTTATATGCAATGATGGATGCGACTGTATTCCACACACCTCATATGAGGTTGTCCTTCTTCGCACCATACCTGTTGCTCTGGTTTCTGGCCAGTCACTTCTGCTGGCGTTTACTGGTGCGGGTCACCATCACCTGGAAACCCATATATCGCTTGATCGCTTCCATAGCACTCGGTGTCATTGCCGGATATTTACCTGTCGATGGTTTCTGGCTCAGCTTCAGCCGTACCTTCGTGTTTCTGCCGTTCTTTGTCATTGGATATGATTACGGTGCATCCATTCGCGCTCGTCTGCTTCCAGGCTGGGGACGCAGAGCGGCTGCCATCCTCTCTGCAGCGCTACTTCTATATATTGGGTACGGTGGATTAAACATTCCGCAAGGATGGTTGTTTGGAAGCATGACATATGCTGAACTGGGTCATCAAGAGTGGTATGCAGGAATATACCGTCTTGGTGTGTACCTGCTGGAGATCGTCTCTGCAACTCTTTTCCTTGCCTGGGTTCCAAACCTGTCTTGCAAATTGACCGATTTAGGGCGTCGTACTTTATATGTTTTCCTTTTACATGGCTTCCTTATGCGGTTAGCTATTTGGTCAGGAGTCTACAGTTACATGGGAAGTGCGCTGTTCATTCCTATTATTCTCATCGTCGCTGTATTGTTCTCCATTACGCTGGCTCACCCCTTTGTACGTCAGACTTTTAAAGGGATGATTGAACCGGATATTTCACGAATTCCTTTTCATCGACATGGTGTATTCAAGCGTTCTGCATAACATTCTGACTCCCTTATCCGATCCAACCACTCCATGCACACTGTTTCAGGCTGGAAATAATGTGGTAATTCAGGATACGCACTACAAAAAACAACTTATCGTGATAAGGAGTGATTTGTAATGGCACGAGGGCAAACTTCAGAACGCAAAATGAGCAGAGAAGAGGCCGGGCGATTAGGCGGGAAAGCGACATCAAGGAACCATGACCGAAGCTTCTACCAGATGATTGGTAAAAAGGGCGGAGATGCGACTTCAGATGCCCATGATGCACATTTTTATAGAGAGATTGGACGTAAGGGTGGTGAAGCCACTTCTGAGAACCACTCCAAGGAATTCTATCGTGAAATTGGACGCAAAGGCGGTAGCAGTTAACTCGAGTCCACATAAGCATACTTTTTCAGGTGCACAATACTTTCCACTGAATTTAGAAGCCCAATTCCATGAAAATGGAAGAAGGCTTCTTTTCTATTGTCTATTGATTGTAGAAATATGATGATGGTTGTGATAGACTCTATAGAAAAACAGGGTGTTCACGGGTTTAAAGCAACAGAGAATTTCACAAACTACGGGAGCCTTGAAACCGGATTACCGGTCTTAATTTTTAGAGTACGGATGAAATTAAACGACAGATGCACTGCCATTTATTTTTCCATTCATGTTGCTCAATATTATATATTTGGGGGGAAGGTATCTATGAAGGTTGGTATTTATAATCATCAGCATATGCAGGGCAGTTGTCCGATCTGCCGCCAGACCTATGTACAGGGTATGATGCAGGACGCCCTGTCCTGTCAGTCC
>JAFWEX010000045.1 GCA_017512705.1 Paenibacillus sp.
CATTTGCACAACAAATGCCCGTTTGGTGGCGATGGCGGAGGGGTTCCACACGTACCCATCCCGAACACGACCGTTAAGCCCTCTAGCGCCGATGGTACTTGGACCGCAGGGTCCTGGGAGAGTAGGAAGCCGCCAAGCAAACCAAGACACACTTGATGATATCAGGTGTGTTTTTTTATATTCTTAATTGAAAATATTCAAGTGAATCATCATGATTAAACAGGAGAGTAACGCTAAGGAGACCAGAGACAATAGGATGCGTACTTTTCATTTGGAATGATAACATTTAAACTAATATGTAGGCCTTGTAGCATCAGCAGACCGAATATAACGGAGGCTCAAAATAAATTACAGAGAAAAGGACGTGGAGCGAATGGACGTTACTGTACGAACGAAGAAAAAAGAAGAGATCTTGCAGGCATTTCAATTCCGTCATGCCACGAAGCTATTTGATGCATCACGCAAAATTACAGAAGAAGATTTTGCTTTCATACTTGAAACAGGTCGCTTGTCTCCAAGTTCCATTGGATTCGAGCCTTGGAAGTTTCTCATTGTACAAAATCCGGAGTTCCGTCAGCGGCTGTCCGAGGTGTCGTCTGGTGCACAACGGCAGTTAGCTACTGCAAGTCATTTTATTGTGATCTTGGCACGCACAGATGCCAGCTACAATTCTCCGTATGCAGAATACATGCTGAAAGAGGTTCAGGGTATGCCTGAAGATGTCTTTGAGCTGACAAGTGCAGCATACGGTAATTTTCAGAACAACCAGGGTTTACTCCAAAATGCTAAAACTTTATTCGACTGGGCATCTAAACAGACCTACATTGCCCTTGGCAATATGATGACCGCTGCGGCTCAGATTGGCATTGATTCATGTCCAATTGAGGGGTACAACTATGAAGAGGTACATCGCATTTTGGAAGAAGCAGGACTGCTGGAGGACGGTGCATGGGACGTATCAGTGATGGCTGCGTTTGGTTATCGTGCAGAGGAGCCACATCGGGAGAAGTCACGCCAGTCTATTGAACAAATCTCACACTGGATTAAATAATTCGTTAAGAGCTATATCATGTCCTTATAGATACCTATCGGTTTGAAGTGATCGGGCACTACAAGTGCTCCTTCATTTCGTTGTGAAGCAGTATAAATGGAACAACAGATATGAAACCCCAAGCCGGCTCTTGATGAGTCGGTTTGTTCGTTTGTGGCGTTTGGCAAAAGGACAAAAAGGGGGTATAATTAACCCATGGAACCTATACTCATTTTCAAAGCATTATCCAATGAGACGCGCAGGCAGATCCTGCTGTGGCTGAAAAACCCAGAGCAGCATTTCTCACCGCTTGAGTTATCTCAACATCCAGATGGCGGCAAGAGTGGCATTTGTGTGGGTACAATTCAAGTGAAGGCTGGACTGGCTCAGTCCGTAATCTCCAGCTATTTGTCGACGATGCTCAAGGCGGGGTTACTGCTCTCGGAGCGCAGAGGACAATGGACGTACTATCGCCGTAATGAAGAGACGATACAGGCATTTGCGGAGTACGTGCAGCACGAGTTGTAAGCCGGATGCCGGAACGGAAATCAGATGCAATACGCAGCAAGCAGGGGATTCCGTCCGGATGTGAACGGCTATACGCTTAAGCATGTGTGCATACATTGACTCTAGAGCTTCGTTATTCTGCGTTGAATCAGCGATAGTGTAGTAGCATAAGCTGTGTCTGATACGAAACAAAGTCAACTTTTGTTTATTTATATCTATATATCTGGATATGCAAAAATATAATCTAAGAGGAGCATAAACGTATATGAATACTGAACAACAACATAAACAGCATATAAAAGACGTGAAATTGTCAGTGCTTGATCTTGCACCAGTCGTTGTAGGGTCTACCCCTGCGGAAGCACTTCGCAACAGCCTGGATCTGGCACAGCATGCCGAGCAATGGGGGTACCATCGCTATTGGGTAGCTGAGCACCATAATATGCCCGGTATCGCTTCATCCGCAACATCTGTTGTAATTGGGCATCTCGCAGGAGGAACCAAAACGATTCGCGTAGGTTCTGGTGGTATTATGTTGCCTAACCATGCACCACTTGTCATTGCAGAGCAATTTGGCACACTGGAGTCATTATATCCTGGTCGCATTGATCTAGGTCTGGGTCGTGCACCGGGCAGTGATCGCCGTACATCTCTTGCGCTGCGTAAAGATCTGAATAGTGGGGAAGATTTCCCTGAGCTGTTATCCGAGCTGCGGGCATATTTCGATGCATCGGCAACATCGTACCATGCACCCGTACGTGCTGTACCCGGCGAAGGGCTGAATATTCCGATCTATCTGCTGGGTTCCAGTGATTTTAGTGCACGCTTGGCAGGCCAGCTGGGATTACCGTTTGCTTTTGCGAGCCACTTCTCACCAGATTATATACGTATTGCTTTGGATACCTATCGTAACAGCTTCCAGCCATCGGAGAACCTGAAAGAGCCTTATGTGATTCTGGGTGTGAACGCTGTGGTGGCAGATACGGACGAAGAAGCTGCTTGGCTGGGAACAACGATGCAGCAGCAGTTTCTGAATATCATCCGTGGTACGACAGGACTTGTGCAGCCACCAGCAGTGATGGATGGCAAATGGACCGAGCGCGAACAAGCTGCTGTGGCTCAGACACTCAAGGTGGCGGTAAACGGTTCGCCGGAGAAAGTACGCGAACAGCTTGAATCGTTCATCCGCCAGACACAAGCGGATGAACTAATTATTACGTCGATGATCTATGATCATCAAGCACGTCTGCACTCGTATGAGTTAATCTCGCAGCTTGCGGGAAACCATTAATCTTTTGCTTGGCAGCAGGAGATCAAGAATAGAATCAGGCTGCAGATCAACGGTTCGCCTCCAGAGGAGGTGGGCCGTTTTTGGCGTGGGAATAATTTCAATGGGACCAATTGGGGCATGGGGGTTGTTTTGGGGTAAAATGACTTTACTTGGCGAATTTGAAACGGTCAAACAGATCATACGTATAAATCGAGAGTGTTATACATATGTTGGCTTGTACAAGTTAATTGTAACTTCAAGCACAAAGAGTATTCTGCGGCTAGCAGCTCGATGTGCCTACAACATAATTGATATAAACAGAATGATGATCCATAAGAAAGGAAGAAAGCCTATGGAGCAACCTGAGCACAAGTTGGAAAACCAAACGCGAGTTTGGCCGGAGCGGTTCAAACGCTTCTTTTTGAATAACAAATTTGTACTATTTCTATTAATTTTGCTGTTGGTTGGACTGAATATTATGGTATTGACCAAGGTATCGTTTGTGTTCCACCCATTGGCCGTGTTAATTAAAACGATTATACTCCCCATTATTCTGTCGGGTATACTCTATTACCTTCTGAATCCGCTTGTGGATGTGATGGAACGATGGAAAATCAAGCGAGGTTGGGGCATTCTGATTCTATATCTCGCTATTGGTGGCGTGCTAACGGTCGTGGTACTGGCAGTCATTCCAGTGTTACGTCATCAGATCATGGGGCTAATCGACAACTTCCCTACCTATAGTGAAACCGTAAGGGATCAATTCGAGGAACTGACAGGCAGTCAGTTATTCAGCCAGGTGCAGGAGACCGTCAACATGAACTGGCAGGACTGGTGGGGAACCGTCTCCGAGAAGGCAACAGAGATTCTTAACTCCACGTGGACCAAGCTTGGCGGGTTCCTTGGTGCTTTTACCGAGACGGTGTTATCGATTGTAACCGTGCCATTTATTCTGTTCTATCTGCTCAAGGACGGCAAGAAGCTTCCGGAGAAGATTTTATCCTTTTTGCCTATCAAAAGCCGTACTGGTGCAATGCATGTGTTGCATGATATCAATCACCAGATCAGCTCATTCATCCGTGGACAGATTATCGTCAGCATGTGTATCGGGGTACTGCTCTACATCGGGTATATGATCATTGGTCTGGACTACGCATTGATCCTTGCGATCATTGCTTCCTTTACGAGTGTGGTTCCATATCTGGGGCCTGCAATTGCCATTACGCCTGCTTTGATTGTGGCTCTGGTTACTTCGCCAATTATGCTGCTGAAAATGATCGTAGTGTGGACTGCGGTACAGTTAATTGAAGGTAAATTCATCTCACCACAGATTATGGGCAAAACGCTCAAGATTCATCCGATCACAATTATATTTGTCATTCTAACTTCAGGGAATTTGTTCGGGGTGGTGGGCATCCTGCTCGCAGTTCCGGGATATGCGGTACTCAAAGTGGTGGTGTCCCATATTTTCAACCTGTTTAAGGACAAATCCGGTCTATACGATCCAAACAATAACAAGTTACTGTAGTTGTAAGTAAAATTGATTAATGTAAGTCTGATGTTTAAAACGGTTCCCTAAATACAACAAAACCCCCGCTCATCGGCATGGTGCCGAGAATCGGGGGTTTTGTTGATCTAAACAGGCTGGCTCGAAGCCTAGCCGTGTTTAATATGTTGAAGCGTTTGGAGGAATATCTGCTCAATGTGAGCATCATCCAAAGAGTAATACACCGTCTTGCCTTCCTTACGCCGCTTCACAATCCGCATATTGCGCAGGGATCGCAGCTGATGGGAGATGGCTGACTGGCCCATGCCGAGCAGTACCGTTAGATCATGCACACATAATTCTTTCTGTAATAGTGCATCAATAATACGTAGACGTGTTGGGTCACTAAATGCTTTGAACCAATCCGCCATCTCGGAAGAGGTGTCCCGATCTATAAGTGAGGTGCGAATGGTAAGCACATCGGCTTCTGTGCCTGAGCAAGTTTCATCGCAATCATGTGGAGCTTTAACCGGTTGTTCCATGCCTATCACCGCCTATGTTTAACAACTGATAGTTATATTATATCCAAAAAACGCCTAAAGCGAAATAATTACTATTAGCATATTCTGTATGCAAAATCAACAACTCATGTTGACACTCCAGTTTAGGCGTGCATATAATAGGGTTAATTATAACATATGAACAATTGCTCATGTATGGAGATTACAGAAATTTTGGAGAAAACAGCGGTTGGAGGGTTATTCCTTCAATGAAGTACTCATGTAAAAATACTTTGATTCAACTTTTTTCGGACTGCAAAGGGGAGAAGTCACATGGGAACCGGACAGGAACAGGTGAAAAGGGAACTGCTGCTCGACGGACTAGATTGTGCCAACTGTGCACTTAAGATTGAAAATGGAGTAAGTAAAATAAAAGGTATTCATGAATGCTCCGTGAATTTTGTGACCAAAACGTTATCCATGTACACCACATCCGATATGGATGAGCAGGTGGTGGAGGAAGCGAAACGGAAGGTGCTACGGCTCGAGCCCCATATCCGTATCTCGGAAAAAGGCAAAGGACATCAAGGCCCAAGCCGTCCAGCGCGCAGTTATAACATGAATAGTGATGAACAACAGGCAGGAGAGCATAACGATCTCCATAATCACCATCATGACCATTACCATGAACACTCGGATGGAGAGTCTCATTCTCATCATAGTCACGCTCATACGGATTCAACAAATGGGGCCAGCACACACCAGCATAGTCATCACAGTGACGGACATTCCCATGCACATACTCATGAACATGAACACGGACAGAAACAGGGTCACAGTCATGCACACAGCCACACGGAGAGCGGTGACGCTCATGCAGGTCATTCGCACGAACATGGTGCCGGACAGATCAAAACGCTGCTAGCCCGGTTGGCTGCTGGATCTGTGCTGCTTGCTGCAGCGATCTGGTCACCGGTGGATGGCTGGGCTCAGCTTGCACTTTATGTGGTGGCGTATATCATTGCTGGTGGAGATATTGTACTTCAGGCATTCAAAAATATCATTCGCGGTCAGGTGTTTGATGAGTACTTTCTGATGACCGTCGCTACGCTTGGTGCATTTGCGATCGGAGAGTATCCTGAAGGTGTTGCGGTCATGCTCTTCTATCAGCTTGGAGAGCTGTTCCAGGGTATGGCAGTCAACCGCTCACGTAAGTCCATCGAATCTCTGATGGATATACGCCCGGACTATGCCAACGTACTTACGGGTGCAGGGGAGGAAACGCAGCGTGTATCGCCGGAAGAGGTGAACATTGGTGACCGTATCGTGGTTAAGGCCGGGGAGAGGGTGCCGCTGGACGGCATTGTGAAAGCAGGTCGATCCATGGTCGACACATCAGCGTTGACAGGAGAATCTGTTCCAAGAGAATTGGAGCCTGGAAGTGATGTGCTTAGCGGTTTTGTGAATAAAAACGGGTTGTTAACGATAGAAGTCACCAAAACCTTTGGAGAATCCACCGTATCCAAAATTCTCGACATGGTGCAGAATGCCAGCAGCCGCAAGGCGAAAACAGAGCATTTTATCAGCAAATTTGCACGGTATTATACTCCTGTTGTTGTCATCCTCGCGGCTCTCATTGCCTTTCTTCCTCCGCTACTGCTTAGCGGGGCAACATTTGCTGATTGGATCTATCGTGCACTCGTGTTTCTCGTTATCTCATGTCCTTGTGCACTGGTTGTTTCGATCCCGCTTGGTTTCTTCGGGGGAATTGGTGCAGCTTCGCGAAACGGCATTTTGGTCAAAGGAAGTAACTACCTTGAGGCTTTGAATGACGTTAGCGTGGTGGTGTTCGACAAAACGGGCACGCTAACCAAAGGTGTATTTAAGGTTACCTCTGTTCATCCTGAAGGTACGCGCTCAGAAGAGGAACTACTGAGACTGGCAGCGATTGCTGAATTGAACTCGAATCATCCGATTGCAGAGTCCATTCGTGCCGCCTGGGGGAAAGACATTCCTACACAAGGTGTGGAGGGATATGACGAGGTAGCTGGACATGGGATTATAGTCAATGTAAACGGTCAGGAAGTCCTTGCAGGCAACGCGAAGCTGATGGAACAGGCAGGAATTGTTTATACGAAACCACTAACTGTAGGAACGGTTGTGCACGTTGCTGAAGCAGGACAGTATGTCGGACATCTGATCATTGCCGATGAAGTGAAAGACGATGCGGCATCTGCGATCGAGGCACTTAAGCAGCTCGGCATCCGCAAAACGGTCATGTTGACCGGTGATGCCAAAGCAGTAGGCGAAGCTGTTGGGCGTCAGCTTGGTGTGGATGAGGTTCATGCCGAACTGCTGCCACAGGACAAAGTCGAACGGTTGGAACAACTGGAACAGGCAAAGTCACCGAAGGAAAAGATGATCTTTGTTGGTGATGGCATTAACGATACCCCCGTATTGGCACGTGCGGATGTCGGCGTTGCGATGGGCGGGCTCGGATCGGATGCGGCGATAGAAGCTGCAGATGTCGTCATTATGACGGATGAACCCTCCAGAATTGCTAGTGCCATCCGTATTGCGAAACGCACGCGTCGTATCGTCTGGCAGAACATTGGATTCGCGTTGGGAGTCAAAGCGGTCTTCCTGCTGCTCGGAGTGTTCGGGATCGCCACCATGTGGGAAGCCGTGTTCTCTGATGTGGGTGTCACGGTGCTTGCGGTACTTAATGCGATGCGAGTGCTTCGAATCAAGGACGTTTAAATTGTTGAAACGTACAGCAAGGCTCTGCGTATATACGTAGAGCCGTTTTACTATTTATATAGCTGATGTATGATATAACCTGAGAGTTGATAAGAAGGAGCGAAACATTTTGGCAGGAGCATTATTGGGAATTATATGCGGAGTATGTTATTTCATTTTGGGATTGATGGTGTATAAGAAGCCGCCAAAACAAATTAATGGAATATATGGTTATCGTACACCACGAGCAATGAGTAACCCCACGTTATGGGAAGAGGCACAGCGGTACAGCTCGGCACTGATGATGCAGTTTGGTTTTATTATCACTGCCTTTGGGGTTATCGGGTTCTGGCTTACAGATGTGCGTGCCTTAGTGCTGAGTCTGATTGCTGTCGTTTTTTATACAATTAGATTGTTTATGCGGGTTGAAGGACGTTTGAAGCAGATGCAGAGGGCGCAGCAGGAACAGGACAAACAATAAGTTCAAATCATGCAGGAAGCATAAGTATAAAATAGGGACAAGATCGTCATATGGAGATCCGCATAAGCGGGTCTTTTTTTGTGTGACCTGACGAGCTACCCTCATCCCGTGGAGGTCTGTTGTCCCAGCGATGAGAAGTATGACCTGGGTGGATACGGCGAAAATAGTGTATAAGTAGAGTAGGGTTCTATAGACTTGCAATGGATACGTTCGTAGATGAATTGAATGAATGGAGGATGCAGTTTATGAAAAAACAACATCTGTTTATCGGCGGCAAGTACACCGAATCGGTACAATATACAACACTCCAGGCGCCGTATTCCGGAGAGACGCTGGCAGAAGTGGCTTCAGCCTCGGCAGAGGAGACCGAGAGAGCCATTATTGCGGCTGTAAAGGCACGTAAAGCGATGCGCCAGATGCCTGCACATCAGCGTGCAGACTTGCTGTACAAGCTATCTGCGATGCTGGAGGAGCGCAAAGAAGAAGCTGCTCGCATCGTTGCACTGGAGGCAGCCAAGCCGATCACTGCGGCGAGAGCCGAGATTGACCGTACGATCGAGACCTACCAGTTTGCCGCAGAAGAAGCGAAACGACTGACTGGCGAGACGATTCCGATGGATGCTGCCAAAGGTGGAAAAGGTCGTATGGGCTATACGATGCGCCAGCCACTCGGTGTCATCGGAGCCATTACACCGTTTAATTTTCCAATGAATTTGGTGGCGCACAAGGTGGGACCTGCGCTAGCTGCCGGGAACAGCATCGTGCTTAAACCTGCAGAGCAGACACCTCTATCTGCCTATTACATTGCAAGCTTGCTTCAGGAGGCGGGGCTGCCGGATGGAGCTCTGAACGTCGTAAGTGGTGATGGCAAAACGATCGGTGATGTGCTCGTAGGGCATCCTGATGTTGCTTATATCACATTTACAGGCAGTCCGGCCGTAGGAACCAGCATCCGCAGTAACGCAGGACTGAAACGTGTTACGCTGGAACTTGGCTCCAATGCAGCGGTTATTGTGGACAAAGATGCAGATCTGAACAAGATCATTCCACGCTGTGTCACCGGTGCTTTTACGTATCAGGGCCAAGTATGTATTTCATTACAGCGTATCTATGTACATCAGGCGATTGCAGAAGAGTTCATACATCGTTTTACCGAGGCAGCGGAGCAGGTGGTCATTGGTGATCCGTTGAACGAGGATACTGTCGTGTCGGCTCTCATTACATCCAAAGATGTGCAACGCACTCTGGACTGGATTGAGGAAGCGAAGCAGGCAGGAGCAGCGGTTGCAGCAGGCGGTGAGGCAGAAGGAGGCATTTTGCGTCCAACGGTGCTTGTGAATGTCCCGCGTGACGCTAAGGTATCGTGTCAGGAAGTGTTTGCACCTATCGTTGTCATTAACACCGTTAATTCCGTAGAAGAGGGCATCCAGCATGTCAACGACTCCATGTACGGGCTTCAGGCAGGCGTGTTCACGAGTGATATCCAAACGGCACTTCGAGCTGTAGATGAGATTGAAGCGGGTGGTGTGATGATCAATGATATTCCAACATTCCGGGTCGATCATATGCCGTATGGCGGTGTGAAGCAAAGCGGGATCGGGCGTGAAGGTGTGAAGTATGCAACCGAAGAAATGACAGAATTGAAGTTTGTCATGTTCAACAAAAATTGAGCAGGGCGATGGTGGGAATATATCCAAATTGGAATTTACCCGAAAGCTAAAAGAAATCTGGAAATCCTGTACCTATCTCATAGGTTCAGGATTTTTTAGATAAAGCGGTGAATACAAGCCGTGGAAAGATGCTTAAAAAGATACACTATTGATCTGCAGGACTACAGGTTCACATTTAGAGGAAGGGGTATTATTAATTAGGTAATATGCTTTCATTACTACTTGATATGCATTCATTACCTCGTCATATGGATAGATATTGTGATGCTTTTCAAACATTGTTAGATGCAGGTGATCTGTAGAGATAGGCGACATATAGAGCTACCGGACGAATAAACAGAGCACGCAGATGAGTTAGGAGGTGATACGATATGGCTTATTCCATGACGGATGTATCTGGTATGTCAGGTGTGAGCTTGAATGAGTTGAGTCATTATGCGGAGCTGGGGTTATTATCCCCTTCATTTCGCGGACTGGATGAGGATATTTATTATGAGAAAAAAGAACTTCTAAAGCTTCAGCAAATTTTATTCTGTAAAGAAGTTGGCTTACCGGAAGAAGAAATCGGTCCTATGCTCACAGAAGAGCCCTTGGAAATGGTACGTGTAATGCAACAACATCGTATCCGAATTCTGGAGGAAGCTCTTCGCCTGCACGGACTGATCCAGACATTAGATCGAACGGTCTCGTATCTGCAAGGAGAGCAGATGATGGAGGAGCATGAATTATACTATGGCTTTACACATCATACGCGTCATGCCCAGCTCCCTGAAGCACGTCAAACGGAGGACTTGCTTCACAGCTCATCAGCGAATGACTCAAAAGATCAAAAGATACAGATGAAATCCAAGGAAGATTTTCTGGATTCACAGGCTCGAATCGAGCAGATTCATCTGGATTTGAAAGAGGCCCTGGAGCTTGGCCTCGAGCCGGGTAGTCCTGCTGTGCAGCAGATTATCGGGCGACACCTCGAATGGATTAGGGGATATTATACTCCCACGGCTGAAATATACCGTGATTTGGCTAACCTATACGTCGAGCAACATGATTTTCGTAAGATGTACGACGGCTATCATCCCAAGCTGGCTGAGTTCCTGCGGGAGGGCATGATCATCAAAGCAGCACAGGATCTATCCTAGCTGCATACAGTAACATGGGCGGCAAGAACATCGGTATGAACATAGCAACAAAAAGCGCAGACCTCTGGGAGGACTGCGCTTTTTGTTAACATTTAATCGATACCACCTTCATGAGGTGGGAGGACGGTAATCCTCATGTTCGAATGAATGTTGCTACAATGAATCAAACAGATTAGAGCTGCTCGGTGAGCAAGCTAACTGCTTTTTCCAGGAAGATGCGATCTTCATCATCAAACCGGTTTTTGCTTGGGCTGTCGATATCCAGCACCCCGTATAATTTTCCGTCTTTGATAATAGGAACAACGATTTCACTATTGGATGCAGCATCACAGGCGATATGACCTGGGAAGGCATGCACATCATCAACAACAAGTGTACGTCTCTCCGCAGCAGATGTGCCGCATACTCCGCGTCCAAGCGGAATTCGGATGCAGGCAGGCAACCCCTGAAACGGTCCAAGGACCAATTCTTTTCCATCATACAGATAGAATCCGACCCAGTTGGTGTCGGTTAGAAATACATTGAGCAGCGCAGCAGCATTAGCCAAGTTGGCAATTGCGTTAGGTTCATCGCGGATCAGAGCGCTTAACTGTCCCAGGACGGCGGTGTGCTGCTCGCTTCGTGTTCCTTCATAGGAAACAGCTTGAAACATGGTGAATCACCCTCCTGAGCAAAATTGGTACTTATTTTCAAGATAGTGCAGTATATGCGGTTAGTCAAGCGGAATGATTCTGGAAGACGTAGAAGTGTCTGATAGATGTGCCTGTTTCTCCGGTTCTCTCGCGGGGTAATTATTTAGCAACCAAGAAGGGCTACAACCCGGGAAGGAGCTTAGCTTATGCATGCAGAAGTACAGAATCTTTTTGTACGAATTCATCTTCTATATTTTGCCCAAACTCAGGATTTGACCGTAAGCGATACGCTGCCTCTATTAGAAGAGCGAGGATATCGCGTCGGTGAGCGTGAGATCAAGCAGGAGCTTGAACACTTGACGCAAGAGAACTTCCTGACCGCCCATGGAGATCAGTGGAGCCTGACCGGGACAGGCATTGAAGAGTATAAGGAAATTGTTGCTGTACTTGGACAGGTAACCGAAGAATTGCTCGCTGGCAACAAAAAGGCCTCTCCAGCTTAAGGCTATAACCGTTGATGCTTCGTGAGAAACTAAGCCACACATGGACTGGCCCTCGGCATTAGATTGGACACCATGAGCTGGTGAAATCATAAGTACATCAGGACCGGGAGCGGATGCGCCCGGTTTTTTGATATGATCTGAAGAGTGAACAGTTGCCAATTGGTGCAGGTTATGGTTAGATGGCTAATGAATCTTATGGTCTGCAAGAGAAGGATCGGATCGGAGTGTCAATAGATGTATAGATGTAAAGGAAGAATTCCCGAGCTAGAAACGACGCGGCTTCGTCTGCGCAAAATGCGTCGCAAGGATGCTGCCCAAATGTTCGTACACTGGTCAGATCGGGAAGTTACGAGGTATATGAATCTTGCGCCCATGATCGGTATAAGTGAGGCTGCTGATATGATCGGGCTGCTGAACCATATGGCAGGGGAAGAGGACGCTATCCGATGGGGAATTGAACTGAAGGATACAGGCAAGCTCGTCGGTAGTTGTGGGTTCAACACATGGCAGCTAGAAGGGGCATTTCGTGGCGAAATTGGATATGAGCTGGGGCGTGACTACTGGCGTTATGGATATATGTCAGAGGCTTTCTCGGCATTACTGCCCTTCGGATTTGAAACGATGGGACTGAATCGGATTGAAGCCTTGGTTGATCCACGCAATGCAGCTTCCGGGGCATTTCTGACAAGTCAGGGTTTTACCCGGGAGGGGCTTCTGCGTCAGATTCAGCATACATCCACGGGATACAAGGACATGGTCATGTACTCGCTATTATATGATGAGTTTCTTCGAAACAAGAGAAAATAGAGAGAAGGGTTTGTGTGAATAGATCAGAAGGTTTGAAGCGCAGTTTTATTCTGGCCGGCTTGTTGCTGGCAACGTTTCTGTCTGCGATTGAAGGCACGGTCATTGGTCCAGCGGGTCCGACGATTGTCGGCGAACTGGGAAGTGTGCAGTTGCTGAGCTGGATTTTTACGGCGTACCTGCTTACGATGGCGGTTAGCACACCGATTTTTGGCAAAATCAGTGACCTGTATGGACGCAAACCAGTTTTTCTTATTGGCTGTGCCTTGTTTTTGGCGGGATCACTCCTATGCTGTCTTGCGCAGAATATGGAACAATTGATTATCTATCGTGCCATTCAAGGGATTGGGGCAGGAGCCGTAGTGCCGGTTACCTTCACCATTATTGGTGATATTTATCGTCTCGAGGAGCGTGGCAAGGTCCAGGGCTGGATCAGCTCGGTATGGGGCATTTCATCTCTCGTCGGCCCGCTGCTCGGCGGTTATTTTGTGGACAACCTCGGCTGGCAGTGGATTTTTGGGTTTAATGTACCGTTTGGTCTACTCGCCATGTGGTTTGTATTCCGTTATTTGAAGGAAGATATCTCACCTCGTACGGCCAAGATCGATTATGTCGGGGCGTTAACCTTCACTGTCGGTATTACTGCTCTGCTCTTTGTGTTATCGGCGGGCGGGCAGTATTATGCCTGGAATTCTCCAATGATTGTGGGACTGAGCGTGGTTGCCGTGCTGTTTATTATTTTGTTTTTTGTGGTGGAAAAAAGAGCTCAGGCCCCGATGGTTCCACTTCATCTATTCCGTATCCGGGACATCCGGGTAGCGAACATCGCCGGCCTGCTGGCCAGCACATTGATGATCGGCTTAACCAGCTATCTGCCGCTATGGGTGCAAGGTGTTCGAGGAGGGAATGCAACGGAGTCCGGGCTGCTACTTGCGCCCATGTCTGTAGGCTGGCTGATCGGCAGCGTGCTGGCAGGTCGCCTGCTGCTGAAGATTGGATCAAGGCTGACCGCCTTAATCGGACTTACCGGGATTGCCGTAGGTTCGGGCGGGCTGTTCCTGGTGGGCGGAACATCACCGCAGGTGGTGCTATATATTCTGACCTTTATATATGGTCTAGGTTTCGGGTTTGCCTTTACCATTTTCACCATTATTGCTCAGTCTTCAGTAGGGTACAAAGAACGTGGTTCATCCACGGCATTGCACACGTTCATGCGTACACTTGGACAGACGATCGGTGCGGCAGTATTCGGAACGTGGTTAAATTTCCGTATCTCAGCACTGTCGAATGAACAAAATCTAGCCGCGGAAGGCATCTCAGAGAATGATCTGAACGAGCTGCTGGCACCGCATACGAATGCGACTTTATCCGATGAGAAGTGGGCGTTACTGCGCAGTGTGCTGGAGGGTAGTCTGCACTCTCTGTTCGTCATCATGTTTGTGATTGCTATCGTGTCATGGGTCACGACACTGGCTCTGCGCAAGCGATTAATTGTTCCAGAGGATGCAGATGCACCCCCGCAAGTCGAAGCCATGCAAAAGTAATCGATCGGTTGGTATGCTGAACTGGAAAAAGGAGGGCGAACTAATTGAGCAAACCAAAGAGGGTTTCCCTGCGACCTATTTCCTTTCTTCTTAGAATCATGGCGGCACTGTTAGCCTGTATTTCATTATCGGTCATCACTGTTTTTATCGAATACGTACCTGCTGCCGAGCGAATGGAGAACACGTACTACTATCCGCTGTGGTATTCCTTTCTCATTATCCTGCTGATCCATCTGGCCATCGTTATTTTTCTGACGATACCTTTGTCCATTCTGACAGATGCGATATCTATATCTCTAGCACAACGATTCAAAGGGGGAATCCACCCCGTTGTATCCGTAGTGGCTGGTTATGTACTATTAGCTGGATTAAGCGGCATGTTGTTCTCTATTTTTGTGTATCGGGGTGATACGTTTTTATACATGGGTGCAATCCGGCATATGTCTATCATCACTGTAATCTTCGCATGCTGGCAATTTGCTCTGTGGGCTGGGGCTAGATGGCTGGAAAACTTAACTCACACCAATACTCAAAGCAAAACCGGATGAACCTTGGTTGGTCCATCCGGTCTTTATGTTTCTACGGTCTTCTAAATTGTTCATCGTATACCAAGTTATTTCCTATCCTGTATGTGGTATTCGTGCGAACTCTAGTTGCTCGCTGACAGACTTTCGGCACCATGCGCCAGTTTGCCCAGCAGTTCAGAGAGCAGTTCCTTATCCTCTTCGCTTAGACCGCTGACCGCGCGATCAATCTTGACCGCATAACCGGGATAGATCTCATCCATGGTGCGCCGGCCTTCTTCTGTCAGTTCGATAAAAATGATGCGTCGGTCCTGTGGACAATGTTTGCGGCACAGTAGCCCCTTTTGCTCCAGCTTGTCAATCACATAGGTAACGTTGCCGCTCTGAAGCAGCAATTGAGCCCCTACCTGCTGAATCGGTTGTGCTCCTTTCATATATAACACTTCAAGCACTCCGTAGGCTGTCGGGTTAAATCCATGTACTTTGCTTCCAGATACAGCGTGTTCATTCACGCTTTTGAACGTATGGGCTAAGGTGCGGTACAGATGAAGTGAACGTTCGGTACCGATTTCTTGTAATTCCAGCATGCTGATCCCGCCTTTCAGTGGTTTATTTAGATCGTCATATGTTCATTGTAGCTCTCAATTTTGCTGAAAAACATGCGATATGTCACAAGATTTGCATTTTTAGCATTTAAAATTTGATCAGTCGTGAGGATTTAGCAGAAGTTTGAGTAACCCATCAAGGAGTGTCAGGATGTAATGTTCTACGGTGACCTCACTTATTTGCTTAAATTGATCAAACATAAGGTACAAAACTCATTTACAATATGAATAGTTCACCATGTAAAACGGATAAGAACAGGAGTGTTAAGCCATGGCCATGGAGTACACATCGCCGAAAGAAACAGATCCAGCTCATTTGATTCTGAACGTACATATCCGCGAAGCGGGCTACGCACCAGGGAAGTCTACGATCCGGAACATTCGGATGCACGTTGCACCGGGAGAACTAGTCGGTATTATCGGTCCCAATGGTGCAGGGAAAAGTACAACGATCAAGACACTGCTCGGTCTCCTGGAGCATGCGGATTATGATGTAACCATTGGAGGAGAGGGACGTTACGCGTACATTCCCGAACAGCCTGTTTTTTACGAATACATGACTTTGTGGGAGCATCTTGATCTGGCTGCCGCAGCCTACGAGATCGAAGAAGAGACCTTCGTGACGAGAGCAGAGGAGTTATTAATCCGTTTTGGCATGGATCATGTCCGTCATGATCTCCCAGAGAGTTTCTCGAAGGGCATGCGTCAGAAAATGATGCTGATGATTGGATTTCTTTCCTCACCGGATATCTACATTGTGGACGAACCGTTTATCGGCTTGGATCCACGCGCAACGAAGGATTTCCTGAAATTGCTTGATGATGAGCGCCGCCGCGGGGCAGGGGTGTTAATGTCTACACATGTACTGGATACGGCTGAACGGATCTGTGATCGCTTTATTCTGATCGCTTCGGGGCAATCGGCTGCGGAAGGAACGTTGGATGAAATTCGTGCGGCTGCGGCAATGCCGGAAGCGTCTCTATTCGACTGTTTTGATACGCTGACATCCGATTGAAGAAAGGAGACTGATGATGGAGCCCAAACGTTATACCCCTCACCTTCTATATCAGAGAAGACAGAGAGAACATCTTCGGGAACAGTGGCGTAATGTCAAGCTTGTGGCGGACTGGACGGTCTGGCTATATCTGCTGGTTCCAGGTCTGCTGTATCTGATCGGTTGGTATGCCAGCTTGTGGACTAAGGCGATGCCTGCATGGGCAGTAGGCTTACCTCTACCTATACTCATGGGAATGGTTGAATTGATCATTCTCACGGGTGGAACGGTTCTTTTTATCGAGCAAGCAGATGTGTTGTTTCTGAAGTCCAGGATATTATGGATGCGAACGCTAATGGTGCGAGGGCTTCTCAGGGTCACAATGTTACAACTAGGAAAAATGATGCTCATTATTGCGCTTGTATCGCCGCTGCTTGTTCGTGTGTACGAGATAACTTTATTTCAGATTATTCTGGTGAGCATCTGGTTGGGAATTGCAGCATCACTTCAAGTAATAGCTATACATATGATCAAAGTCCGACATACTGGATGGCGGCGCTGGCTCTCTATGACTACGCTCATGATTGCTATGGGGTGGATGACGGTTCGTACATCCGTGTGGATGTTTGGAGAGACATGGAAGATGATGTTCAGCATTACGATTGTTCTGCTGCTGCTCATTACACTGATCCAGATGAGACTGCGGATGAAGGGGACGTTTGAGGGGGATGTACGGGAAGATCTGCGAACCAGGCTGAGATGGACCGCACTTATGTTAAGTCAGGCTGTAAGCAAGCCTAAGGCTCCGAAGACACATTCAATCGTTTTTCGTAAACCGCGCAAATTATTTCGTAAACGTTCCATTCCGAATCGGACGGCAGAGATTGCTTTCAAAGCGTTTGTTCGTAATTCAGGAACGCTGAAATTAATTTTACAATTAGGCGGGTTGTCTGTCGCAGCAGTCTCCTTGCCACCATACCCCGTTAACATCATCGTGTGTGGTTTACTAGTGATTATGCTCACCGTGATGTTGTATCGTGCTTGGGATACTCTGGCTACATCGGAGTATGTTCAGCTTGTTAATTATGATTCGAACGCGCTGTATAAAGCAGGCTTAATCATGGTACGTATGCTGCTGCTTCCTGTCGTTTCACTAATGGGGTACGCCATGGGGGTCGCATGGCTAGGGTGGCTTGCTGGTTGTCTGACTGCTGTATGCACTGCAGCGTTTGGTTATGTCGTCGTGTCTGTTACAGGCTGGATCAGGCAGACTCGCACATAACGATGAGAATGACTCCTCTTGTAAGAAATTTACTGGGGGAAGCGCATATCAGTTCTGTTTACTGCCCATGCTATAGAAGATAGATGAAGTGAGGAACATGCATATTGTGGATAACATGGAATTCACGATGGATGTACGAAAATCTATAGTAAGGAGGAGCAGAACATGATGGATAACAGTGAGCTTCAGGTGCATTTCTCCGATCCTTCGGCACTGCTTGCAGCAAAAGAAACCTTGGAGGAACTTGGATACAAGCCATATCAGTCTTCGCCACTTGAATTATATATTCCAACGGATCGTCAAGACCCGCAATCGGCTGTTGAGATTGTGCAATCCCATGGTGGGAGCGCGGTATTTACTTCCTCGGTGGATGAACTGGATCAATTCCAGAATATATCCATTCCTGCACACCTGGTTAACGAAGATTGGAATGAGGACTACACACATGGCGGTAACCAGGTAGTAAATAGTGGCCAAGGTGTCCAACAAGTCGAACACAACTATAGTGATGACCCGGTTTATGATGATTCGGCAGATGGATTCTCCGGCAGTGTCAAAGCTTGAGGGAGAGCGCTTGTACAGAACTTGAAGTTATAAAAATGAAGTAACACAAAATAAAAGGCATCCCGGTCATGATGATGACTTAAGGGATGTCTTTTATTGTACAAGATTAATCGTGAGCTGAGCCATGCCTTTCCCATCAAGAAGAACTTATGGTTCACTAACACCAGGATATCAGCAAGTGATGCACCTATGCATGAGCGTGTCTGTACTCTGCGGCATGCATACCAGCAGTATAACCTGTGGAGAACGCAGCTGTGATGTTATAACCGCCGGTGTAGCCGTGAATATCGAGTACCTCCCCGCAAAAGAAAAGTCCAGGCAGCAGCTTGGATTCCATCGTTTTAGGGTATATCTCCTTTAAGTGAACCCCGCCGCCGGTAACAAAGGCTTCTTTAAGCGATCTTGTGCCATCTGCGCGGAAGGTGAATGCCTTCATGAGTTCGCATAGATGGCTTAACATGCCTTTGGGAAAATGGTGGAATGTGAGATCGTCCCCAATCTCCGCACGTTTCATTAACAGAGGGATCAGACGCTCAGGCACCCATGTTTTCAAAATGTTTTTGACTGCCTTGCGCGACTCTTGCTCCAGACCTTGCTTCACCTGTGCTTCCAGCGCAGCAGAGGAAAGGTCAGGGAAGAGGTCGATACTCATGGTGACCTGTGTATTCCCCGATTTCATCTGAACCTTGCGAATAAACTGACTGCATCGAAGCGCAACAGGGCCCGATACGCCAAAATGGGTGAAAATCATGTCTCCACGATGGGAGATAACGGTTTTGTTCTTGGCATCGAGCACAGACAGAGCGACGTCACGCAGAGATAAGCCCTGAAGTTCTCTGGACTGAATCCAGCTCTCCCCAGATACAATCGGCACCTCGGTTGGATATAACTCTGTGATCGTATGACCCGCTGCCTCCGCCCAAGGGTATCCGTCACCCGTTGAACCAGTTTGCGGTACAGATTTGCCACCCGTTGCAATAATGACGGAGCGGCTATGAATGACTTTGCCAGAGGCCAACTTAACACCTTGTACTTGTTGACCGTTCTGAACAAGCTCCTTGACGGGTTCTTTGGTTCGAATCTCCACGCCAAGGGAAACAATTTTACCTACCAGCGCATCAACAACGGTTTTGGCCTTGTCCGTGACAGGAAACATTCTGCCATTATCTTCTTCTTTCAAAGCGATACCCAAATTCTCAAAAAAACGCATAATACCCTGGTTGTCCAGATTTTGAAACGAGCTGTATAAGAAACGCCCGTTGCCCGGAATATGACGAATCAGCTCATCGGTTTCTTTGGCGTTCGTAACATTGCAGCGTCCTCCGCCGGATATGCCCAATTTACGACCCAATTGATCTCCTTTATCTAACAGCAGCACGGAAGCTCCATGCTCAGCAGCGGCTACACAAGCCATCAAACCTGCAGACCCGCCACCTATTACGATAACGTCATACATTCGTGATTACCTTCTTTTTTGATTGATTTTGTCTGTTTTGTATAGACAATGTCTACCTCTGCCATATCTCTGAAACTAGCAGGGTTATATGATGTTCTATTTTGCAGCCTTAAGCGATATATTGTAATATACTGTCGCCTATGTTTTAATCAGAATTAAATGAGGGAATGTGCAGGCAGAGGAGGAGGAGATGACGTTGTGATTGCGTTAAAGGACATTCTTTTACAAGTACTGCTAGCAGGATCGGCAGTATTTCTAATTCCCTTATTTTACTTAGGTCTCTCCAAACAACAAGTATTACAAATGGATCATGCAGATCGGGTGAACGTTAGCTTTAGCGCAACAAGTGTGTTCAGTATGCTGCTCTGTTTGCTTTTTGCATTATCTGTAGGTTCGGAGACCGTTCCTATTTCTCTAAGCATTATCCCGGTTACCCTTGCCATTCTATATTGTAAGGCCCTTATAGGCGCTGCCTTGTCTATTCTACATATTCTCTTCTATTTTCTCTTAGCCCATTCCTATGATCTGTACGGATTTCTTCTTCATACGGGTATTCTTCTCTATCCTATTGTATGGTTGTCTGCCAAACGATTCAAGCATAATACATCATCCCGCAAAATGAGGCTCATCATCGCGCTAATCACCGCTGAAATAGCTGTCTCAGGTCTGTTATGGGTGGTCTCGATCTATCCGGCCACGTCCTATTCTAACGATTACCTTATTCTGTCGGTGTTCGGTTACGTGGCAGGTGCTCTGGCTGCAGGAAGCATGAGCCAGCTATGGATGGAACGAATGAAGCATTATCGCGGCATGGTACAGCATTTCTCTGAAGCGCAGCATCATTACACGATAGAAAAAGAAAGATTGCATCAAATTCTGAATGCGGTACCACTTTCTATAGCTACGGTGGATGTCGATGGCAAAGTGTTGTTTGTCAATGAGCTGATGAAGCAAACGGCAAAAGAGCAACTCCCTTCTATCTCATCACAAAACCTGATTGGTCAACATGCCAGCAAATTTGTAGAGCAGGAACAGGCGGATAAGATAGAACACAGTATTCAGCAAGCCGTTGTACATGGTGAAGTGAATGTGCTCACGATGCGATATGGATCACATGTATTTGTGTCCCGAACGGTGCCAATCTATGCTAATGGTGCTAACACGTCAGAGGAAGTCTCAGGAGCGATGATCATCATTCAGGACATCACCGAGCTTGAGATGCTGCGGAATGAATTAGACAACGTGGATCGTCTCAGCCTGGTGGGGCAGATGGCCGCTAGCATTACGCATGAAGTACGTAATCCGATGGCTGTGGTGCGAGGTTTTCTTCAATTAATGCAAGAGAAAAGCCCTGAGTCCATGGATCATTATTATCGCATCGTGATGGAAGAGTTGGACAGGGCGAACAGCATTATCAATGATTTTCTGTCCCTGGCTCAAAACCGTATTGCAGAGAAAGAAGAATCACAGCTGCATGATATCATTCATGAACTCAGTCCGCTGCTCTGGGCAGATGCCAACCTTCGTGGACAGAGCATTGAGCTTATGTTGGCCCATAATGTGCCGAAGCTGCAGCTGAATGCAAAAGAAATTAAACAGGTCGTACTCAATCTTGCACGTAACGGCATGGAGGCTATGAACGAAAAAGGTGTTCTGACCTTGGAAACTAGAATAGTGGAAGACAAAGTGGAATTGTGTGTACACGACACGGGGCCGGGCATTGCGGCAGTGAAGCAGGAGAAGTTGTTTGAACCTTTCTATACGACCAAAGCAAAAGGCACCGGACTGGGGTTATCGATGTGTCTAAGTATTGTCGAACGGCATAACGGCACAATTACTGTTGAATCGGAAGAAGGGCAGGGAACGACGTTTAAAGTTGCCTTTCAGCTATAGAATGGCAGCATATTTTGCCAGCTCCCAAGCCATAATATAGAGAGAGAAAGCTGTTCCGCAGGTGTTGTCTGAACCTTGCTTTCATTGCATGGGGATGTATAATAAGAATAGCACAGCGTGACTCCCGTTGGATTGATACGGGTTCATGCATCTGTGTATACTATTGTCCTCTAACTTCTCTAAGAGATTATAGAACAACCATTATAAGGAGTGAAACTGAATGTCGATGTCATTTGATCAATACATGAAAGATATGGTTCAGCCGATGCGGGATGAGCTGACTCGTCTGGGGATCCAGGAGCTGCGTACACCGGAAGAGGTTGAGGCAAGCCTGCCGGATGCTAAAGGAACAGCACTGGTCGTAATTAACTCGGTATGCGGATGTGCAGCAGGGCAGTGTCGTCCAGGAGTTGCCCAAGCACTTCAGAACGATATTACACCGGATCACCTCTACACGGTATTTGCTGGTCAAGATAAGGAAGCAACGGCAAAAGCACGTGAATTTTTTGCGCCGTATCCACCATCCTCACCGTCCATCGCATTGATGAAAGACGGGGAACTCGTTCACTTTATTGAGCGCCATCAAGTGGAGGATCGTTCTGCAGAGGAAATCGCGGCAGATCTGACAAGTGCATTTAATCGTTACTGCCGTTAATCTGCTCTTAAGAACGCCCCGCATGTCGGATGACCGATGCCGGGGCGTTTCATTTTGAGACAGATGAGGTTATTGAATCATTTGAACCTGTTACGTTGAACAGCGAATCTCTACTTTTAGGTTGAATCAAATCGAACCACAGCCAAACTTCTATTACTGTAGAAACGGGGGTATGAACGATGAGTTTACAGCAACAGATCATCGCTGAATTAAAGGTTAAACCGAGCATTAATGAGGCTGAGGAAGTTCGAAAGCGTGTGGACTTTCTGAAGAAGTATGTGAAAAATTCCGGTACGAAGGGATTGCTGATTGCGATCAGTGGTGGAATTGACAGTGCAGTAGCGGCAGCGCTATGCAAACAAGCGACGGACGAGCTTACTGCAGAAAATAATCAAGAGTACAAAACACTAGGTGTGTTCCAGCCTTATGGGGAGCAATCGGATATTCAGGACAGCTACGCTGTTGCTAAAGCGTACGATCTGAAATATGTGGTGGAAACCAACATTGAAGATGTTGTGAATGAAATTGCGCTGGAAGTAGAACAGGGCTTCAAATCTCTCGGCAGCCCGCGCCATATGACTCATCAAGGCAAGGGGAATGTAAAAGCAAGAACACGTATGGTGATGCAATACGCACTTTCTTTTGAAGAAAACTTGCTGGTAGTGGGTACAGATCATGCGTCTGAGGCGATTACAGGTTTCTACACCAAATGGGGCGATGGAGCTGTGGATATCACTCCACTGAGCACACTCAACAAACGTCAGGTGCGTCAGCTCGCTGCTTATTTGAAAGTTCCGCAATCCATTCTCGATAAAGCGCCTTCTGCAGGACTGTGGGAAGGTCAAACGGATGAGGACGAGCTGGGTATTTCATACGAAATGAACAGCGATTACCTGGAAGGCAAGCAGATTGATCCAGTTGCACAAGAGCGTCTGGAGGCTTTTTACACACGTACACACCATAAACGTAATGCGATTCCTGGCATCTGATAAAGGGGAATATAACAACTTGATAACGAGGAGTCACTGCATGGAGCAGGGGCTCTTTTTTTCGTTCTTCAACTGAAATAGAGGTAACTCCAGCCACTGGTGGTGTATCTTGTGAGGGATTATACGTTGGCAAAATTGGACATGAGAATAACAGGTACTCGCATCCATACACTCCTCCTGCTACAATAGAATACGTGTTCGGAAATGACCGAACGGATCAGAACTATGGACGATTTGGTACAGCCTAAATAATGAAGCAGGTGAATCGTTATGATATATGGCATTGGTAACGATATATTAGAGATTGAACGTATAGATAGACTGCTGTCTGGCCGCCAGGCAGAGGTGTTTATGAAACGGGTACTCACGCCCGCTGAACGAGAGATCGCGGCGACCCGCGGGAAACGCATGGTTGAATTCGTATCCGGACGATTTGCGGCTAAAGAAGCAGTGTCCAAGGCATTTGGCTGTGGAATCGGTGCTGTTATGGGGTTTACGGACATCGAAATATTGCCTGATTCTTCTGGCCGCCCGGTCGCTTCATTGTCCAGTCAGGCTTGGGAGCGTCTTCAGCTGCCGTATGATAAACAATATGAAATTCATCTGAGCATTACACATCAGACGAAGCTTGCCGCAGCATTTGCGATTGTGGAGCAGTTGCATAGAACGGACGAGCTTGAGTTATAAGTGAGAGATGGCTAGGTTGGATGGTTAGGTTGATTAAAGAGAGTTTGACATTCATTTCGATAGAATTGTAGATACAAGAAGGGAAGGACATATGGGGTTACAAGAACAAAAAAGACATTTCAGTGTGAATCTGTTGGATTGGTATATGATTAATCGAAGAGATTTGCCATGGCGTCGCCATAATAATCCGTATTTTACTTGGGTATCCGAAATTATGCTGCAACAGACACGTGTAGATACGGTGATTCCATATTTTAACCGTTTTATTGGAAAGTTTCCGACGGTACAAGCTCTTGCAGAAGCGCCAGAGGAAGAGGTGCTGAAACATTGGGAAGGGCTTGGATATTATTCCCGAGCCCGTAATCTTCAAGCGGCAGCAAGGCAGGTTATGGAGCTGCATGGTGGAGAGATTCCGCAAGACAAGCAGAGCGTCTTTGCGTTAAAAGGGGTCGGCCCGTATACAGCCGGAGCCATTCTCAGCATTGCCTTCAACCAGCCGCAGCCAGCGGTGGACGGCAATGTAATGCGGGTACTGTCCCGATACTTCCTCATTGATGAGGATATTATGAAGGGCAGCACCCGGGTGTTGATGGAAGAGCTCGCAGCAGAGCTCATTCCGGAAGGGCGAGCGCGTGATTTCAATCAGGCGCTGATGGAGCTTGGCGCGCTGGTGTGTACACCTAAAGCGCCGCATTGCTTGACTTGCCCGGTGATGGAGCAATGTTCCGGCAGAATTGCCGGAAGGGAGCTTACGCTGCCGGTCAAGACCAAAGCCAAGCCGCCGCGCCCTGAGCAGCGGCTGGTTGCCCTGGTGGAGGGCCGCGGTGCTCATCGCGGCCGCGTCCTTGTACGCCAGCGCCCGGAGACAGGCCTACTGGCCCGGATGTGGGAGCTGCCGCATGTGCTGGCGGCCCCTGCCGCAGCAGGAAAGGCGGCAGTGCCGCTGGCGGATGAGCCGGCCATGGCTTTGCTGGCCGGAAGTCTGTGGGCGGAAGGCTTCGCTGCCCGCCCGGAAGGGCTGGCTACCCATGCGGAGCATGTGTTCAGCCACATTGTCTGGAACCTGCAGGTGTACAAGTGCACCGAGCAGGACCAGATCAGTGAGCTTCCGCTGATTGCTGCGGAGGCCAGAGCCGCCTACGATGCACAGGCGGCTGCACAAGCAGAATCGCCTTCGGGCGAACTGCCATCCGTATTCGCTGGGATGGATGTGTCAGCGCAGCCGGGCTTGCCCAACACAGCACAGGAATCTTTGACAGGCAAAGGTGACGGCCTCACTTACCAATGGATTGGCCTAGAAGATATGGAGAAGCTGGCGTTTCCTAACGTCTTTCTGAAACTGATCCGCAATTATTTTGCTGGGGCCTATGATGAGGTATCAGAGTAATTCATAACTCACATGGACGAATTCCGAGTTATTATCACGAGATAGCCCCTCCCCCCAACTGACCAACAAAAACGCACCCGAATAAAAAAGAGCCTGAAGCCATCCGTAGGATGAATTCAGGCTCTTTTATTCAAACAGCGTTCTTATTTTGCTGCAGCGTAACGTTTGTTAACTTCATCCCAGTTGATTACGTTCCAGAATGCGGAGATGTAATCCGGGCGTTTGTTTTGATATTTCAGGTAGTACGCGTGCTCCCAAACGTCCAGACCCAGAACTGGAGTCAGACCTTCGAAGAGTGGGCTGTCTTGGTTAGGCGTGCTAGTGATAGCCAATTTGCCATCTTTGCCTACAACCAGCCATGCCCAGCCGGAACCGAAGCGAGTTGTTGCTGCTTTAGCGAAGTCTTCTTTGAACTTCTCAAAGCCGCCAAGTTCGCTGTCAATTGCTGCTGCGATTTCGCCTGTAGGTGCGCCGCCGCCGTTTGGCCCGATGATTTCCCAGAACAGACTGTGGTTAGCGTGTCCGCCACCGTTGTTGCGAACCGCTGTGCGGATGCTTTCTGGTACGCTATCCAGGTTAGCGATCAGATCTTCCAAACTTTTGTTTTGCAGTTCAGGAGCGCTTTCCAGAGCTGCGTTCAAGTTAGTTACGTAAGTATTGTGATGGCGATCGTGGTGAATTTCCATCGTTTGCGCATCGATATGTGGTTCCAGTGCATCGTTAGCGTAAGGAAGTGCTGGTAATTGAAAAGCCATAGTGAAATACCTCCTGAGATTTTGTGATTTGTTGTTAAGGTACATATGTAATAATACCCTTGCCATTATTATTAAACCGCATTCGGGATAATTAATCAACATTTTTGTTTATTAAGTCCCCCGAATCGTTAATGAAAAGCTAGGCTAGGATTAACAAACATATTTTACCCATATTAACTAAAATTATAATATTTTAGCGTAAATAATCGCACATCATTAAAAATTATCAATGTAAACGGTTACAATGAAGCGCTTACAGAAGAAAATGCGTGTTTTCTGGAGTAAAGTGTGGTTTAATTGACGAAGAAGCGGTAATTTCTCGTATTTTGTCATTATTTGAACATCGGGTTTTGTAAAAAGGGATTCCCCTTTTTGTAAACCCTCATCTTAAGCTAACGAAAAGGGAGATTTCAAACATGCACGTTCGTTCCTTTCAGTTGAGTGATGCAAGCCAGATGACGGAGCTTCTCCAGGTTGCACTATCGGAAGAGTGTTATGAAAACACGATGGGCCCGTTTGCCCGTCAATTGTCATGGGATTCTGACCTGATCATGGTTGCGGAAGAAGAGGGAGACCTCGTCGGCGCATTGATCGGTACGATTGATCACAACCAGGGATGCATCTATCGTATTGCAGTTCATCCAGACTATCGCCGCCGCGGAGTCGGCAAAACACTTGTCGAAGCTATGGAACAGCGGTTCCAGCAGCGCAAAGTCAGCCAGATATGGGTGGCTGGTGATGAGCACAACAAAGCAGCCATGCCTTTGTATGAAGCAATGGGCTATGGTGCCAACAAGATAATGAGTGCTTTTCAGAAACTTAGTATTTTGTCCAAGGCTTAATCGATGTAGGGAAATTCGGTGTAGTTAGACATAGACATTAACAGATTTTCATTTCATATCAGGCATATCTGATCACGCAATTATAGCGTGATAGATATGCCTTTTTTATTGATATGAGGAAGCTGTGTATAATATGCATATCGGTGTTCCTTTTTCCAAGCATATCTTTATACACATACAATTGATCAGAATACTGGTGCGTATCTCCAATTGTTTCGCTCTTCATAATAGAGTAGACTAAAGGGAAGTATGATCCACTGTGAATCGTGATCTACAAACTGACAAATGAGGTGTCACTTTGAATTCCAATATGCCTTCTATGGAGCATTCGACTTTTGAGGAGAAAAATCAGAAGTCTGCACCTGAGCCATCAGGAAAGTCCTGGACAGCGGAGCTGTGGGATTGGGTGAAGACCATTGTGGTTGCTTTTGTAATTATGATGCTGTTGAATCTGTTTGTGTTCAATCTGTCTATGGTCAAAGGGCAGTCGATGCAGCCGACATTGGTAGAGTACGACCGGCTGTTTGTGAACAAAATCGTATACCATTTCGGCGAACCGGATCGGTTGGATGTGATTGTGCTTCGTGATCCAAGTGAAGATGCGGGGAAGAAGGATTATCTGGTGAAACGAATTGTTGGACTTCCCGGGGATAAAATAGAGATCAAGGATCACCATTTATATGTAAATGACGTGCAGCAGACAGAAAGTTATACGGACATTGAGGTACAAGATCCCGATTTTGGCCCGATTACCCTGGAACCAGACCACTTTTTCGTGATGGGAGATAATCGCCATGAGGGCAAAAGCAAAGATAGCCGGATCTTTGGCAGCATTACTTCCAGTGAAATTGTAGGCAAGGCCGAGTTTGTTTTTTGGCCGTTCTCAGAAATGAAGAAATTGTAAAATATTGGAGTAGAACAACTTCAAAGCGCATGGTGCGTTTAAACATACAGGCACGTAAGCAGTAAACTCGTTTTTATGTAAGACCTATATTGCGATAGATAAACGCCTGGTCTCTTAAGTGAGACGGGCGTTCATTGTTTAACGAATACGTGCCTGATAGAAGAGAGGGAAGAGGAATGACGAGCGTATGGACTGGGGCAGCACAATCCGTCTCCGCATGGGAGACGCTAAAGCAGGAGATCAAGGCGGCAGGCCCGGAACTGGGTATAGATGATATTGGATTTGCTGCAGCGGACCCGTTTGTTTCACTGAAATCACTGTTGGAGCAGTCACGGGATAAGGGATATGCGTCGGGCTTTGAAGAGCCGGATATTGAAAAAAGAGTGCATCCTGCCCTCCAAGATGGCGAGCCTGCTTCTCTGATTGCCATAGCCGTGGCCTATCCTTCTAAAATGGTCAATCCGCCGAAGTCGGAGCCGGGTGCATATCGTGGCATACTCGCTCGTTCGGCTTGGGGACAGGACTACCATCAGGTGCTGCGCAAGGCGATGGACAAGCTGGTTGCCTTTATTCGAGAGCGTGTACCGGAAGCAATCATCGAAAGTATGGTGGACACGGGTGCGCTTGTGGATCGTGCGGTCTCGCAACGTGCGGGAATCGGTTTTAGTGCCAAGAACTGTGCCATCATCTCGCCGAAGTTCGGTTCATGGATCTTCCTCGGTGAGCTGGTGACAAACATTCCATTTCCGCCGGATACTCCGGTAACCGAGGATTGCGGTGAGTGTACGAAGTGTATTGACGCCTGTCCTACAGGCGCCCTGGTTGGTCCTGGCCAATTGAATGCGCAACGCTGCATTTCTTTTCTAACCCAGACAAAAGGGTTTCTGGATGAAGAGTTTATGCTTAAAATAGGCAATCGTCTATACGGTTGCGATACCTGTCAGATTGTATGTCCTAAAAATCGGGGGAAAAACTGGGATCATCATCCTGAGTTTCATCCTGATCCGGAAGTTGTGAAGCCTTTGCTGCTGCCGCTGCTGGATATCGGCAACCGTGAATTCAAAGAGCGTTTCGGTCAGAGCTCCGCCGCTTGGCGAGGCAAAAAGCCGATTCAGCGCAATGCGGTGATTGCACTAGGTAATTTCAAAGACAAAAGCGCTGTACCGAAGCTAACACAGGTACTGAAGCGTGATCCGCGTCCAGAACTGCGGGGAACTGCTGCCTGGGCGCTGAGCAGAATTGGAGGAGAAGACGCCATGAGAGCTATTGGGGAAGCTGCTGCAATCGAACAAGATGGGAACGTGCTAAGTATGCTGCAGAAGGCCAAGGAGAGATTGTTATCGTCCGAGACCTTACCCGATCCATCACAGGCTGAACAAGTGAATATGAAGCCACAAGGGCAAGAAAAGAAACAAGAACTAGCAGATGCTACGCTAGCTGTGCAACACACACCAATAAAAGAGATGTCTGAGGTAAGAGACGTAGAATTTGGAGAAGAAGCACAGGGAAAGGCGGGCGTTAATAAAGGTGAAAAAGATAGCGAGAGTGAACAACCTGTTTCCTCGTCCAAGCCGGAAGCAGCCGCATGGAAACCTTCGGCGGTTACGGGCTTGCATGGCAAGCCTGTGTACTATGATGAGTTGCTAACACCGATAGGCACACTTACTCTATGTGCAACCGACGAGGGATTGTGTCACATCAATTTTGGTGCTTATCATGTACGGGAAGCCTACCTGCAGCAATGGGCACGTACATGGATTGGAGAGTATCGGTACGAGAAGAATGAAGAGAAGCTCAGCGAAGCTGCTACACAGCTACGACAGTATTTTTCAGGGGACAGAAAAACGTTCGACTTACAGCTTAAGCGGTATGGGACTCCGTTCCAGCTACAAGTTTGGCAGGTTCTATCCGATATATCATATGGAGAAGCCTTAACTCACGAACAGGTTGCGGAAAAAATCGGCAGGCCCAAGGCTGTACGCGCAGTTTTGGATGCTATTCATAAGAACCCTATTCCGATTATTATTCCCTGTCATCGCATAAGTGGCAAAGATGGCGCCCTGGTGAGTTACGTAGGCGGTCTGCAAACTAAGGAGCATTTGCTTGCATTGGAGCACCAATCGTAAGAGCGGGGGACGTTCATGAAGTATGTAAACGTGGAAAGCGTGGAGGCAGGTGAGATTCTGGGCAAGACGGTATACTCCAGTAATGGTACGGTTTTACTGTCTGCCGGAGTCGAACTTACCGTGTTCATGGTCAATACGCTGAAGCGTATTGGAGTAACCACGCTGTACATCCAGGATGAGGCGTTTAAAGATGTGGACACAGAAGATATTCTGGATGATGCCACGAAAAGGGCCATTATCAATGAGATGAGTGTTACGCTTGAAGCAGTCCGATCGGGAAAAGAATGGAGTCCGAAGAAAGTTGCGCTTAGTATCGATAAATTGTTGAATGATGTACTGAATGGGCGTGAACTACTGGTTCAGTTAACGGATATCCGGACCCAAGACAATGCGCAGTATGTTCATGCTATGAATGTGTGCTTGTTGTCTTCGGTGATTGGACTGAACATGGGACTTAACTACAATCAGCTCAAGGATCTAGCCATAGGCGCATTGTTACACGATATTGGAAAAGTAGGCGAGCTAGAAGGTGGCAGTACGGCATCTACTTCTTCACTGCACCACACATGGCGTGGCTTCGAAGTAATCAAAAACAAACGGGAGTTCAGTCTCTTGGTGGCGCATACTGCCTTACAGCATCATGAACATGATGACGGTAGTGGAGTACCGAGAGGAATTAAGGGTAAGGATATCCATCTGTTTGCCAAAATTGTTAGTGCAGCTAATAAATATGATAATCTGATCAATGGTTTGTCAGGCAGCAGCATGCTTCCGCATGAAGCGTGTGAAAAGATGATGGCGTTGTCTGGAACCGAGCTGGATCGAGAGGTCCTGATTGAGTTTAATAAAAGTGTATCCGTGTATCCCAACGGAACTTCCGTCCGGCTGTCTACCAAAGAAACGGGAGTGATTGTCCGCCAGCATCGCGGGCTGCCGGGCAGACCCGTGATCCGGGTAGCTCGTGGAAGTACCCGCTACTCGCTGGATGTTGTAGAAATCGATCTGGCCAAGCAGACGACTGTTTTTATCGAGGCTGTACTTACATGAGCCATATAACTGGAAAATGCGTTTGCTCAGGACGTGCGGAAATGCTATGATAACTCTCAGGAAATCCGGTCCGTGTCATGTGTACAGCATGGGTATGAATCTTTATGAATCATGACGTGTACTGACGCAGATCAACAGGTTTTTTAGATTGCATACAGAGGTGTCTAAGAGATGGAGATTGTAATACCGATTATTACATTGATTGTGGGTCTGGTCGGTGGATTTTTCATTGGTGTGTTTTACTTGCGTAAACAACTTGAGAAAATGCAAAGCGACCCTGACATGCTGCAAAAAATGGCAAAACAAATGGGTTACAACCTGAATGGCAAGCAAATGCAGCGTGCCCAGCAGATGATGAAGAACCAGCAACCAGGCGCTAAAATGCCTCAGCCGAGTCAACATCCTGCACGTAAAAACTCGGGCCGCCGTAAATAATAGCGTGGAGTTGTTTAAACGCTTGCAGAATATGGTTCGAAGGGAGGCGCTTGGCAGTGGCTGGCGTTAAAGATTATGTGAATTCCAAAGTATCCGACAATCGGGAGAAGATTGAGTATCATGTCGAACAGATCCTCAAATTGATTGGCGAAGATAGCACACGTGAAGGGCTTTTGGAAACGCCTGCACGTGTAACCCGGATGTACGAAGAGATTTTTGGCGGATATGAAATCGATCCTCGTGACGTGCTGGGTGTCACCTTTGACGAGAATCATGAAGAGCTTGTAATCATTAAAGATATTGTGTACTACAGCCAGTGTGAGCACCATATGGCACCGTTCTTTGGTAAGGTACATATTGGGTATGTACCGAGCGGGAAAATTGTGGGGCTAAGTAAAATGGCGCGCCTGGTCGAAGCGGTAACACGTCGTCTTCAAGTACAGGAACGGATTACATCACAGATTGCTGACATCCTTACAGAAGCTGTCGAACCGCATGGGGTGATGGTGGTCGTTGAGGGTGAGCACTTGTGCATGTGCGCTCGTGGTGTGAAGAAACCGGGTAGCAAGACAGTAACTTCTGCTGTACGCGGTTCTTTCCGTGATAACCCTGCACAGCGTGCTGAATTTCTGTCTTTGGTGAAAGAGTAGTGATAAATAAGCCGGGTTCCTTGAGGAGCCGGCTTATTTATATAGTTTTTTTTATGCCAATGGCTTGAAATTACATATGAATTCGATCGTGGAGGTCATGGGTGATGAGTACATCTTCCGAGTCCGATCAACTGCCTGAGCAGAAGAAGGGCGACTTGAATTGGACTGAAAAAAAGAAACCTGCTGATAAGCATTCCTCTCTGCGTTTGCAGATTTGGGAGACACCGCTTATGCGCCGTGGAAGCAGCGTGCTTGACGCTTTTGCATGGGAAGAAGTCATGTGTAGACGGGTAGGAGCAGGCCATCTACCTGTTGCTCATATATGGCGGCATCCAGACGCCTTCGTGGCTGGGTTGCGTGACCGCAGGTTGCCGCGCGCAGTCGAAGCGATGGAGCGCATCCGAGGTAAGGGGACAGCGGTCTGTGTGCGACCTTCTGGTGGTGCCGCAGTTCCACTGAATCCGGGAGTAGTGAATGTGTCACTGATCTTGCCCAATCCAGAACATGCAATGAATATCCATGATGATTTTCGAGAGATGGCCTCGATTATTGCAGAGTCTTTAACTCCTTGGTCAGCTCAGGCGAAGACCGGGGAAGTACAGGGTGCCTTCTGCCCTGGAGATTATGATGTTAGCGTGGGTGGACTGAAATTCTGCGGTATTGCCCAGCGGCGGCAGGCCAAAGCCTATATTATAACGGCGTTTATCATTGTAGAAGGTCAGGGAGACAAGCTTGCTACGGACGTACGCAGATTCTATGAAGAAGCTTCGGACGGAATAGCCGAAGGATATCCTGAGGTAAACCCCGGGACAATGGCAAGTTTGCAGGAGGTAGCAGACGTGCCGTCTACTGCATCATATACAGCTTCACTGGTGCGTACACTGCGCAAGCGATATCCTTATGCAGAGACCGAGCGAGCGCTCACTGTTGGCTCGGATGAAGTGAGGCTGACGGCAGAGCAGATGAAGCTGCGATATGATTGAGTTCTTTTTTAATGGGCTTGGAATTGGGTAACAGAGATGGTATGATGTGATTTCGGAAGGAGAGGATTAGAGTGGAAACATTGAGATATACATACCTGTATGAAGTCATTTCGACAGGTGAAACATCAGAGTTCAGCCAAATGGCAACAAGTAAGGAAGAGGCGGCGGCCCTGATTGTGGCGCGTATTGCCGATCTGGAGTTCACAGAAGAGTCCGACATCAAACTCGGCGATCTGATTGCGATTAGCAAACAGGTTGGCGACAACTATGTAGCATGTGAGGGCTGTGCTTCTTAGCATAAGTATGACGTATATATGTGGGTTTGAAGAGATATCGATCAGTCATGGACTGTAGATATCTCTTTTTTGTATATGAGCGTATTTGGTTATGCGACTTGCCGGGTAGGTGCTTAGTAGGGTGGCCACAGTAGCTTGCGAGCAGTTTCATACCGTTCAGCCACAGCAGGCCAGTAGACGACATTCCACCAGTCTTCGATGTACTTTTTGCGCTCGTTCTGATGTTTGAGATAGTAGGCATGTTCCCATACATCCAGCGGGAGGAGCGGAACGATATCCGATTGAGAAAGGTTCTGATGTTTTTCGGCCTGTAAAATTTCCAAACGATGTGCTCTCGGGCTCCAGACCAGCATTGCCCAGCCACTACCCTCCACCTTGTTGGCCGCTTCAGTGAATTGATTCTTGAATGCTTCATAGCTGCCAAAATCACGTTTGATCTGCTCTGCAAGCATGCCGGTAGGTTTACCCCCACCTGCTGGATTCATAATCGTCCAGAAAATGGTGTGGAGATAATGCCCAGCGCCGTTAAAGGCAAGTTCGCGCTCCCAATGTTTAACGAGTTCAAAATTATTCTTCTTTCGAGATTCAGCCAGTTTCTTCTCTGCAACATTTAATCCATCCACATAAGACTGGTGGTGCTTGTCATGATGGATGCGCATCGTCAGTGCGTCAATATGTGGCTCCAGCGCATTATAGGCGTAGGGGAGGGGAGGAAGCGTATGTCCACCAATGGGGACGGGTCTTTCTTTTACCGGAGGAGAGGTGAGCGTAGATTCAGCTGGAGCTGTCTCGCCGATTGAATGCTGGAGTGCTGCAGATTGCATCTGTGCTGAAGCAGTTGGAGAAGCTTTCGTATTAACTGCAGCTGGAGCTTGTGATTCGCTCGCTTCATGCCGGACAGCTTGATTGCCTGCTGTGGCCGTGCTGTGCAGTGCGTTTTCCAGCAGTGTGGATAATGGTGAATCTAAGTCCCGCAAAATGCCTGGCTGACTTAACGTATCTAATACCCCCAGGAAATACTCGGATTCACGGATGGCATGCAGAATGAAGGTTTGAGCCAGCGGGGCTGCCTGCACAGCCGCGCTTTGCTCTAGCATGATGTACAACTGTTTAATAAACTCTCTGGATTGATGCTGTGCTGCAGCGACAAGTTGATCAATACAACGCATCATATAAGGGGCGGGTGGCTGGGTTGCTGGCAAGAGCTGTTTTAAGAGTTGATTCGCCGTTCGCTCACTATGGGCAAAAGCAGCTTCCCATTCTTCCAGTAGTTTAACGTAAGACGGCTCCAGGTCAGGAACCAGTGCACGAATAATGAGCGTATGTTCTTTCTCCTGCTCTTTCCAGAACCGGATTTCTTCCAGGGTGCGCAGGGGAAGCAGACGGCCGTATCCATCACAATTCATGTACGTTGAACCTCCGATCATTCGGTTACTTTTTTAGTAGAACACAACATTCAAGAGGGAAGCTAACACACTTACGCAGTCTTCGTTCCATTATCTATGCATGGTCTCAACAGTGTATTCTTGAGGTGTATTGTCCTATGTATATAAAAAAAGAGCCCCGGAGGGCTCTAAATATATTGTAACGACGATTCACACGAAAATTATTGAGAAAATGTATTTCGATTAAAACTGCACGTTATTTGGCACATCGTCGTCATCACTCGTATCTGTTACATGACTAAGGAACGTCGAGACACGCCGCAGATATTCTTTGGGATGCTCCCGGAAGATCAATTCATGATGCGCGTCTTGCACAATCCATTGATCGGAATAAGGATTCGTCTGATTGGCTGCAAGAAGCTCGGCAATCGGGTAAGGTGCTTTCTCGTCCTGAGTACCGTGAATGAAGAAGATCGGGAATGGATAGTCTTTTTTCTTCACTTCCTGATATGGGATCTGTTGCAGACCTGTACCGTTCAATACCGGGAAGAGTAGCTCCATAATCTCCAACGTAGGCTGACGCGGTAGGTTAATCTGATTATGAATGTTGTGGTAGAGCGTATCTGGTTCCAGCAGGAAGGTGCTATCCAGAATCATCGCGTTCACTTCATTCGTCAACAGTCCGGTCTGTAGAGCAGTTCCCGCTCCCATGGAGAAGCCCCAGACGACCAGTTCTTGTGCACCACGCTGCTTGGCAAACTGAATGGCTCCTAGTAATTGTTGTGACTCAGCTTTACCTCCAGTAGCCACAGCTTTGTTCACCTGGGAGGCGAAGCCGTAATCGAACATAACAACATTAAAGCCAAGTTGATGTGCATAATGGGCCAGATCATACACAGGTACCCAGGTTTCCTCACGATTCGCCCCGTAGCCATGACTGAAGATAATCGTTTTGGCAGTATCATTGCTAGCAGGAATGTACCAGCCTTGCATTGTGCGGCTGCCGTCTGCTGCGGGGAAGGTAATGTCTTCGTATTTCATATTTTTGGCCTGCATCGGATTGGAAAATACCGGTGCGACCGTAGGATTCGATAACACCCATGCAATATAACCATGCAAGGCGATAAAACAAAACAACAGAAAAAATACAACGGAGAGCAGCAACGCTACGATAATATGCTTGAACCGAATCAACCTCGGTGATAATGAAGTGGGCAGATCGGACACTTTGGTATGCAGCGGGGCATCGCTCTGGGATGTCGGATACATGCACGCCCCTCCTTTAAATTTCGGTTAAAAATAAAGCTGGCCGAAGATAACAACGGTGGAAATAGAACAATTGAAAACATCCTATTTATTGGGATGATACCCTGATTCTATAGTCATGATTAGTTGTTATATCTGAAAGGATTCCTGTCTTTATCGTATGTGCCAATATAGTCAAAGTCAATGGATTGAGCGCATTTGTTACGTAATTGTTATATAGTACTTTAGATGGATAGTTAACTTTTCCATTGTGTGCAAATTACAGGAGGTTTTGTCGTGAAAAGTAGACAGGCCTGTTCGTTTTTTCATTTACATAAATAGCTCTATCAGGTTTACATATGAGACCGTTTCTCATATAATTTATGTAACCAAGTTTCATGTGATGAAACATGAGGAGGGCATTATGCCATGGGTGTGGAAGACCGCAAGTTAACCGTCCGAGCTGTTGAACGGGCGCTAGATATATTATTATGTTTTACCTCGCGTAGTGATCTGGGACTCACTGAAATTGCCAGCCAGATCGGTCTTCACAAAAGTACGGTACATCGATTGATGGTTACGCTGGAGGACAAGGGCTTTGTTATACGCGATGCAGCAACCGAAAAGTATCGACTCGGTATACGCATCTGGGAACTGTCTGCTCATATGTCCCGTAGCGATGATCCTGCGATTCTGTTGCTGCCCGCGATGGAGCGGCTACGGGATCGTTTGGGCGAAACGGTAAGCCTCTACCTCCGTGACGGTGGTGAGCGGATTCGAATCCAAGCCGTGCAGAGTGATCAGGCTATACGCCGGGTTGCCCCTGTGGGCGTCAGACTGCCGCTTTCTGTAGGGGCCTCCAGCAAAGTGCTGATGGCATTTGCTGCCGAGGAGGATCGGGAGGAGCTGATGAACGGCCCGGAGTGGCCTGTATTTATCGATCCGGCAGTATATCTGGCTCAGATGGAGGACATTCGGGCAAGTGGTTATGCAACTAGCTATGAAGAACGTGAGCCAGGAGCCGCCGCTGTATCCGTGCCGATTATGGATCGAAGAGGTAACATTGCGGCAGCACTTTCCGTGTCTGGACCTGTCAGCAGGCTCTCGCAAGAGACTTTGCATGAATACGCACCTGTATTGAAAGAAGCTGCTACACAGATGGGACTTATGCTGCCATAAGGGCTGATCTTAGCTTGTACAGAGTTAATCCTCTGGAATATTAAGGTTGTATTTATGTTCAGATTAAGCTACTCTGTAATGGACGACCAGCGAGGTCGGTTGAATGTTATATGTTAAGTTGAACAGCGACTTGGAAGTCGCAATACGTTTACGTTACTGGGGGAGTCCGAATTGTCCGGACTGAGACGGGATCGCATGAGATTCTGGACCCTTTGCACCTGATCTGGATCATACCAGCGTAGGGAAGTAATCGGCCATATGACCACAGACACCACAGACGTTAACCGGAGCTAATCGTTGCTGATATGCAGCAGATTAACGAGGTTGCGTGTATGGTGATGGACATGAGTCGGTTCCTTCGGAACCGGCTTTTTTATATACAGCGGCAAGCAGAGGTTCTTTGGTTGCGATACTCATAGTGGCTTTCGGGGCTTGGCATAAGCAGCTCAGGGCCATGTGATGAGGAGAAGGAACAGCAGAACCACGAACGTTACCTGCACCATAGGTATAGGATCTTAGGTTCCTTGCCCCCGTGCTAACTGTACATAAAACCGGTCTCTTGGATTAATCTGGCCCTTTGCGCAGGATCATTCCTGCTAATCTTCTGTACTCCGGGTGTTCTAGACAGGTGGGTAGCGGATACGACGCTGACACGTTCATGGAAGACATGAGACAAACGAAGATCAAAGAGGAGGAGACAGGAGACATGAGTACAGGTAACCAAACGGGGAAGCAGATCGGAATAGAGGAAACGGGGCGCGATGGTCATCAGGTGGAAAAGCAAACCGGAGCGGCTGGAGGGGTGCAACCCTTCCCCGGTAGCCGCAAAGTCTACATTCAGGGCTCACGACCGGACATTGCTGTCCCGGAGCGTGAAATTGCCCTTCATGACACGAATACTCCCCAAGGGGTGGAGCATAATGAGCCGCTGCGTGTCTACGATACGAGCGGTCCGATGACGGATCCCGAATTCCAGATGGATATTCGGAAGGGATTGCCTGCGCTCCGAAATCACTGGATCATGGAGCGCGGAGACGTAGAAGCCTACGAAGGCCGCGCAGTGAAGCCGGAAGATAACGGTTTGAAGCCTGGCGGACGAAGAGCAGGCGCGGAGGAGTACCCGGGATTCCGTGGACAGCCGCTACGTGCTCAGGCTGGACGCTGCGTCACGCAGATGCATTATGCGCGGCAAGGTTTGATTACACCAGAGATGGAGTACGCTGCGATTCGTGAGGGTGTAGAGCCCGAATTCGTACGGCAGGAGCTGGCAAGCGGCCGGGCGATTCTGCCTTCCAACATCAATCACCCGGAGAGTGAGCCGATGCTGATTGGTCGTCATTTTCACGTGAAGATCAATGCCAATATTGGCAATTCCGCTGTCACTTCCTCCATTGAGGAGGAGGTAGAGAAGATGACGTGGGCTGTGCGCTGGGGATCGGATACGGTGATGGATCTCTCCACAGGCAAAGACATTCATACCACCCGGGAATGGATCATCCGTAACTCTCCAGTACCGATTGGCACGGTGCCGCTCTATCAGGCGTTGGAGAAGGTGAATGGAGAGGCTGAAGCGCTAACGTGGGAACTGTACCGTGATACGCTGATTGAGCAGGCGGAGCAGGGCGTGGATTATTTTACCATTCATGCGGGTGTGCTGCTACGATATATTCCAATGACGGCGAAACGGATGACGGGTATCGTGTCACGGGGCGGCTCAATTATGGCGGCGTGGTGTCTGGCACATCATGAGGAGAACTTTTTGTACACCCATTTTGAAGAGATCTGCGAGATTATGAAAAGGTATGACGTGGCGTTCTCCCTCGGGGATGGACTGCGTCCAGGCAGCATCTACGATGCCAATGATGAGGCACAGATGGCAGAGCTGGCCACACTTGGTGAATTAACACAGATTGCGTGGAAGCATGATGTGCAGGTGATGATCGAAGGGCCGGGGCATGTGCCGATGCACAAGATCAAAGAGAATGTGGATCTACAGATGGAAATCTGCCAGGAAGCGCCGTTTTACACCCTCGGGCCGCTGACCACGGACATTGCACCGGGATATGATCACATTACGTCTGCCATTGGAGCAGCGATGATTGGCTGGTTTGGAACGTCCATGCTCTGCTATGTTACGCCGAAGGAGCATCTGGGGCTTCCCAACAAGGACGATGTGCGTGAGGGGGTTATTGCTTATAAAATAGCCGCTCATGCAGCTGATTTAGCCAAAGGCCATCCACGTGCGCAACGCAGGGATGATGCGCTGTCGAAGGCACGCTTCGAGTTCCGCTGGCGGGATCAGTTTAATCTGTCACTCGACCCAGAACGGGCGTTATCCTATCATGATGAGACGTTGCCAGCAGAAGGGGCGAAAGAGGCACATTTCTGCTCCATGTGCGGGCCGAAGTTCTGCAGCATGCGCATTACGCAGGACATTCGTGCCTTTGCGGCAGATCGTGGCCTGAACGACGACGAAGCGGTCGCTGCCGGCATGCAGGAGAAAGCCGAGGAGTATCGGGCGAGGTAATACTAATCAATTTTGTTCCATATACGATACAAGATACCTGCAATTACAAACAATACACCATCAGACAGTCTGAGATGACCTGCATGCAGAAGAGCGGAGCATCCCATACCCAATATGAACAAGATAAGAACATATAAAAGTTTCATGTATTAATCACCTCATATTTTTATATGATCTGAAAGAAAAGAGAACGTAGATACGTTCTCAGGCTGTCGAGAAAGTATCGGCAGCTATTTTTATACGCACTTATTTCAACACGGCACCGCGTTAATGTTGTATAATATAAGTAATAAACTAGATCGGGATGGTGTCTTTACATGCTACGTTCAAAACAGGAAAAGC
>JAFWEX010000046.1 GCA_017512705.1 Paenibacillus sp.
GTTTGGTGGCGATGGCGGAGGGGTTCCACACGTACCCATCCCGAACACGACCGTTAAGCCCTCTAGCGCCGATGGTACTTGGACCGCAGGGTCCTGGGAGAGTAGGAAGCCGCCAAGCAAAGAACCACTGCCGATGAAATTTGGTGGTGGTTTTTATTATATGTATTTATTATTCAGGAGATGTGAACGTGGCATCTCCTGTTTGACTTTAGCGGAAACCTCTGACACACTCAATTGTAAGAGCGAGAGCTACCTAGCCTTTTTATAAAATGGACTTACATTATGAGAGAATGAGGTGCAGCAATACATGGAAATTCGCAAATTAACGATGGAGGACTATGAAGCGTGTATGGCGCTTTCAGAGTATGCCTTTCAGTTCAAACTGACAGAAGAACAGATCGAGATGCGGCGCGAAGAATTCGCGAAACAAAATGTGCTTGGTGTATATGCAGATGGACAGGTGGGAGCCAAACTTCAGATTGTCCCTTTTCAAACACATATCCATGGAAGATCTTTCGAAATGGGCGGAATTGCAGCTGTAGCTACTTGGCCAGAGTACAGACGTAAGGGCTGGGTAGCAAAACTGCTACAATCTGCGCTGGAAGAGATGAATCGGAATAAACAGAGCATATCTTTCCTGCATCCCTTTTCATTTTCTTTTTATCGGAAGTATGGTTGGGAAACGTATGTTGAATATAAGAGATACAAACTGTCCACCTCCCAGTTGCCAGCTAAGAAGATAACGCGGGGTACCGTCAAACGGGGAAATCCGGAACTTGCTGTCTTGAAGCAGGTTTATAATGCGTATGCAGCTCGTTATAATGGAACTTTGGATCGAGATGATGCTTGGTGGACCCGTTCAGTATTTCTGAAAAAAGGTAGCCAGCGGGCCGTATACTATGATGAAGCAGAAGTACCACAAGGCTATGTGTTCTACGAGGTCAAGGAAAGAAAGTTCACCATCGGCGAGATGATCCACCTGAATGAAGAGGCGAGAGAAGGACTGTGGACGTTCATTGCCAATCATGACTCCATGATTGAAGAAGTGACTTTACAAGCGCCTGCAGATGATATGCTTGCTTTTCAACTGGACAATCCAAGAATTCAACAAGAGGTCGTGCCGTACTTTATGGCGCGAATCGTTAGCGTGGAACAGTTCATTTCGCAGTATCCCTTTGCAAGCCAGGAATCGCCTATACAGATTTTACTTGAGGTTGAGGACCAGTACGCTCCTTGGAATGAAGGGGTATGGGAGTTAAACGTGGCGATGAACGGGACTGCTTCGATCTGGAAAAAAGCCGAATCAGAACATGAGGGTCAACGGGGTCAGCTCATTCGACTCCATATTCAATCGCTTACCACAATGTTGATGGGGTATCGAAGACCTGTAGAGATGGAACAGATCGGGCGGATTGAGGGCACATCTGCTGCCATTCAGGCGCTGGAGAAGGCTATTCCAGTTCGAGGAACCTATTTACTCGACTTCTTCTAAGTTTAAGCACAGCGGGTATGAATTGATCCGAATAGATACAGAGCGCAATAGTGAGACAACAAGACTTCTCCCAATGTAGGGAGAGGTTTTTTTGTGTCAGGCGAATATTTCGTGTAAAATCGTAAAAAATGAATAGTACCCCCACTTGGCAAACCTGCAAAATATGCTATAATGTATATAAAGTCAAAGAAAGTCAAAGTCAACCAAAGGATAAATGCATATAATATATCTGCGACATGATACTTGGCTTTCTTAGGGTTCTCTGATGATAGTACCATATTTCGTATATACAATCATTGGATGATCAAAGGAATGATTTAAAGGACCTTCGTGCTTCCTTGACTCTCTTGTTTGACCACCAGATGCAGCCAGATTCGCTGTTTCTCTGAATGGTTAAATGGGTGGTGTAGGTGTACTCTGTGGGGGCGTGCGGGTCCTTATTGACTTAACGTTTCAGACAGTGGAGGATGATTGGATGCGTAATATCTCTGATATTATCGAACGATATCTGAAGGGTATTTTGCACGAAAGTCCCGAAGGAATGATTGAAATTCAGCGTAATGATCTGGCAGATCAGTTTTCATGTGTACCTTCCCAGATCAACTACGTCATCAGCACCCGTTTCACTCTTGAAAAGGGGTATCTCGTCGAGAGTAAACGTGGCGGTGGTGGATATGTTCGAATACAGCGCATTGAATTGCCTGCTCAATCCGCACTGCACAACCATCTCCATCACAGTATTGGTGAAGAGATTGGACAGACTGCTGCGGAAGGGTTGATCTATCAACTGGAAGAAGCACGTTTCTTAAGCAAACGAGAAGCTGGGTTGATGCGTGCAGCTGTTTCGAGAGAGGTTCTTATGGTCAAACTTCCTTACCGGGATCAAATTCGTGCCAGAATGTTGAAGGCGATGTTAATATCTTTGCTCGGTAAATGAAAACTATCGGGGTCAAAGGAGGTACATCTATATGCTGTGCCAAGAATGTAATAAACGTCCGGCTACACTTCATTTCACCAAAATTGTAAATGGAGAGAAGACGGAATTTCATATTTGTGAATCATGTGCTCGTGAGAAGGGAGAGATGATCCCTGGAACAGCAGGAGGATTTTCCATTCACAATTTATTGTCCGGCTTGCTTGATTTTGACCCGGCAGGCAAAAGTGCAGGTGCAGTACCTGCGAAGGCACTGCAATGTGAAGAGTGTGGCATGACCTATGCTCAGTTCAGTAAAATAGGCCGTTTTGGCTGCAGTTCCTGTTATAAATATTTTGACAGTCGTCTCGACCCATTATTTAGACGGGTGCATGGCAGCACGTCTCATGTAGGTAAAGTTCCTGCCAGAGCGGGTGGCCGAATTAAGGTAAAACGACAGATCGCTGATCTGAAGCAAAATCTTCAACAAAGTATTGCTCAAGAAGAGTTTGAACAAGCAGCTCAAATTCGTGATCAGATCCGAAAACTTGAAAAAGAAATAGCCCAGGAGTAAAGTTTGTCATGAGTAGGAGGGAAGCATAATGCCTAATCTGCGCTTTACAGAGAAGGCGCTCAGTGACTGGATGCGCAGTGATGCAGCCGATTCAGAGATTGTAATCAGCAGCCGCGTGCGCATTGCACGTAACCTTCAGCACATCCCCTTTCCGATGTTGGCTACCAATGAGCAATCGGAAGAAGTGCTGAATAAACTGAGCGAAGTACTTCAGTACGATGAGGTACACGCTTTCGGAGATTTTACCACACTTGATCTCGTGGACATCGAAGAACTCGACAAGCGTGTGCTGGTTGAAAAACATCTGATCAGTCCGAGTCTTGCGGATGAATCGAGAAACGGGGCCGTTATCCTCAGTGAGGATGAGTCGGTCAGCATTATGATCAACGAAGAGGATCATCTTCGTATCCAGTGCCTCTATCCGGGGTTCCAGGTGAAAGAAGCTTGGGAGAAGGCCTCCGCAATAGATGATGCATTTGAAGCGCATGTGGATTATGCTTTTGATGATCATAGAGGATATCTAACCAGTTGTCCTACGAACGTAGGTACAGGTGTGAGGGCATCCGTGATGATGCATTTGCCCGCACTCGTTATGACGCAGCAGATTGGCCGTATTTTAACAGCTGTATCCCAAGTGGGGTTAACGGTTCGAGGAATATACGGTGAGGGCAGCGAGGCGATGGGTAACCTGTTCCAGATCTCGAATCAGATCACACTTGGACAGACGGAACAAGAGGTTATTGATAATCTTCATAGTGTTGTACTGCAAATGATTGGTCATGAGCGTACGGCTAGAGAACGACTAATTACTGAATCCAGACTACGTATTACAGATCGTGTAATGCGTTCCTACGGCATCTTGTCTCATGCGGCTATTGTAGATACTAAGGAAGCAGCACAACGCTTGTCTGATGTTCGTCTAGGCGTAGATCTTGGATTGTTAGATGGATTGTCCATCCCTGTCATGAATGAGTTGAATGTGATGACGCAACCAGGATTTTTACAAAAAACGTTTGGGGATATACGTACAGATGAACGTGACATCTATCGTGCTCAACTAATTCGTGATACGATCAATGCAGCCAAAAGTTCTGGATAAGCTATCCTTGAATTTTAAAATTGGTTTCACACCGCATCTGCGGTTTATATATAATTCGGTTCTTGCTTTTAACGGAGCCACTAATGATTTTATTCGCAGCATGGCTGCAAACAAAAATGATATGAAGATACGAAGGGTTATCATTAGATTGAATTCCCTCGTTTTATCCAAAACCATGGAGGTGCAGGAGATATGATGTTTGGAAGATTTACGGAACGGGCCCAGAAGGTGCTCGCACTCGCGCAGGAAGAAGCTGTCCGTCTCGGTCACAATAACATCGGTACGGAGCATATTTTGCTCGGCCTCATTCGTGAAGGCGAAGGCATTGCTGCCAAAGCACTGATCGGCCTGGGACTCGGATTGGAAAAAATTCAGGATGAAGTAGAAACGCTGATTGGCCGTGGCCAGGAGCAACCTACGAACATTGCATATACGCCACGTGCGAAGAAAGTCATTGAATTGTCCATGGATGAGGCGCGTAAACTTGGCCACACCTATGTAGGTACAGAGCATATTCTTCTCGGATTGATCCGTGAAGGTGAAGGGGTTGCGGCACGTGTGCTTAACAACCTGGGTATCAGCTTGAACAAAGCGCGTCAACAAGTGCTGCAGTTGCTTGGTAGCAGTGAAGCTGTTTCCAGTCACAATGGCACGCCTGCCAACGTGAGCACACCAACTCTGGACAGCCTGGCTCGCGATCTTACGGCGTATGCTAGAGAGAATAACCTTGATCCCGTTATTGGCCGTAGTAAGGAAATTGAACGTGTTATTCAGGTATTGAGCCGTCGTACCAAAAATAACCCGGTATTGATTGGTGAACCTGGTGTAGGTAAAACAGCGATTGCTGAGGGTCTTGCACAGAAAATTATTGCGAACGAAATTCCAGAAACATTACGTGATAAACGTGTTATGACACTGGATATGGGTTCGGTTGTTGCCGGAACCAAATATCGTGGTGAGTTCGAAGATCGTTTAAAAAAAATCATGGATGAGATTCGCCAAGCGGGCAACATTGTCCTGTTCATCGATGAGTTGCATACGCTGATTGGTGCAGGTGGTGCGGAAGGTGCGATTGACGCATCGAATATTCTGAAACCGGCCCTCGCTCGTGGTGAATTGCAGTGCATCGGTGCAACGACACTGGA
>JAFWEX010000047.1 GCA_017512705.1 Paenibacillus sp.
ACATCCTTGCGGTACATCCAGATCATACGGTTCGTCTCGCCGAACCCCTGATTGGGGAACATATACATTTTGCCGTCGGCGGACAGGACAGCCTTCGTTTCCTCGGGGTATTGCTTCATCCATGCCTTCAGATTCGGCATGTTGTCCATATGCTCCAACAGATCCACCAGCGCACCCTGCTGTCCAAACTTGTTGGAATCCTTGCGATTGGGCATATACATCAGATCAGGCAGCGTTTTGGAGGCAATGGCGAGGTTCAGGCTCTCATCCAGCTTGCCGGAAGGTGTCTGCACCTCCAGCGTGACACCAGTCTTTTCCTTCAGCCAGTCCCAGATGGGCCAACTCTTGGAATAAGGGAACGTGGGATTGTTATACAACAGTGCAGTGAATGTCTTCCCCGTTCCCGCGGAACTTCCGGCATTGCCTTCCGGGTCATCCACTTGCGGAGATGCACCTTTGCCACCACTACACCCACCCACCATTGTTACTGCAATCAGCAGAGGAAGTAATACCGATCTCCATTTGCCCATAAACCTCTCTCCCTTACTCTGAATTTGCGGTGCATTCCTTGTATGCCTTTAGCCTTTAACAGCACCAATCATGGCTCCCTTAACGAAGTACTTCTGTACAAACGGATAGATGACCAGGATCGGCAGAGTTGAGACCATGATGGTCGCATACTTGAGCGATTCCTCAACTACCAGGTTATCTCCACCAATGGACGTTACGTCACCTGAACTTGCACTGCCAGCCAGCACCAGATTACGCAGCAGCACCTGGAGCGGAAACAAATCGGGTGACCTTAGATAGAGCAGCGGAAAGATGAAGTTGTTCCACATGCCCACGGCATAAAACAGGGCAATCGTGGCGAAGGATGCCTTGGACAGCGGCACGATAATACGAATGAAGATGCCTATATCATTCAGACCGTCCATACGGCCTGATTCCTCCAGCTCTTTGGGGATGCCTGAGAAGAATGTACGCATCAGAATGAGGTTCCAAGTGCTGACTGCCCCCGGGAGAACCATCCCCCATATGGTATCCACAAGCCCCAGAGAACGAACGACGAGGAAGGTGGGTATCATCCCGCCGCTGAAGAACATCGTAATAATAATCAGTACAGTGAACGTATTGCGCAGTGCCATGTCCTTTCTTGACAATGCGTAAGCTCCTGTCGAGGTGACCACCATCGATATTAATGTGCCAAGCACGGTGTATAGGAGGGTATTTCGGTAAGCCATCCAGATCTGGGGATCTCCCAGGACGAGTTTGTACATGCTCAGATTGAACCCTTTGGGCCAGAAAGATATATTGTTTTGGATGACGTTGGCATTGCTGCTGAGGGAGACGGCCAGCATATGAAGGAACGGATAGAGTGTAACCACCACAACGAGCAGAAGGATCAGGGAGGTCACAACATTAAACAAGGAAAACTGGAGTGACTTCACGCTCACACCTCTTTCTACCATAGACTAGTCTCACTGAATCGACGGCTGAGTAAGTTGGCAGTGTATATGAAAATCAGACTGATGACTCCCATGAACAAATCAATGGAGGCCCCATAGCTGAAATTCCCCTGAACCATGCCGACTCTGTAAACATAAGTGCTAATTATATCTGCCGTATCGTAGATCGCCGGATTCTGCATCAGGAAGACCTTCTCGAAGCCAATCTCCAGCACTTTGCCTATATTCAGAATCAACGTAATAACAATTGCGGGTGAGATACCGGGCAGTGTGACATGCCAGATTTTGCGTAATCGGCTTGCTCCGTCCATATCCGCGGCTTCATACAACTGTGGGTCAATGGCTGTTAGCGCGGCCAGATAAATAATGGTCTCCCAGCCGATGTGCTGCCAGATTTCGGACAGAACATAGATGCCCCGAAACAGCCCTGGCTCGTTCATGAAATTAATCGGTGCGATACCGATCCCTGCAAGCAGATTGTTAATCAGCCCTCCGGTCGGGGAGAGGAACATAATCACCATACTCACTACAATGACATTGGAGATAAAATGCGGCAGATAGCTGACCGTCTGTACAAAACGCTTGAATGCGGCCTTGCGTACCTCATTTAGCAGGATTGCGAGAATGATCGGGGCCGGGAAACCGAACACCAGCTTATACATTCCCAGTAAAAACGTATTCTTCATCAGGGGCCAAAAGTCAGGATTCTCCAGAAACATCTGGTAATATTTGAATCCCACCCAATCGCTGGCCCATATTCCTTTAAACAGATTGTAATCCTTAAACGTGATGACAAGACCAAACATCGGCGCGTACCGGAAGATCAGGTAATACAGAAGACATGGCAGGAATAGCAGCCATAGCGCCTTGTTCTTGTTCCAGATTCTAATCATCCGCGGCTTCCAATGAAGTGGTTGGTTCACTTCCTGTTGCAGTTTGCTTTGCATCAAGTCAGCACCAGCCATCCGCATGCCCCCTTTTTGCTGAATTGTGTATCAAGCCCCTTGTATGTCAGCTAACTTACCCTCGAATTCCGGGGTGAGTCTCCGAATTATAGCCAAAATCGGTAAGAAAGCGCTATCTACATGTTATATAACATTTCGCCCATAGGCTTATTTTCCAAATATCCGCGTATAAATCAGTAAAAGTGTATATTGTTTGTGTCAGATTTATGCCGCTATGATAGGATTAGACCAAACGTTCTGCGGCTGTATCCAAGGGGGGATGTCATATGAGGGGACTGCTTACCAGCAAATTTTCGCTAAACAGACTGTTTGTCAAGCTAATGCTGAGCTTTGTCAGTGTCATCCTGATTTTGGCTTCATTTAACCTGTTCTCTCATCTGTACTTAAGCAAAAAGGTCTATCAGGAGATGGTCAGACAAAATGAACTGGGCCTTGCCCAGACCGTCGAGGGATATGAGAACCATTTTCGGTTGACTCAGAATATGATTTTGGCCCTCACGCAATCGGATACCTGGACAGCTAACCTGGGCATGTTGAGCCATCTTAAGGAGAACCGCCGATACGATCTTCCCGCAGAGGTCAAGTCAGATCTATCCACGTTGTATACCAATCCTTTTTTGCATATAGACAATTTCATTCTTTATTTCAAACAAGAAGACTATGTGCTGGAGAAGGAAGGTCTTAGCAGTGCCAGCGATATGTTCGGGAAATACTACTATAGCAAGGAATATCCTCCTGATTATTGGAGAACTCAAACGATGAACAATCAGTTCCTGAAAGTGATGCCTGCTGCAAATTTTACAGAAAACACCGTCCATTCCTCCCGTTCTCTCGGGCAGCTAATGCCCATTATGATGAAAGCCATTCCTTACGAAGATGTGTATGGCATTGTTATGCTGAACCCCCAGCATATGCAGGATACGTATGGCGATGCCGGCAATAATCCGTTCTACATTCTAGATAAAGAGGGACGCCTGCTATTCACCACAAAGGAGGGGGATATGCAGAACCCGCAGCTTCCAGAAGACGGAGGCGGACATGAACGCGTTGGAGATGAGTACTACTTTTATGAAAAAGGGAAGCAAACCGGGTTCACCTACGTCCGGGTCACCCAAGCTGCGGTAATTGCTGCGGAAATGCGCGGTATGCAGATCCTGCTGGCAGTCCTGCTCGGTGCTGCTATTCTAATTAGCGTGCTCTCCTCCCTATTTTTCAGTCTGCGATTAAACCAGCCGCTTCAGCGCCTTATTTCCGCTCTTGACCGGAATTTGGACAGCGGGGTAGATAAGTTGAGCAGTGTACAGGAATTCGCTATCATCGGTGAACGCCTCAGCTCCATACTAGAGAATAACCGCTACATTCAAAGTGACATGGCGCAGAAAAACTCTTTGATACGCCAGTATGCCTATACCCATAGAGTGAAGAACATCCCCCTTAGCTCCTATCTGGCAGATGTTGAAGAGGTTCGGCAACCCGAACAACCCTACGTCTCCATTTTGTTCAAGGTCGGCTTCAAGTCTCCGCCGGATGAATTAGGGCAATATACGCTGTTAATGTGGAAGCTGATTCAGGGCCTGTTCACCAGCAATAAAAACAACTGTGTCGCACTTCAGCCTGAGCAGGATCAGCTGCTTCTGCTGCTGTTTGATCCCGGTCCGCAGAGCGGTATACTACAAGCACTGGATACATTGAAGGAATTGCTCGCTACCGAAGAATCCCTCTATCTAACCATCGCGGTAAGTCCAGTATATTCGGGGGAAATTCCATTCACCGATGCGTACAGCAATCTGTCCATGCTGTTGAAAGAACGCAGACTGAATGCGGAGACGCAGGTTATTGTGGAACCACGTGCTTCTTCATCGAATGCCTTTCATGTGAAGGTCACCTATGGAGAGGAGCTGTTCAACCTACTGCAATCCGGCAAGGAAGATGCCGTTCTCGCCTGGCTTGATCGACAATTGGAGCAATTGCAACACAAGGATGCGGCCGCGGAAGACTTCCGCACCTTTGCTCTTGGCGCAGTGGAACAAATCGGCAAAACGGTGATGAAGCTGAATCTGAAACACATTGAGGCCAAACTTCACTCTTCTCCTCCCGGAAAGGCATTCGGCGATTTTCATTCCGTGCAGCAATACAGGGAATCGCTTCAGGAACTGGTTCAGCCCGTCCTTGCGGCTGTTCGCAGTCAGCTGGAAACCCGTGATCCGGTCATCAGCTTTGCACTGGACTATCTGGATCATCATTATGGGGAAGATATTAATCTGAATCTGGTCGCAGATAAGTTGAATTTAACACCAGGGTACCTCTCCAGTATTTTCAAGGAAAAGACGAACATTAATTTCAGTGAATATCTGAATAATCTGCGGATTGAGCGGGCCAAAGAACTGCTTGTGAATGTGGATCTGCGAATTCAAGACATTGCCGCACAAGTCGGCTATCAAAATGTTAACTCATTCATTCGCATGTTCAAGCGTCGATACGGGCTGACCCCCGGAGAATATCGCAAGCGTCATGCAGGTGGTGATGCCCCGTTCATCTCCTCCAGTCATGGCTAGCCAGACTCTAGCGTTGTATCGGCATTCGGCGAAGTTAAACGCTAAATAAGCTGTCCCCGGGACGAACCGGGAACAGCTTATTAGCATACATTTTATTAGTTTATATTCTATGCACAGGTTATTTCTATCCTACTCGACATGAATGAACTCCCTTTGCGCAATCCTCTTCCCTTGGATAGATGTCACTTGTTTTAGCCTAGCTTCATCGTTGTAATGCACGTATCATTGTTCTCATATGTAGATAATTGGGTCTCGGCAACTCTTCCATCATGCACTACACGAATCAGATAAGTTCTGTCCCTGGGCAACCAGAGATCCATAAATCCGTTTGCACCAGACTTTAGCGCTTCTTCTTTCATTAAGGTATTCCCCTCAGAATCATGAATCGTTACATGGAACTCCTCGTTTCTCATTTCCCCCTGACAACCGGTCAAGCTATGAATTGCACAGGGATGGGTCTGCTCAACGTAAGGTGCAATAGAAAGAAAAAACTCATTTTCAGGTAATTTATATGTTGTCGTATGTTTATCCTGTCCTGTGACTATTAAGTGTGTGGCATTAATGGAAGCAGATTCAGGTTTCTCTTTACCTGTGCTGATATCCTCTACCAAATTTCTGATGTTGGGTGCATTGATTGTATCCGCTTCTTCCCTTCCCGTATTACTTACCAACAGATAGGTTCCTATTACAATCACAACGACACAACTTGCAATGATCCACATTTGTTTTCTCATCTGGAGTCCATCTCCTCTTCCGTTTTCATTAAGTATAATGAAGAACGAAGCAATATGGACTTATATAGCAAACAATTCACCAGATTATCACATTATTGGTGCAATCTTTTATCTTCATAATGGATTGGTTCAAATGATAGGCCGGGTTTGGAAACGCAGAGAGCAGCGGTGAAGTCTATGAACTTCATCGTCCCGCCACTCTCTAGTTCCTGCTAGTTCAGACTATATTACTTGATAAATAGACTTATTGACTGGATAAAAGACATAAACTTTTATTTTTATGCTGACATAGACTATATTGAGAATCGGAATTAAGGAGTCAGTTTTAGAATGGTCATAGTGGTATTCAGATTGTTATGCAACTGTGCAGGAGTTGCATTCGCATTAACCAGCTGGATCGTCGTCGGAACCGTTGTGACCGTAATAATAACTTCAGCAGATATCGGTCCTCCTCCATCACCAGTGAAAGGCACAGGTGTTATGGGCGTTCCATTTACCGTGAGGTTGAAATCCGCATTGCCCTGATTATGAATGGTAAAAGTGATCAAGTAACTTCCTGTTTCATTAATTGTTATCGTCGAGGATGGCGGTACGAAAGTGAAGGCACCTCCAACATTAGCCAGAACCCCGGTTAAAGTTATTGGTGAGTCGCCAGGTACTGTGTCTGTGCCTGTGCCAGGATCTGCTCGGAAAACACTCAGAAAATCGGAGATTCCAGCCCCAGCTGGACCGGCTGGCCCTGTTGCTCCTGGTGCACCTGCTGGGCCTTCTGGACCCGCTGGGCCTACCGGGCCTACTGGTCCTGCAGGGCCCACTGCTCCGACCGCGCCTGCTGGTCCCACTGGTCCTTGTATACCCGGATTCCCTTGCAGTCCTTGAGCGCCGGTCTCCCCTTTTGGACCTACCGGTCCTACTGGCCCTGGAATCCCTTGAGCACCTGTCGCCCCTTTTGGACCTATCGGTCCTACTGGTCCAGGTATCCCTTGAACGCCTTGCGGTGCATTAACAACAACTTTAGGTTTAACCTTTACCACCTTAACCTTAACAGCACAATTCGATCCTTTTTTAAATTTACGTCTACAAATGCGTTTTCCATGATGATTTAACAATGAACTCACCTCCGTGATATTTCTCCACATACTATGTGGGGCAATCACGAGAGGCATAGACTATTAACTATAAATTAGAAATTATAGTGCCCATTATGATAAAATATGTTTATTAATGTAATATACAACATGAATAAATAGACTGAATTTTTATAAAGAACAATAATGCCATAATATAAGGACTTCACATCCAATGAAGAATGTGAAGTCCTTTTCTACCGTCTATACTTTTGTTCACGCACCTTGCAGCGCTCTTGTGATTATTACAGTATACCTATCATGGCATGCAGACAGCTATTTTCATTAGTCAATCTGAATACGTCTGCGCGTCTGATCATCGCCGGGACGTTTCGGAATATCAAGCTTCAGTACACCATTTTCCAACCGTGCCTTGATATTCTCTTCATCAATATGATCCACGTAGAAACGGCGAACAAATTCCCCAGCACGGCGTTCCTGACGAATTATTCGGTTGTCGTCGTCCTTCTGCTCAACCAATTCATTCCGTTTGGCGCGAATAACAAGTTCATTACCTTGCACTTGAATGTCGATGTCTTCTTTAGCAATACCCGGCAGTTCCGCTTCGACCAGATACTTGCCATCTTCTTCTCGAATATCCGTACGGAATGGCTGCATACTTGATCCAAACGAAGAGAAAAATGAGGTATCAACCATGTCATGGAAGGATTTCAGCATCTGTCCGAACGGGTCATCATTTCTTCTGCGAAATGGAATCAGATCAAACATGAAACATCATCTCCTTATATGTGGTTGGGTTTAGTTGTTGCTTACATCTATTATTGTATTCATGATGCTACGAAGGTTCAAAGCGGATAAAAAGCGATATAAGGCAATGATCGGCGATTTTGGCTAAATATATAAACATAGATCGTTTTACCATTCATTTTGACTAAATTTGACCTTCTGACTTTATCTGACCATTTTTCGATAATTCTCCCCATCTCAATGCGTATTGATTTCCTGTGTAGAAGCCGCTACTCCTTGTCTTGCACTTGCTCTTCTAAACTGTAATATGGCTATACCGAAAGCTATACCTACAGCAACAAAACCTGCCCAATTTAGTGCCAGAACCGATGAACGGCTAATCACAAGCCCACCCAACCCGGAACCAAGTGCAAAGCCAAATTGAATAAATGACGTATTCAAACTTAGCGCAATGTCCGGACTACGAGGCGCTAGCGTCACCAGATATAATTGCTGGGCAGGAGAGATACTCCATGTAGCCAGCATAAATATCATCAGAACCAGGATCAGCAAGATCAGATGTGTCCCCGTTACAGCAAATAACAAAAGTGTCAGACCTTGCAACACTAATCCAAGAAAAATAGTAAACTTCGATCCTCTGGCATCCGCCAGTTGTCCACCCAATTTGGAACCGATAAAACTACAGATCCCTGCCAAAAACAAGATCAAGCTAATTTCTGTCATGGTAAGGGACGAAGTCGTGTGCAAAAACGGCGTAATATACGTGAACAAGGTTGCGTAGCCGCCCACATATAACAGTGACATCATCAATGCGATTATAATCGATTTATTTTTCAGCAATGAGAGCTGCATATTCACTGTTACCTTCTCTTGCCCTCGGATGGAAGGAACCTTTCGATAGATAATCAGAAATGGAACAACACTGAGCAGACCAATGACAATAAATAACATCCTCCAGCCAATCATTTCACTGAAAAATGTTCCGATCGGCACACCAAGCACAAGCGAGCTGCTTAGCCCCATCAGAATAATTCCGATCGCATTACCTCGTTTTTCATTCTCCACAAGCCTTGTCGCTGCCGCCATCGCAACGACTGTTGTCATGCCACCGCTTGCTCCCTGAATGATGCGTATCCAGATCATCGCCTCATACGAGAGATCCAACATCATGATGCCATTGCTGGCAATAAATACCCCAAAGGTGAGCAGCAAAAGTTTCCTGCGATCGGCATTAATTGTTGCTGCGATCAGAATAGGTGCAACGATAGCTGCCGCAAGGGCAAATACTGTCACTAGCATCCCAGCTTCCGCCGTCGATACGCCAAGATCGGTCGCCATCATCTCAATAATTCCGGTAATAATGTATTCAATGGTGCCGATCAGAAACACAGCCAGTGCTAGAATATAGATCGTTCCTTTATTTTCCAATCCTTCTCACTCCATCTTCTATATGTTCGTTTTCACTTAAGCCTTCTATATAAGTTAGTTCAACTTATATCGTTACCTGCATCTGATCGGAATCTGAATCTCGATGTACTGAGCATCCTGTTCAGGGGATAAGGGCAAATAGTATTCTCTGCCCGGTTCGTTCTCTTTGATCTGGTAGTTGTTTTTCTCAATCCACCGTGCTAAATGCACGCAAGCTGCCACATCAAATGTGGAATGCGAATGAAACGCCATAGAGGCGATCATCGGTTCCGGCGGCAGATTCCGGAGCTGAAATGGCTCAGCAACAGCAGGAGGATCACCCGTCAAGAAGTAACCGACTTCGTACTCGAATTCATCCTCTTTTCCATCCACCTCTCGCCACAACACAACCTGTGGGCCCTGAATCCATTGGCGCAGATCTTTGGTCAGCAGTGAATCCAGATGATGAAGAAGCTCTGGGATACGCTCTTCTCCCCCGTTTGCAGTAAAGAACATAAAGGTCTGAGCAACCTCGGCTTTAATTCGGATCTCCTGGCCTGTCTCCCATTGTCCTTCGCTCTCCATAAGCTGGATACGTTCCTCAATGCGGACAAGCCTGGCTTGTTCCATATCAATCATTTGTTGAATCTCACTTCGCTTCAGTCTCAACATGCCCTGAATCTGCTCATGCGAAATGTCTTCCTCTAGTAGCTGCGTGATCTGCGGCAGTGTAAAGCCCAATTCCTTGTAGATCAGAATCCGGTTAAGTTCGAGCAACTGATCTGCGGAATAATATCGGTAGCCTGTGTCCGCGTCTACTTTTCGCGGCTTGAGGATACCAATCTGGTCGTAATAGCGCAGCGTTTTTAAAGAAAGTTTGCTGAGTTTGGCAAACGTACTGATTTTGAACAATATACCATCTCCAATCCATTAGCTTAACGTGAGTATACAGTCTCCCGTGCAGGGGAAAGTCAAGGGTAGCATGTGAGATAAGTAGAGTTATGTAATCCATTCTAAAGACAACAGAAAAAGGACAGGAGCAATGTTCCCCTGTCCTTCCTCCTCATTTTAAGTTAATTGCTGTCATTTATCATTATTCCCAGAAGAAACGACCGGCAAGTACTTTTTCGTTCAACAGTTTGTATGTCTCTTCAGGCAATTCTTCTTTCATCTTAGCCATCACAGCCTCTTTCCCCTGATAATACTGGGAGGACATACCGATCTCGGCGGTTGTGTTACTCGCATCCATACGCATGATCGGAGCTGTAGCATTTTGGGTCCATGGCGTCCACTCGTTCAGTTCGGATGTTCCACCTGTCCCCGGGTTGCCCGTATACAGGAATTGCTTCAGGTAAGCTGCCATTGCAGCCGACAACTGCTCACGTCCCGGTTTGTTCGTATCGCTGAAGTAACCTTCAGGGAAGTAAGCGGCAATACCTGCTGCATGTCCCGTATAAAAGTCCATATCAGCACCATGAGGAGCGCCCAAGATTGTGCGCAGATGTTCAGAGATGACGCCTGGCTGAGTTCCCCATGCAAAACGATACGCGTATACTGGCGGCTGGTCCGCTGCACTGGTTAACTTCTCAGCTACACGCTCTGCATTAAAGCCCGCATACGCTTCACTACCGTATTTTAGCGCAGCCGCATATTGAGCTGCTTTCGTCTGATCTGCGAGCAATGATCCATCATTAATGGACGGAGCAAAGTTAGGATCACTAAAAGCAAAAGCGGAGAACTCTGTTTCCAGACTGCCAAGCAGTACAGGAACTTTAACATAGTTGCCACTGCTGATCGCATCAAATCCTTCTTTTGGAATCACCGTACCATCACGGAACAGATGCGGGAATGGCTGCATCCGGATGGCCGTTCCGCCAAATACAGTCACCAGTTTGTCGGCAGGCAATGCACGCAGATAAGTCTCTAGCTGTGCAGGGGTTTGCTGACTGATCCAGGCTTTCGCTTCATCGACATTTGCCGCTTTGCCCTCCTGGACGAGCAATTTCACGATGGCATCCTCGGACTTCTGCTGTCCTTCTTCAGGGGAAGCAGTTGTCAAACCACCGCTGAATGCAATGGCTTTCTGGTACAAGCCCTTGCTAAGCGGGGAGGTGAGCGTTGCGAGAACGTCACGCGCCCCGGCAGATTGACCCGCCAGCGTTACGTTTCCTGTATCACCGCCAAATCCTTCAATGTTATCCTGCACCCACTCTAATGCACGGAACGCATCCAGCAGGCCGTAGTTACCAGAATCATCAAGCGCATTGCCTGTTTTCAGCGCAGCATTCTGGAAGAAACCAAGTGCTCCCAGACGATAGTTCACGGAGATAATGATACTGTTCGTATTCCGTGCGAGCTGTTCGCCTTGGAAGTCCTTGCCGGATCCGGTCATATTGCCGCCACCGTGCAAAAACACCATCACTGGTAGTTTCGTGCTTGTTGTATTTGGGCGCCAGATGTTCAGATATAAGGAATCCTCACTGCCCACAGTAGTTTTACCGGAAATTTGCAGGCTGTTTGCCGCGAACTCTTTAGCTTCTCTTGTGCCTGTCCAGGCTTTCGGTTCTTGCGGCGCTTTCCAGCGCAGCTCACCTACCGGTGGTGCTGCATATGGAACACCAAGCCAGCCAAGCGTGCCATATTCATCATAGGTTTTGCCATCGATGGCACCATATTTCGTTTGCTGTAATGTTTGAGGTTTAAACGCTCCGTCTTGCTTATGTTTTGACCAGATTTGTTCCAACGTACCCGTACCATTTTTGAGCTGAACCTGCAAAGCCTGTGCCGTGGCTTCAGCCATCAGACGGTTGGTCAATTGTGCTGTTCCTTTATCTTCAAGGGCTTTGATCCCGTAGCTTGCCGCATATGCAGAAGCTTCTCCTGCTTTGTAATCCGTGCCTGCTTCATAACCAAGAGCCTTGAGCAGCAGCGCAGCATATTCCTCTGCCGTCAGTGGAGCATTAGGCTGAAAATGTTCTGTTTCCGTGATCACGCCAGCCAAATAAGGATGTTGTTTTAAATATCCAACGACAGGTTGCAATACTTTACCTGCCTGAGCGGCATCGGCATACGTTTCGGTTCCCTGATAGGCAAGTGCTTCTTTTTCCAGACCCGATAAACGCAAGTAAAGCACTGCGGCTTGAATGCGTGTTGCATGCTTATTCAAATAAGCCGCATTTACACCCTGTCCATTCCCGCGAATAAGCTCTGATTTTACCAGTTTGTCCATAGCCGGGGACAAGGATGATGATGTATTTCCTGCTGCATATGCCGGCAAACCCGATACACACATGCTCAGAATCGCTGCTACTGCAATAGAACGTTTCATTTTTTTCATTGGTTACATCTCCTCGCTGTCTAGTCGTGTATGATGGGAATAGAGATTAGTCAGATCGCAACGTTAGGCCAGGTACTTCAATGTTGAGATCATTATATTTCTTGATTATGGATGAATAGAAGAGCTGCCCTCCTTTCTGCTGATGTAAACTGCTGCAACCCTTGTTAATGACATTCAGGCGAATTACTATATAAAAAAACCTGAATCAAAGGCAAACAGACTTGGCTATATAGCATGGTCTGCCGCCCTCAATTCAGGTTTTGCCTGCAACTACGTAACAACCCTGAGATCATGAGGTGTAGTATTATATTATGGTTACACTCTAGTAAAGACGCAATCAATCGTCTGATCAACCATCCAACGAATGAACTGGAACAGGTCTTGCCCTGTTTAAGGTTACAATCCTGTTATTACCGTGATATTAGCATATAATGAAAGCGCTAGCAATACCTTTTGTTATTATATTTCACACCTGCTTCAGCTTTGGCAATTCGTAGATTGAACTTGTGTTATGTTACAGCACCCGTTTCACATCGTAATTTTTACATTTAGTTAACCCAATTCGCACCTTCGTTTAGCAATTGATGTATACACTTAGTTTTGAATACTAAATATACATATCAATTAGGAGGATGTTCATGTTAAATCGCTTCAATATCCGTGCAGCCAAAATGATGCTCGCGGTAACCACCATTGTTACGGCTACACTTGGAGGCAGCAGTGCAGCTCTGGCTGTGGAAGACGGTACCTCAACAACTTCTGGTTCACCTATCAAAAATGTGATCATTCTTATTCCTGACGGTATGGCTAACGATGCTACCGCCCTGGCTAGATGGTACAAGGGCTCATCCCTGACCATTGATTCTATGGCAAGCGGTATGGTTCGTACACACTCTGCGGATGCACCGATTGCAGATTCGGCTCCTGCAGGTACAGCCTTTGCGACAGGTCATAAATCTCATACCGGGTTTGTCGGCGTATTGCCGGACAAGGCCACCATGCCTGGACAAAAGGCCATTGCAAAAGGTGACGAAAGAAAACCTGTTGCTTCGGTATTGGAAGCTTCCAAGCTTGCTGGCAAAGCAACAGGTATTGTGGCTACATCCGAAATTATGCATGCAACACCAGCGGACTTCTCAGCACATTATCCTGACCGTAAAAACTACGACGCACTCAGTAAACAACAAGTCTTCAATGGTATGGATGTAGTACTGGGCGGCGGTAGCAAATATCTGGAACCAGCAGGACGCAAAGATGGTGACAATCTGGTGACCTCCATCAAAGCGCTTGGCTACGATTACGTAACCACCCCTGCTGCGATGAAAGCATCGACTTCGAACAAGCTGTGGGGCATGTTTGCTCCGACTAGCCTGTCATATCATATGGATCGTGATCCAGCCAAGCAACCAAGTATTGCTCAGATGACATCCAAAGCGATTGAAGTGCTCTCCAAAGACGAGGATGGCTTCTTCCTGATGGTGGAAGGCAGCAAAGTGGACTGGGCTGCTCATGCCAATGATCCGATTGGTATTATCAGTGACGTGCTTGCTTTTGATGATGCCGTAAAAGTAGCGATGGATTTCGCCAAAGCCGATGGACAAACAGCGGTTATTGCCGTATCTGACCATCAGAACGGCGGTCTTACCATTGGTAATGCAGCAACTACAGGAACTTATGATAAAGAGCCTTTGTCTACGTTTATCGGCCCTTTGAAAAAGGCCAAGCTGACAGGTGAAGGCGTCGAAGCGAAGCTGAATGCAAAACGCACAAACATCAAAGCAGTGATGAAACAGTACTATGGTATTTCTGATCTGACTTCTGAAGAAGTCGCTGCAATCAAAGCCGCTGAGCCAGGCAGCTTGAACTATGTGGTTGGCCCAATGATTAGCAAACGCGCAGGCATCGGTTGGACAACCGGCGGACACACTGGTGGAGATGTTGTATTGTACACCTATGCACCAAACAATGATCGTCCATTCGGTGTCATTGACAACACAGATGTAGCCAAATACATGGCTCGTGTACTCGATCTGGATCTGGACAGCGTAAGCAAGCAACTGTTTGTACCTGCCAAGCAGGCCTTTACCGCAAAAGGTGCAGCATACAAACTGGATCTGACCGATGCTAAAAATCCGAAGATTCTCGTTACCAAGGGCAGCACCAAACTTGAACTGCAAATTTATAAAAATACAGCACTTGTAAATGGCAAAAAAACTTCACTTGAAGGCGTCATTGTATACAACGGCGTGGATGCTTTTGTACCTCAAGGGGCTGTAGATTTGATTCAATAAAGAGGAGCCTTCTAAGAAAAATGAACACACTCAAAAAAGCTGCCGAGGCAATCTCGCAGCTTTTTTGAGCATCTGAATATGCTTATCTTTGATCGACACTATACGGGATACCCGTAATAGGATGAACTATATTCTCTTGAGACATTGTCTTCCTCTACTTGCTAGAGAACGTCAGTATGCCATATTGGGAAGTATTCTTCCAGCTATCATTGGTTAAGTCATTCCATTTCGCTGTGCCCTTGTTGTTATCCCCTTGATTATCATTAATTTGCAGCTCCAATCCCATGACTTGGCCTTCTTTTGGCATGAGAGACTGTAAACTAATCTTAGCCTCCAGCTGATATCCCTTAGACGTTCTCTTCACAGCACTTTCCAGCCGTCCAGATGAGGCACTGCCTGCAAATGTGGCCACGTTATCTGCACTGATCCGGAACTGGGCATCATCATATTGATAAAAAGGCGTGCGCTGATGATTCTCATCCAGGAATATCTCAATGGAGTCCTGATCCCACGGATCGGTAGCATCGGTTATAATCTGCGGATCTGTGACATCAACGAATAGATATAGATCCTGACCAGACCACATCGCACGAGCCTCGGCGGTTGCTCCACCGCTCTGATTCAGCGGTGTAATCTGGAATGGAGCAGCCTTACTCCACTTCGCGTCTTTCTCTCCATCAATCGCAACCATTCCTTGGATTGCTTTGGCGGATTTAGGCATACTTGCAAGTTGAATGACACCATATTTGCTCGTGTCCTGATCTTGGGTTAATGTGCGGTCATTCCAATACAAGATCTGCTTCCCTTCCGCACCACTATTCCCATCATCCGTCACCCGAACATCTAAGCCGATTTCTCGTGCAAGAATACCTGGTGCATCTGACAACGGTATAGATAACTCTACCTGATAACCGTCTGCCGCTTCACGAACGCGATACGTATTCGGTTTAGCTCCTGTTCCTTTGCCGTCACGGCTTATCGTGATATGTCGGTCATCCGCCTCGTAAACGGGGGTCTTCCCATTGTTCGCATCAATGAACAGTTCCACCTTGTCTTTCGAATGTTTAGTCGTATCTTTTACATCCACCAGAACATATAGATTGTTGGTATCCCACAACGTGCGGAATGCTGCTGTGCCTGAGTTTCCTTTTAACGCTGTCGAAACGGCCTTGTTCCAGAGAGGATCTTGTTTGGCTGCCTTTGTATTTGGTGTACCAGACAGCGTAACTGCCCGATTCGTCAAAACAGGCAAGCTGGATTCATCTGCTAACCCCCAGTAGGCTGGTTTGGATTGCAATGCAGCATCGAACAAAAATGCCTGATTGTTATACGACTTCTCATCCTGCAGACCCCATAAGGTCACCGATGAAATAACGTCACTATATTTCTGGTATAAGTCAAATAGCTCTTTATAACGATAGGCCTGCTTCACGGCAACATCCTGAGGCAATTTCTCCCCAAAAGGAATGCCGCTGTCTACATCCAGTTCGGTAATCTGGATATCCAGTCCAAGGCCAGCAAACAGATTGATTGTCTTCTCAATCTCATCAATGGGCGGAGATTCGAGATTATAGTGGGATTGCAGCCCCACACCATCAATTAGCCCTTTGTCCTTCAACCGTTTCACCAATTGATACATATGCTCTCTTTTCTCAGGGATTTCGGTGAAATACTCGTTGTAATATAACTTTGCATCCGGATCAGCTGCCCGGGCAAACTCATATGTTTTCTCGATATAATCCGGGCCAATCAGCTCATAGAACGGGCTTTTGCGCAATCCGTTCGCATCGCCGTTGCTGTCTGCGATCGCTTCATTCACAACGTCCCAGGCGTAGATTTTGCCCTTATATCGTTTCATGACTGTATCAACGTAGTTCTGAATTCGGCTAAGCAGTAGTTCCCTGCTGGCAGGATTACCTTGGTCGTCCTTGAACATCCACTCCGCTGCATCAATATGCCAGAGCAAGGCATGTCCACGTAGACCCATCTGATGTTTCTGTGCAAATCCCACATATTCATCCGAAGCTTTGAAATCATACACACCGTTAGCAGGAGAGACAAACTTCGGTTTCATCTCATACGTTGCCGTCAGGCTGTTAAAATGTTTGGTTAACAACTGACCATATGCCCCTTCAAGCTGCCAGCGATATACAGCCGCTCCAATGGGAAATTCGCTCTGATACAGATCCTGCAAGGAAGGAATATCTGTCTCAATAGCCAGCTCCCCTGCCTCCTCAATCGCTACATCATCCACATAAAATGATAAGGTATCTACCGTATCGTCGGAGACATAAGGCGTTTCAATAAACAAATTCAATTCTTCTGGATTATCGCTGTATTGGAATGTCGCGGTAATCTTCTGCCATTGCTGCCAATCATCTTTGGGAATCGTAACCTTGTCCAGCATATTCCAGCTCTCAGCCCCATTTTTCTTGTATGCTGTTAGCTGAATCGTCTGATCTGTCGCAGGCTTTTCTGTAAGTTTGACGTACACCGAGATGTTATACGTTGTGTTCTGCTTCAATAGGCCTTTCATCGGCAGCATCGGCCCATGGAAAGAGCGTTCCCGATTGGTGACCAACATGCTGTATGTACCTTGATGCGCTGCCTGTTGTGATACCGTCAGCTTCTCGCTGCCTATGCGAGGCAACCAGCCTTGAAGGGTACCATCCTCAAAGTCAGCGTTCAGTGGACTCCCATTCTGTTTGACGGTTGCGATCGATCCCGATCCAGGGTTGGTAGTCTGCTCCGCCTGTTGTTCTTGTGCAAATACAGGCTGTTGGACAGGCAGCATGCTCATAACAAGCGTGGCTGCTAGCACCGTTGAACTCCATTTTTTAAACGTCTTCATTTCATGCCTCCTCTCATAATACTTGTATTATACACCTTAAAATAACGCTTACATATATATTTATGTTAATTTTTTCAATTTAAACAGAAGAACCGTTTTAACTGATACACCTACGATTTTGTAAACTGCGTAATAGACCCAACTCATTATCCAGTGGATTCTTTCTCGCATTCCCTTCTACATATTATCGTTTGTCTATGTTCATTCAACTTTATGCTTATCGTATAATGAACATAATATTAGTTTCACAGGATACAACAAAGGAGAGATTCATCTATGTTAGTCAAACTAAACTGGATCACGCTGAGGGTCAGCAACCTGGAAGCCTCGCTTGATTTCTACCACAATAAGCTTGGGCTTCCAATTCAGCGCAGATTCGAAAGTCGTGGACGGCAGATCGCTATGTTGGGCATGGAAAATGAAACGCAGCTGGAGTTGATTGAGGGTAGTGAATCTATTCTTAAACGAGAGGCTGGCGTATCGATCGGCTATGAGGTGAACTCACTCGAGGAGGCAATGGATCGATTGGCAGTATTGAATATTCCAATTATTCGCGGGCCCATTCAGCCTAATCCTCATCTACGTTTCATTTATATCGCCGACCCGGATGGATTCGAGGTGCAACTCGCAGAACATGCATAATTAGGCAAGTGTTAAAGGTGTACGCATCACGATGCAGTTATGTGTGCATGTGTGCAGTTTACACCTGAGCGCACAACCTCACATAGTGAAGTTCAGTGAGGCCCAGTAAGCTTTAAGCTTTTTACAGTTTCATCCGGCGCATCAGCGGCACGCCAACGCGATTCAACAACCGATCGAGCAGAGACCAACACCAGCGTCTGCCTCGGGGAAGATGGCGCACATACACAGCGGAATACTCGAAATCCGCTACAGCGCCACGATTGCGCTTGAACTGCGCAGCTCCGGCACTCTCATGCAACAGATGGCCGTTATCGCGCGCCTGTCCGATCAGACAAGCTGACAGCATGCGGTATAGTCCGACAGACTGGGGCACTGCTGTATCATAACCGAATAACGGCGTTGTCATGACTCCATTCCTACAGAAATAACCCATGATCGCGTCCAACTGTCCCTCCTTCCGCAGCCCATACAGCCGGAGTGTTCCCGTGGCCATCGCAGTGGTAATCATGCGCTCGCTGAATTGCGGATTATCATAGGAGTATTTCTCAAGATAAAGCAATCTGTAGAGTTCTGCAATCCGCGGGATGTCGGTCATCGTCATATCCGCTTCGGAAACGAAATCATAGCCGTGCTTGGCGAGTAATTGATAATCCCGTTTCAGCAACCAGCGCGACTTCGCATTGCCAAAATTCGGATCACTCGCACGGTATAGATAGATCTGCCGACTTGGGATCAGTCGGCACCCTGCTTCACTCAGCTTGTCCGTCAGGTCGGGATGAAGTCCCGGACACAAGGAGCGAAAGACGACGGCATGCTTAGGGTATCTCTCTTGTACCGCTACAAGCAGCTTAACCGCCTGCTCGCCGGACATGGCAGGATAGAGATTCGTGGACAACAGCCAGTTATTCACATGCACAACCTTGTTGATCCGGGATTGTCTCATTCCCCAACCTAACAGACTAAGGAGCACAGAAAGGCCTTTTTCCAACACCGGCTTCTGTAACATGTTCAATTCCTGCTTGGCATAACTTACATAATGCGTATACGGTGAACATACGTAAGCATTGTCATACTCTGCTTCATTTACTGTCAGCGGGATAACGAGATCATCCAGCCGAGCGAGCAGCAATGTGGTTTCCACATTTGATATATAGCTCTGAGTCCCATCCAGCATCATCGGTTCCAAGTACAATCTTGCATATCTGCCGTCCACCGTATCGGGCCAGTTCATTTCTTTGATCGAATTCTGATCATAAAGGCGAACGCGTCCAGCACGATTACCGCTCCGTTCCTCAACTGTCAGGTTGCGGCAGTCAGATCTGTCTTCCCTTACAATATTCTTCACCTTCTACTCCCCCATGAAGTAACATAATCCCTTTAACTCCCAAGTCGAAACTACCTTCTCTTCGATAATTGCTCTGCTAGCTGCCGATAAGCAGGTCCGTCTTCTCTCTCGGTGATGTCATCTTCATCCATCTCCAGCCAGTATTCCGCATCCAACAGTTCTGCCATGTCCAGCCGCGTAATCTCCGCACATTCGGGATGTTCACATACAGCGATCATAGGCTCCGGACTGTCGTCCCAGTTGTATTCGTTCACGATGGCATGCAGGAGTACAGCTGAGTCCAGTTCACGTATTTTGGCAGCTGCCTTACCTGATGATTCCTCGTATAATATCCCATCTACAACGGCTTGCTCCGCCTGGGTCAGCTTGAGTCTGACAGCACCATCGGTGTCCAGCAGCATATCGGCTATGTCGGGATTACGTCTCGCTAAGTTCCATGCACTGGCCTGAATTCCAAGTGGATCGTCTAGTTTGGCTCCGTGTTCAATCAACAGTTGAATAGCTTCAACCTGCTTGAACTTCACGGCTTTTTTCAGCGCAGTATCTCCAAGCTTGTCCTTCAGTTCCAGGTCCGGCTTGGATTCCAGTAGACACTGGATAGCTTCAATAGGCATACGATTTGTCAAAAAGAGCATAAGCGGTGTACGTCCACGATCATCCTGTTCGTTAATATACAGTACATCAATGGCTGTACTGACCTGTTCCACATCTTTGGACTTGCTAATCTCCACCCAATTCATAAATCTTCTCCTCCATACCTTCAACCTCTAAACAACACTGTATAAGAAACAAATGCCTGTTTCAAGTTGCACCCCGGACGGCAAAAAGCCCGTCCAGCACGATGAACACGTACAGACGGACTTCCAACTGCTTACTATTAAAGTTTATTCTCAATGGAGGAAGTCTGATGATCTGAGACCAAATCACTCAGGTCTACAATCAGTTGCTCCAGTTCGCCAAAGCTCTCTACCATCTGCTGTGTCAGGTTACGTTGTTCTTCCATGCTAGCCAGAATCTCTTCTGTAGCTGCACTGGATTGTTGTGTCACACTCGAAATTTCAGATACTTCGTTCACAACTCTTGTGGAAGATTCCTTCATCGTAGCCGAGCTGCTCTCGATATCTGTTGCCTGAGTCAGTACGTCCTGAGAGTTGCTACTGATCGTACGAAACACTTCCTCCGCCGTATTCACACGATCCCTTCCTTGTTGTAACGCCACACGAATACGCTCAAATCGATCCGTCAATGCCTGTGTCTGTCCTTTCAATCTGGACAAGATGGTTGAAATATCACTGGCTGACTGACCCGAGTTCTCGGCTAGCTTGCGGACTTCCTCGGATACAACGGCAAATCCACGTCCATGTTCACCTGCACGAGCTGCTTCAATGGCTGCATTGAGCGCGAGCAAGTTCGTCTGACTCGCAATATCCGATATGCTGTTAAGCATAAGCGTTATGGATTCACTTTCCTCGTTAAACTTTTGCATGTCACTTGAAGTTGTATCTATCGTTACATATAGTTCTTGCATCTGTACGTTTAGTTGGTCCATCTGTGTACTTCCCGTTTCCGTGCTCGTTGCCATACTTACGGATAATTCTTTCATCTGCTGGGAATACAACGCTACATCCTTGATATGCTGGTTCGACATCGACAAGGACTCTGAAATTTCAGCCACACTGGTCGCCTGGAACTCAACACCTCTGGCAACTTCACTGAATCCAAGTGTCACTTCATTGGTGATAGAGCCAGTCGCATCCACTTTTTGCTTCAATTGATCTGTATAACGAGACAATCCCGTAACTGATTCCTTAACACGTTCCAGCATGGTTTCCACTCTTTGTTTCGAGTGCTCCACCTCTTGCCAGCGGACTTCACTTTCTTGGAAAAGCTTTTGATTCAGCTGTGAGACCATCATCAAAATCACTCCCGTGAGAGCAAATAAACCCACATTGACAATATTGCTTACGATCGCATCGGAATCCAGAGTGTTGACCACAAATAACTGAAGAACACTGTGTACTAGTAATACTGAGAATCCAACCATAAAAAACTTCTTATTAGGAAATAAAAGGAGAATTGCAGCTATAACCAAACTTAACGTGAGATTGACCGTTCCCCAACCAACATAGACTCCGCATAATGTAACTAACGCAGTAATTACCCATGGGATAACATGAATATGCTTCATTTTCACATTAGCATATGTAATCCAAGCTACCAAAATCATAGATACCCCAGTGGAATAAATTAACTTTGGGGTAATAAAGGCCAGCCCAATACCAATTGCAACTATAATCCACAAAATGATACTAATCAATTTGTTCCTTTTCAAAATAATTTCATCATACCGATCCATATGTTCCCCATCCTTTATATAGTTTAGATTTGAATTGTAGGCCCTTTCTGTAGTTAGATTCATCAATACATATCAAATTCAAAAATAAGGAAACAGCGCTGTCTAATGTATATCGGAATTGAAATTATATAAATTTATATGGTTTGAAAAATGATATGCTTGCATATCATTTTGAACATAAAAAAGCCTGTCTGATGCGCGACAGCGCATATAGACAGGCTTTTTTGGTCATTATGCAGATGTGAATTACAATCTCTTACTTCCCAAATACAAGTGTTGTATTGGATGAACCTGCATACTTGGTCACGAACTCACGTGCATAGCTTGCACTTTCAACTTGATAGCTATAATTGGAGCTTGGTCTCCAGTTGGTTTTAGGAGAAACTGGACTATTCAGGGCAGGGGTACTGCCGGTGTCAGTAAACTCACCTTTTCCTTTGTCATCCAGGATGCCGCCTTTTTCAGCCCCTGCCCCAAAGTAGTTATTTTCAGAATAAATTCGTGCCTTCTCACCAATGGTGATCGCTTGGTTGAAGTTATTCGCGTAATTGTTTTTGATGTGGAAGAAACCGTAGCGCATAAGTCCAGGACCACGTACATACAAGTTTTCGAAATAATTGTTAGACATCGTCACATGAGGCACACCGTTATAACTGCTATTACCATCGTTCGGGTGTCCCAGAATAATGCCATATTTGTGATTCGCAAATTTGGAGTTGCTGATGGTGATATAGTCTGCACGGTCACCGATATATAGGAGCTTATCCAAATCACTTCCGCTAGAGCTGTAGTTGTGACCGGAGAATGTTACATGGTCGATCCAGTAGTTGGAGCCAGTAGTAATGTACATCTGGATATCATCGTTAGCGTTAATATTCGCTGAATGATTGAACGTCAGATTCTGAAAGATCACATTGCTTGATCCCGAAGTAGATCTGAAGTGAATATTGGTTAAGGTATGTCTGTCAAAAGAACCTACCAATGTTTTGTTGGAACCGAATTCAACTTTTTGCAAGCTGGAGGAAGAGATATCCTGTTCAACCACAACGATTTTGGCTGTAGAGCCCGCCATATGTGTTCTCAGATCATTCAGATTACTGACGTAGACAACCTGACCGTTCTTGCCACCTGTTGTAGCCGCCTTGGATACGCCATTCTCATTCTTGGCATTGCCTGCAAAACCGGTCAGCCCATTCGTACCCGTGTTAGGAAAGTTGGCCGCACCGGATGTAGCAGGCGCCGCAGAGATCGTCATAAGCATTAACACGAATGAGAGCAAAAGCATTGAATGTTTCTTCAAAATATCACCATCCTTTGTAATTTAACCCTTTAAACAACTCGATTATAGCTTGTAACCGTTACTGTGACAATGATTTCATTGCAAAAAGACAATAATATCTATTTTTTCGCAACAACAGTTCAGATATCTTTAAAATCCTTGCACAGCCCAGCCGCATTCCTTGATCTCATCCATCGCAACTGACACCTTTCGGTTCGGGTTCAATCTCCGAATCAGATCAGCATTCACGGGTGCATGATTATATATTTCAGTCACAGCAGCCAACGACATCTCCTGCATATCGTAGTACCCTTCAGCCCAATCTATGTATGCCTCCGGTGTTTCCTCTATATAGCCGAGCAGAAAATCGAGCCCTCCCTCGGCATCTGTTTCATGTTCCTCAGCTAGTGCATACTTCATCCAACTACCTGTCTTCCACTTCAAGTCATCCCCTTCTTGCCATATACAACAGGTAACATCCTCACGATTCAATTCTTCCTCATGTTGACATAAAATGCTATGGAGTTCCTCAGGTATCCCCTCGTACATACCAGGATAAATCTCACCGTCCTCACGGGCGTATGGACTGAGTGGAGATTCATGATCAAACCCTTTTATTAATGTGCCTGTATTCGTAAACAGTACATGCAGGTGATCCCCTGTCCCATTATCCACACTCCCCCAAGCTATATCTGGCCGGAGCTCGTGGTAACGATGCACCCGAAGCCACTCTTCATCACACAGAATAATATCTAATACCGCCATTACTCGCATCCACTGGTGCAAAATGGGTGCTTCCATGATTGGCGTCCCGTTCCAATATTGCATCTTTATCCCTCCTGAAATTAATATAGCTATGTCTCTGCCTCAACACTCTTCATTTCTGGTTTACAATTGACGATATAACGATAACGGAGTTTTATGAACTTGATGGAGGAAGCCATGCTAGTCAATAAAAGGAAAGAACCTTTTCGTTATACTCTCAAGGAACCTATGCCATTTGAGATCTACATTCTAAGCATAAATGGAGTACAGGGGTCGCCCAAACCGATTCAAGCTGAATTGCTTGATATCAGCCGCTCGGGCTGTAAGCTAGCTTTTCCGCTTTCCCTGCCTATCGATAATAATGATATACGCATTGGTATCAACTTGAAACTGTTTGAAGACTTTTTATATATCGAAGGTACACTTCGTTGGGGACTGGAGCAAGACACGCTGTGGCATTACGGCGTCCAACTTGTAGTCGAAAAAGAACATCAGGATCGACTATCCCGTGAGATGCGCATGCTTGCAGGACAAGGCAAAATTGTAGTCCAATAAACACAGCAACAACACTAATGACATTTACCGAATTTGAAAGCAAAATCCGGGTCATACCTGTGTCAAATTAGTAACTCTTGAGTTTCATTTCTTAGAACAAGAACGGCACAAGAGATAACTTTATATATGCTAATAAAAAAGCAACGGTTTCCCTGAAGATCTCCAGAGATACCGCTGCTTTTTGTATTCTATTATACTTTGGCAGTAAATAACAGTTCTTGTTCTTTTACCGTTGTACGGCCAGCTGATGCAATGGATTCATATTGATGTATATTCGTGATAATCACCGGTGTGATGGTTGTATATCCGGCTTTTTCAATCTCTTCGCGATCAAATTCCATCAAGACATCACCTACATTAACTTTGGCTCCGGCCTGAACTTTTGGCGAAAAGAACTGACCTTTCAGCTTCACCGTATCAATCCCGATGTGAATCAGCATCTCAGCTCCGGTATCACTGACTAGACCAATGGCATGTCCACTCTTGGAGAGGGAGAAAACCGTACCGTTGATCGGAGAAACAACACGACCTTCCGTCGGCTGAATTGCAAAGCCTTTACCCATAATCTCTTCAGAGAACGCCGGGTCAGGTACTTCGCTAAGCGGTCTAACTTCACCCGTAATCGGGCTAAATATTTGCTCATCCTGTAATTGTGTTTCTTCGACTACAGGAGCGGCAGTTGTTGCTGCCGGTGCTACCGATGCCGCAGGTGCCACAGACTCAGATGCCGTTGCAGCAGGCTGAGATTCATTTTCCTCTTTAAACCCAAGAATGTACGTCAAAATCGCTGCTGCTAAGATGGCAATCAAGCCACCCACCAGTGCAAACAGCAATGTGCTGATTGCTGGACTAATGAATGCTGCGATGCTTGGCAGACCCGCAAGTCCTGTAATTACATAGGATCTTACATTAAAGATACCCATAAATGCACCAGCAACGGCTCCCCCAATAAGGGCTGCAATAAATGGTTTCTTAAACTTCATGTTAATTCCGTACATTGCTGGTTCTGTGATACCCATTACTGCTGTAAGACCTGTGGAATACGCCAAAGATTTGGTTTTGCTATTTTTCGATCTTAAACCTACACCAAATGCTGCGCCACCTTGTGCCAAGTTAGCTGCAAACATAAGCGGAATAATAAAGTCGTACCCTAATGTTGTCATGGAACCAACAACTATTGGTAGCAATGCGTAGTGCATCCCCGTAATGATTAACAGTGACATCGTACCACCAATCAGAATACTTGCGAAAATAGACATATTCTCGAACAACCATGAAATACCACCGGATAGACCGTTACCAAGTACAGTACCCAGAGGGCCAACTGTCATCAATGTGACAGGAACCATAATTAATAGAGTCACTGTCGGAACAATTAGAAGCTTCAGAGAAGCGTGTGTAATCCGATCAACCGCTTTTTCGACATATGAAGCAATCCAGACTGCAAGAATAATTGGAATTACGGTTGATGAGTAGGTTGCCGCAATAACTTTAATTCCAATGAATGTGGTGTCCCCTGCAGCCAGCAATGTCGTAATCGTTGGGTGCATAATACCAGCTGCAAGTGCTGCAGCGATAAACATATTACTGCCTAGTTTACGTGCTGCACTGATCGCGAGAATGATAGGCAAGAAGTAAAATGCACCATCACCAATTGCAGAGAGAATCGTGTATGTTGAGCTTTTATCAGACAACCATCCGACTGCTACAAGAATAGCTACGATCCCTTTAATCATACCTGCACCCGTAATGGCTGGCAGAATCGGCGTAAATATTCCGGATATAAAGTCAAACAACGCACTTATTGGATTTCTCTTTTTCTTTTCTCCCGTTGAAGCACCTGTTGATGATTGATCGGCATTTGGCGATTTGGACATGTTACCCACAAGTGCATTGTATACCACAGGTACATCGTTACCGATGATCACTTGGAACTGCCCACCATTTTCCATAACTCCCATAACACCAGGTGTATTTTTCAATGTCGCTTTGTCTGCTTTTTTGTTGTCATTTAAGTTAAATCTGAGTCGTGTCATACAGTGGGTGACTTGATCAATATTCTCCTCACCGCCGACTAACTTCAGAATATCATTGGACAATTGTTGTTTATCCATTATGTTTTTCTCCTTTTATGTGTATTGAAGATCAAAAAAAACCTAAACACTGAGTAATGACCTCGCTAAGAGCTTATCATTCTTCAACGTTTAGGTTTTGCCTTTGTAATGCAGTAACAATCCCGTAACTATTCAATTCGGTTGTTCATTTCGAACTACACGCTCAATATGAATGGTGAGATACAAAACCTCTTCCTTGGACAAGACCCGATTATATATTTTACGTGTATACTCGTTGATCTTGACAGCACATGCATGTGCTTCCGGATATTGTTTGCTCACCAGATCATGAAGCGGGTTGTCCTCTTCTTTGTCCTCAATCGCCGTGCCTTGCAAGACACGCTGCGCAAAGAACTTCAGATGGGTTAAAAATCGATAATAGCTTAGTGAATCTTCATCGAGCTCAATCACAAAGCTGCGTCGAACGATGTTTAGAATATCCTTTACGATATTCGTAATACTAACCGTCTCTCGCATCTCACCATTCATCTGGGCGTTAACCAGATGCATAGCGATAAATGCACATTCATCCTCAGGAAGCAAAACACCTAGTGTTTCTTCGATAATCTGCAATGCCTTGATTCCGATCGCATATTCCTTCCGGTACATGCGTTTGATCTCCCAAAACAGTGCATTACGAATCTGTAATCCTTGACGATGCCGGTCAATGGCAAAATGAATATGATCGGTCAGTGAAATGTAGATGCTCTCATGAAGCCTCTCACCCAGTACCGTTTCGGCGTAACGGATAATTTCATCCGAACACTCCACATATTCAACCGGAATATCCGACAGAAGTGTCTTTAACTTCTGGGATACTTCCTTGCTTTCGAGCGAAAATATTTTTTCGACGAGACTCTCGTCGATGGTTTCACCTGTATGTTTTTTGAAGGCAATTCCACGCCCCATAACGACCAGTTCGTTACCTCCCGGATCAATTACAGTGACTACATTGTTGTTCAGTACCTTCTCAATTTTCATTTCTTCACATCACCTTGCACCGTCAAAGTAGTAAAAGGCAAAACCAAGACAGGTCAAATAGCATGCCTGCGTCTGGTTTTGCCTGATTGAACAGTAACAATCCAGTATTCATAGCCTTGGGCCTATCTTACCATATTAGATCGCATGTGACAATGTTTTTCTGGAAGCGGTTTATATGCGTAATGGTGTCATATAGGCCATCATACAACAAGGACTTTGGAATCAGGATTTTGCGTTATTATCCACAAGACTTCCGCCATTTGTACTAATCACCTCTTTGTACCAGTGGAACGACTTCTTCTTATACCGCTCCAGTGTACCCGAACCATCGTTATTACGGTCTACATAGATGAAGCCATAACGCTTTTTCATCTCCGCTGTAGAGGCACTTACCAGGTCAATACAACCCCAAGACGTATACCCCATTACTTCGACACCGTCCTCAAGAGCTTCTCCAACTTGTACCAGATGATCGTTTAAATACTGAATACGGTAATCATCGTTGACTGTTTTATTGCCGTTCTCGTCTGTAATTAATTCATCAACCGCACCCAGACCATTTTCGACAATAAACAACGGTTTTTGATAACGGTCCCAGTATTTGTTGAGGGTTACGCGCAATCCCTGTGGATCAATCTGCCAACCCCATTCGCTTGCTTTCAAGTACGGGTTTGGTACTCCTGCGAACAGGTTCCCTTTGCCCTCTTTACGCTTCTCAGGATCACCTGTCTCACAGAGACTTACGTAATAGCTGAATGAGATGAAATCCACGGTGTGTTTAAGAATTTCTTCATCTCCATCTTCAAACTTGATGTTGATATTATTGGCCTTGAAATAACGATCCATATATTTCGGGTAGTAGCCGCGTGCATGAATATCTGCAAATAGATCATTACGCTGTTCCGCATGCATTGCCGCAACCACATCGTCTGGATTCGGAGTAAGCGGATATGTCGGCATGCTCAGAACCATGCATCCAATTTGGGCTCCAGGCATAATCTCATGACCAAGTTTTACCGCAAGCGCACTTGCTACCAATTCATGATGGATCGCTTGATACAGATCCTGCTTGGAGAGCTCTTCTTTTGGCGTATAAATGCCCCCGCTCATGAAAGGCTGTTCCAAAATGGAGTTGATTTCATTAAACGTCAGCCAGTACTTCACTTTGCCTTTGAAACGGTTAAACAGGACTGTAACATAACGCTCGTAGAACTCAATCATTTTACGATTAACCCAGCCATTATAAGTCTTGGACAGATGAAGCGGTGTCTCATAGTGAGAGATCGTTACAAGCGGTTCAATGCCGTATTTAAGGCATTCGTCGAAAAGATCATCATAAAACTGCAGACCTTTCTCGTTCGGCTCCAATTCATCCCCTTTTGGGAAAATACGAGACCAGGCTATAGATGTACGGAACACTTTAAATCCCATCTCAGCAAACAGCTTAACATCCTCTTTGTACCGGTTGTAAAAATCAATACCGATCAATTTCAGGTTATCTTCGGTTGGTCCTTCTGTTCTTGGTGTTGTTATACCGTTCGGCATAACGTCCTGCACAGACAATCCTTTGCCATCCGTATTGTAAGCTCCCTCTAGCTGGTTAGCTGCTACTGCGCCGCCCCACAGGAAATCTTTTGGAAATGGTGTTGTCATATCGATCCGTCCTCTCATCATTCATCATTTTAATTTTCACAAGTCTAACTAGCGCTCTATTTTAGTTGCTTCAGCTGATCTATGATCTGTTCAAGTTGTGCACCTGTAACAGATTGAGTCAGATCAAATTGTCCTTTACTCACACCTGTCAGCACACCTGCACGAACGCTGTTCTGAACCGCTGTATATGCCCAGTGTTTACTGTTGATATCGTCAAACACAATGGCTGCAGAGTCGTCATCAGGCATCCAGGCTTGACTAGACAGGATATGGTCTACAATGACTGCCATCTGCGCACGTGTTACTCCGCTCTCTGGAGCGAACGTTTCGTTACCGATCCCTTTCATCAGCCCGGCCTTAGTGACTTGCGTAATGGCTTTAACAGCCCATTCGGGAGCATCATCTACATAAGGATAATCTTCCGTTCCTTCCGGAAGTTGCAGAGCATCAGCCAGAACCACTGCGATCTGGGCGCGAGTTACCGGTTCAGAAGGCTGTACACCATCATCTGATGAACCTTGATCTTGATCTCCAATCTTTCCTTTGTGAAGATTGAAAAGACTTGCGATAACCTCTTTATTGTTAAAAGCAGGTACCCACGACCAATGTTTTAACCCTCCGTAGAATCGGTGGCTATCCATATATGCATCATCATATAACTCCAAATGTACCTGTTTCGCTCCCATTTCAGTCAAGGCCTGGTATGCAAGTGAGCTAGTACGACTGTCTGTTGTTGGGTCATTCTCGGCATGCATAATCCAGATGGGCACATCTACAATGCCTTTCAGCTCTTGTTTGAATGCATCAACCGAACCTGTATAATCCGCGATGGTATCCTTGGCTGCTACGATGATAGCTCCTGCGAACAAGTCAGGATACTGTGTTAGAAAACGAAACGCCCCGCCGCCACCACTGGATACACCCGACAGATAGATCCGGTCGGGATCTACTTCCCCTTCGGCAACAAGCTTTTGGATCAATTCATACTGAGCTTTAAAATAAGCTTCCATAATAGGCAATTGCTCTTTGTTATCATATATTTTGAAGCTGTAATTCTCAGGATACTGAACCGCCAGTACAGAAGTATCATATCCCGATTCAGTCCAGACTACTGCACCACGATTGGCGGTCAGATGATTGCGTCCGTCAGTTCCAACCTCACCACCGCCGTGAAGCCAGACCATGAGCGGCTTCGCTTCTTTTGACGGACTGCGTTTCAGGTTATAAGACAACGTCACTCCGTTGCTGGCTGTGAAACTCGCTTGCTCAAATTCATCCACGGTTCGTGTCTTCACCTGGTCGATATTTTTGGGATCAAAGGAGAGCTCAGGATACGTTTTGTTTGTTACAGCAAACTCCGACTTGAGTCCTCCAGGATATTTGAAAGGTTTCACGGCCATGTGAATGGTGAGATCCTTAATGGTCAAAGTAATACCGTCATCTTCGTAATTGTTCTGTACTATTTCTCCCGCGGCATCCAAGGGATAACCATCATAATTACCTGTAATTTCGAAGTCGCTTGCCTTCAAGTTTTTGTATTTTTCCACGTCTGTAACCGTAATATCGAAGGACTCAACCATCTCTCCCGGATCACCAACAAACGTGTTTGCCTGAATTTGCGTCACTTGTGCTTCTTCCGCCCTTGATATCCCAGGCCAAATTACACTTAGGCTCATCGTTAATGCCAACATGCAGGAAACATTTTTGATAGACTTGCTCCACCTTTTCACTAGTAAACCCCTCCCCAGCATTGGATTATGTGACACCTAATTAAAAAGCGGACAAGCACCAACCAAAAGGGCTGTATGAAGCGGAAGCTCATATCACTCTTTCAAGTCAGGTTTTGCCCGCTTATATACGGTAACAATCCTAAAGATTCATCATTGCTCTACTGCTTGTAAGTCAATTCATCACTTTTATTTCATTAGAGTTGCTCTCCATTGCTGGCAATCACATTTTTGTACCATTCAAATGAATCTTTTTTGGAGCGTGCAAGAGTCCCGTTGCCTTCATCATCGAGATCGACGTAGATAAAGCCATAACGTTTCGACATCTCCGATGTAGACATGCTCACAAGGTCAATTGGCCCCCATGCGGTGAAACCAATCAGCTCAACACCATCCTTGATGGCCTCTTTCATCTGCTCAATGTGTTTCTTGAGGTAGTCCACGCGGTAAGAGTCATGAATGGAACCATCCTCTTCGACTTTGTCATATGCACCAAGACCATTCTCTACGATGAAGAGTGGCTTCTGATAACGATCCCAGAAGTTGTTCAATGTGACACGCAGACCAATTGGGTCGATCTCCCAGCCCCAGTCAGATGCTTCCAGATACGGGTTTTTCACGCCGCCAGTCAAGTTCCCTGCTGTCTCCGCTGCATCCGCAGAAGCCGATTTGGTCACGGACATGTAGTAACTGAACGAGATAAAATCAACAGTGTTGTTCAGCAAAATTTCATCATCGCCTGCTTCTTTTTGAATGACGATGTTATTCTCATCAAAATAGCGAGCCATGTAGTTCGGGTATTTACCACGAGCATGCATGTCCGTGAAGAACAAGTTGATCTGATTCTCATGTTGAGCCAAGCGAACATCAACCGGGTTACATGTTGCCGGATATGTCTCCATACGAGCAAGCATACAGCCTACTTGGGAACCTGGAATAATCTCATGTGCAAGCTTAGTCACTAGAGCACTTGCTACAAATTGATGATGCATTGCTTGATAAGTCGTTTGCAGCTTGTTATCTACTTTGTCAATCAGAATGCCGCCGCCAGTGTACGGACTGAACAGCATCACGTTAATTTCATTGAACGTCAGCCAGTATTTCACTTTGTTTTTGTATCGATTAAATACGGTTTCTGCGTAACGTACAAAATGTCCAACAACTTCACGGCTCGCCCAGCCATTGTATTTTTGCGTCAAACCAAGCGGCGTCTCATAGTGAGATAGCGTAACGAGCGGTTCAATGCCGTATTTATGCAATTCATCAAATACTTCATCATAAAATTTCAGACCTGCTTCGTTGGGCTCTTGATCATACCCGTTCGGGAAAATTCGCGCCCAGTGAATGGACAAACGAAATACCTTGAAGCCCATTTCAGCGAACAGTGCAATATCTTCTCTGAAGCGATGGTAGAAATCAATACCGAATCGTTTCGGGAAACGTTCTTCAATTTTGCCAGAGAGAATCTCTTCAATTCGGGAAGAGGAAATTTCCATGGCATGTCCGCCTGTACGCTTCTCTTTTGGCACATGAGCGATCATGTCCGCCGTAGAAAGACCTTTGCCGTCTGCATCGAATGCGCCTTCCAGTTGGTTCGCAGCGGTAGCGCCGCCCCACAAAAAGTTTTCAGGGAATCCTTTTTTTGCCGTGGTCATCATAACAACCTCTTTTCGAAATTATTTTGGTTTTCCATTCGCAAGAGCAGCTCCAAAACATGGCAGAAAACAAGAAAAACCTAAACTCAGGGTAAAATGGCACCAGAAAAAAAGGGCCTTCATTTCACCATCAGTTTAGGTTTTGCCTGTCTGCACAGTTACAATCCATCAAAAGATGTCATAACGTATTCTGTTGTTTTGCTCTTGTGATGTAAGCGTAACACATTTATTTTGTAAAATCAAATCTATTAAAATCGCTCGGCTTCACATCCATCCAAACCTCGTCTAACAACTAAGGATTAACTAACGTGGCATTTGCATAATGGCTGCCCTTAGCCCATTGGTTCCTTCCTCCGTGTTCAGGTAACTTGCAGGACTTTGGTCCCCCAGAGCTGGAACTTTCATATCCATCCACTTTAGCGCATATTCTTGCATTTCACACAATAACACACGGCTTATATCGTCTGGAATTCCTTTTAATCGTGCGCGTTTTTTCCATTCATCTGGCACCTGAGTATACCACTCGTCAAACAGTTTCACGAAAGAATCCCAACTCTCTTGATGAAATGCCGATGAATAAGCACCTTTCATACTCATGTAATATTCTCCTCCCTAATAAGTCCTGTAACTCCCGAGTCCTATCTCGCATAATTCAGTCTTAAGCCGCTTGCAGCCGATGTTGTAACTAGTAGACTTAATTTTAAATGATTTTCTGGGATATGAACAACCAAGGAGGAACACAACATGAATCAAGAAGAAAATACGTCCGGCTGGGATGCCATTGACCAAGCTATGCAGCAATTATACGGCGAACAAGAACATAAACACTACGGTACAGCAATTCCATATATTCTTGGTGGACCAGATCCATTGAACGGCATCAGCGCCTACGCTGTGAATGAGCCGACGCCCCACTGGCATTTCGTTACGTACGGTTTCTCAGAGCTCTACGACAAGGAATCTGATGATGCATCCAGAAGCGGGTATGGTTTTGAGCTTACATTTCGCCTTACACGCTGTGAAGATGAATCAGAACCCCCAGCATGGGCTCTCAATCTGTTACAAAACATGGGTCGATATGTTTTCAACAGCGGCAATCTGTTTCAGCCTGGAGACTATCTGGATGCGAACGGTCCAATATGTCTGGACTCGGATACACTGCTCACAGCGCTCGCTTTCATCGAAGATCCAGATCTCCCACAACTTGACACGCCTAACGGTTCAGTCCAATTCATTCAAATGGTCGGCATAACCTGCAGAGAACTGGAGATGATTCAGAGCTGGAATACACGCAGTTTTCTGGCCACCTGTGAAAGCTACATGCCCAAATATGTAACGGATCTCATGAGAAATTCATATGCAGATATCCCTGCTGTCATCCAGGCAACGGAGCGCGGCATTGAGGTCGATGGTTCAAGCACAGCCTTCTTATTCATACAACAACTGAGCTGGGAGTCTCCACGTAAGAAAATGCTAATGAAGAACATTCCTGCGAAGCTACAGATCGGGGCAAAGCAAGTAACACTTCTGAGCAGCATTCTCCGAAGCCGTATTGCCAAAAACGCCACCTTGTCTCTGATTGGGCCCAACATCAATATCGTCTTTGAAGCGGGTGAGCTGCCTTCACTAGTAGAAACGGACCGGGAGGTCAGATTAGTTGTGAATCAAGAAGCAGTCAACGAAATTACTGGACAACTTCGTCCGCAGGCCGGTTCCTTTGAGGTTGCCTCTCTGGACAAGCTTCGTATCGAGATTGTACCCACACAGATTACAGATCAAGAAGGTAACGTTATCAAAACGATTGGATAAACCATGTGGTATAGCAAGGAGGAATGACATGTCTGCACATACATCCGTCTCACGGCAGTATGAATACGGTGCGGGAGTTCTCACTAGCTCCCCCGCTCCCTTTCACTATGTAGCTCAGACCGGATTAGATCGCTTATTCAAAATTAACCATTTTCTAATACAGGCATTCCGTCGCAGTATTTCAGATATCAAGGACAACCTGACAGGCAGCTATATGTTCATGCTAACAGATGTTAACGGAGTACTGATGTCTATGGATTACAGTCTTGATCTGGAATCAAAAGTGAAGGAATCCCCCATTCGACCTGGGCTGATTTTCACCGCCCAAAGCTGTGGTGTCAATGCAATCTCCATAACGATGGAGGACCATAAGCCTGTCTTTTTGCTTCCTGAACAGCATGAAAGTCCTTTTTTCCAAAGTTGGCACTGTTATGCCGTTCCGCTATATATGGGTTCACAACATTTTGGTTATCTGGATGTATCTACAATTAACGCGGATATGCAGCGTGAACTTATTGCAATCGCTAAGCTGATTCCCGCTTATATGCAGAACAGTTATCAGGTCCAACAGGTAGCTAAGCTAGAGGAACAACCGCACGTTGAATTCACGAATCGGCAGTTGACGGTTCTAGAAATGATATCCCGTGGATACACGGTGAAGGCCATTGCATTGCAACTGAAGATCAAGGAATGTACGGTCAATCACCATAAAAAAGTCATCTTCAATAAATTAGGTGTGCAATCTAGTACAGAGGCTGTTTCAGTTGCTAGTCGATTGTCTTATTTATAGAGTACACCTATAGGATCCTATAGGTTGCGAAAGAGAACGCATGTGCTACAATTTTAGTGCATACATCAAAGAGAGAATAACAAACATCTCAGGAGGGTATTATGTCTATCATGAAAAAAACATCTTTATTTGCTATGCTCATTATGGTCATGCTTGTGGTTGCTGCTTGTGGACAAAAGGCAGATAACAACGAAAAAGATTCAAACGAACCTGCCGCAACAGAAACGACTACAGGCGCAGGGGAGACCAAAACCGACGATAAGGACAAAACAGAAACACCTAATGAAGACAACAAAGAAAGTAGCAAAACAGAAAACGTGGAACTGGGAACAACAGAAAAAGGTTCTTACACCAATGACTATTTTGGCGTATCACTGAAATTCCCGGAAACATGGGAGTATCAGGATGCCGAGGGCATGAATGAACTGACTAATGCTTCCTCTGAAGCAATTGCTGGTGACGATGAAACGAAGAAAAAGCAACTGGAGCTTTCCCAAACTAAAACACTGAATTTGCTCATGGCGTCCCAATATCCACTGGATGGTGGCCAGTTAGGCCCTTCCGCAATGGCCATTGCCGAGAAGGTTAGTTTGCTGCAAGGCGTTCGTACAGGGGAAGATTATTTGAAAGCTACCAAGAAGTTTATGGAAGACAGCAACTTCCCTTATGATTATCAAGACTTCACAAAGGAAACCATCGGTGGTAAAGAGATGGATCTGATGGAAGTTAAGATCGATGCAGGGGATGGAAGCACGATTACTCAAGAATACATGAGCACAATCATTAATGGTTATGCATTTAACTTCATTTTCACATATGTGGATGATGCATCAAAATCAGAGATCGAAAAGATTAAAAAGTCGATTCAATTCAAATAACACTAAAACCCCGGTAGTGATCTGACCGATCACGCCGGGGTTCTTTGAATACACTGAATACAGATCTGAAATGAACCCAGCGCTATTCCAGCACTTGGCAATCGGCCAGTACATCTGGATTATGCCGCATGCTGTCCTCTTCTGTAATGCGGCGGATGACTCTGCATGGCACACCTGCTGCTAGCGAATGCGGCGGAATGTCGCGCGTAACCACGCTCCCTGCTCCAATGACACATCCATCTCCAATCTTGACGCCTCCGCACACCGTAACGTTCGCAGACAACCACACATCGTTACCGATAGTAACGGATTTAGCATAACAGAGTGATTTTAGTTCACCATGCTGATTCACCATCTGTCGCCGTTCACTCGCGATCAAAGGATGAACAGGTGTAACAATGGTGACATTGGGGCCAAAGCTCGTGTAGTCTCCAATCGTTACTTGTGCATCGTCTTGTATGGTCAGGTTGTAATTCGCGAAAAAGTGGTGACCAATCCGGGTATGCACACCATAATGAAAGAAGATGGGGCCTTGCATAAACCCGCTATCTCCCATTTCACCTAGTAACTCCTGTAATATCTGCTCTCTTTCCTCTGTCTGTTCTTCAAAGGTTTGGCTATAACGCTGACTGAGATGATGGGCTCGCCTTTTCATTTCCTTCAATTCCGGATCAGCCGGACTGAATAACAACCCCTTCATGATCCTCTCTTCTTCACGCATTACGACTCCCCCTCATTGATATACTACTCCTGCAACTCCATGATCGCTTGAATAGTCGACAATACAGCGTTTTCATCATTGGATTTGGTAATGAAGCGCGCTGCACGTTTTGTATTCTCGCATGCATTGCTCACAGCAAAGCTATATTTGGCAACAGCCATTAATTCCACATCATTTTCTCCATCGCCGAAGGACATGGTTTCACTCGCTGTTACTCCTAGCAGCTCCTGCAATTTTTTGACCGTCTCACCCTTATGTGTATGCAATGCGGTAATATCCAGCCATCTCGGTTCAGAATCGACAATATAGATTTGTTCGATCATCGTCTGTTCCACATGTTTTCGTAGTGCTGTACTGCGCCCCTGGGTATCGAACACTGTAATTTTAATAAATCGGCTCTCCACATTAGTAAAAGAGTCGGTTTTGATGACCTGTTCGTATGAACCCTTAACCACTTCATACATATCATCCGGGATGGAAGTATGCACATATGCTGCATCGCTTGCACAGACTATGATTGTCATCTGGGGATCAAACGCCTGAATGCTCTCTATGGCTTGCAGCGCAAGCGCTCGGTCCAATCCAAACTCCCGTACTACCTGTCCATCTTTCTTGATTCTGGCCGCGCTGTCTCCGAGAATCCACACGCCTTTGCCGTGATCGCCAAATAACTTCTCCACACGCTCGCACTGTTTCCCGGTACAGGCTACAAATGTAATCCCTTTACGTTGCATTTCTTCATGAACTTCATTGAACAACTGAATATCAAATGTACTTTGACTGTTCAGAAAAGTTCCGTCCAAATCGGTTACAACCAGCTTAATCATGATGTGTACCTCCAATTTTGAATTCATTCGGATGGCAAAGGATTCCGACAATTCGTTTTCACCTTATATAATTATTCTTCATTAATTGTGTTTATCGAGTAGTACATCTTTGCCATGTCATGATCGTAATCCGTGTAACTGGTTCCATGTCAACATTGTTTTTCTAATGACGTATTAAACGATACAAACCATCGTTATGTCCAAACTTGATAAAAGAACATATGTTCTGTATAATACATTTATACACTGAATGAGTGAGGCATAATGAGATGGACGACAAATTTATTAATGAATTACGCAAAATTAGCCGCAATGACAGACGCCGGTCAGAATTCATGATTCAGGGCTTGAAGGAAACATTGCAGGAACGCAAAGAGGAAGGTTTAATTAAGCGCTGGATTAGGCAACGCAAGATTCATAAAAGCATTACTGAACGTTTCAACTCCGACTCCTCTTCGAGTCATAAGTAAATACAAATTGAATCCAACCCAAAAAAGGAGGCTTATCAAGCCTCCTTTAATTCACTACATCTGTTTAGCGGTTTGTGAAGCTATAGATCCATTAAGGAAGTATAGCGAACGAACGTACAGGGAATCCCGACGCTTTTTCCGCTTTTGGTACGATGTTAAAAATAACTGCACCCTTGGCAGGAACCTGATCTAGATTGGTTAACAGTTCTACCTGGTATGTATCCTGATCAAGCACATAATACTCCGCCAGAAGTGCCCCGTTCTTCTGATAATCCACAGCAGCATCCGTATCAAACGTTTCATGGCCAATGGCTTTAATATGACGTTCTTCAAACAAATACTTCAGAGCGGCAACAGACCATCCTGGTGCATGACTGTTCCCATCAGCATCCTTATTCTCAAATTGTTCATGACTTGGCCAGCGTTTGCTCCAATCGGTCCGCAGAGCTACAAAGCTACCTGGCTCAATCTTGCCATGTGCTTTTTCGAATTCAATAATGTGTTCCACTTCCAGGGTAAAGTCAGCATTTTTTAGCACTTCAGAGGACTGATCGATGACCACAAGCGGTAGTACCAGCTCTTTGAGCCCCAGTTCATCCAGGTAACGTGTATCACGCACGAAATGAATCGGTGCATCGAGATGGGTTCCATACTGTCCAGGGAATGTAAAGCTCTGGGCAAAGAAGCCTTGATCATGACTAAACAAGGTATCGAACTCTGCAGCGTTAAAGGCAGAAAAATGCGGAGATTCCGGACCGAACGTATGCGTCAGATCTACCCATTTCTTTTCTTTTAATAACTGTATGGCTTGGATGAGTTCATTGGTCATTCGGTTCACCTCATATTCATTTGGAATAAATTTCTCCTATTATATCTCAATGTTGCGCTCGGGTGAACATGCAGATTGTTAATTGGCAAGAAGTGCAGGAAGGTGCTGATTCCTGCTGATTGTTCCTTTTTAGAAGGACATGAATAAGTGCTCTCCATCCTTTTGGCTCTTGCATCACAAAAAAAAGCCGTAACCATGTACGACTTCTCATTCAAACCTGTATCGTTGCAATCAATATGCCCGTTATTCTTATATTATCTAATCCGGGAACTGCACATTACCCGGTACAATGTATGCACCGCCTGATCCGTCATTCGGCAGAGCAGGAACAGTATCGTACACCACTTTACCACGAATGTCGGTGATCCGAATACTTAGTTTTTCCTTACCCAATCCAATGCCACGGAAATGGTTATAATCTTGCTTTTCAAGATTAAGCCACGAGCCGTCTTTCTGCTTCACTTCAAACTTCAGGACCGGATATTTATGATGACGAACTTGTATAGCCGCCCACCACTGACTACTGCCTTCCTTAATGCGATACGATACGTTGCCTTGAATCGGAGCTTTCACTACTTTCCAGCGAATATTGATCTTACCTGCCTGGGGATCTCCGATCTGGCTAAATGCATTCGGGGAGAGATCCAGTGCCCCGCTGGCCCCTTCCGGATATAAATCTGTTACATATACTATCGTTTTCCCTTTCGGTCCCTGCACCTCAAGATAAGCTCCAGCTAAAGCAGCTTTGACACCTTTATAATTGAGCTGATATGGATTGAGTGCTGTAATCTTCATATCTGCTGGAATAGGATCAAGCAACACAGCACCACCTGAATAGCCAGAGCCCGTGTAAGTAGCGTATCCTTCATATGTATCATTCCAAGCAGCAGAAGCAGGCAAAGCAAATAAAACAAGACCCAACAGCAGACCTGTGGCAGACCATCTGAAACGCTGGAATTTACTTTTCTTGCTCATTGTGCCATTCCTTCTTCCTTATTATATAGTCTATGATCCTCAAACTCAGTTCTTCATTGCGGTGAATAACTTATAGCATTATTTTACATAAATAAAACATAATTTAAATAGATCCAATAAAATCACATCAAAAGTCCTATTTCCTGATCTATTCAAAAAAGCGCCACACTTGGGAGAAGGTTAGTTCCCCAGAAAAGTGTGACGCCTTTCTCAGCCTGATATCAGCCCAGCATTGTCTATCATATCTATCTTATCTAACCTGTCTCTTTGCGTTTCGCCCGATTCCTGAATCGTTCATAGCGCCCATAGAGACGAGGAGACTCTTTCGTCAGAATAGGCCCGAGCACAGCCAGAATTAGAACGTATAATACGGCAAAGGATTGAATGGAAGCCATCAAGCCTCCAGCCTTGCCGATATTAGCCATGATAATGGAGAACTCACCTCGGGATACCAATGTAAAGCCAACGTTTAAGGAAGCTTTTGTAGACATGCCCGCCAACTTTCCTGCAATCATACCTGCCCCATAGTTGCTCAGGATCGTCAGTACGACTGCGATTAACGTCATACCTACAGCCCCACCGAGGGTGGAAGGCTCAATCGTGAGACCAAAACTAAAGAAGAAGATTGCACCAAAGAAGTCCTTAAACGGCATAATTTGCTGCTCAATTCGGCTGACGTGTCTGGATTCACCAAGTACAAGTCCGATCATTAATGCCCCGATTGCCTCGGCTACATGCAAAGTTTCAGAGAATCCTGCAACCAGGAAGAGCAGTGTCATGATCATAAGCAAAAATAATTCCGATGACTTGATGTTCAGCGCTTTATCAATTACTTTAATACTCTTCCTGCCAATAATCAGGAACAGTACAATAAACAGCAATGCGGAGAGGGATACAAGCAGTACACTTCCGAATGAAGTTGCACCGCTAAGTACAAGTCCCGTTAGAATCGAAATATGAATGGCAATGAACAAGTCGTCAAACATAATCATGCCCATAATAATTTCTGTCTCGGGATTCGCTGTACGTTTCAAATCAACGAGTACTTTGGCAACAATAGCTGTAGAAGAACTGGTCATAATCCCGCATACGACCATCGTTTCCTGAAGCGGAAGATTCATAAACCAGCCTAGCAGCAGACCTGAAACAAAATTGAGAGCCACATAAAATATACCACCGGTGAGAATGGCTTTGCCCGATTTCAATAACCGGGATACTGAAAATTCCAGTCCTAGATAAAACAACAAAAATAAAATTCCTAGCCTGCCCATAAACTCAATAAAAGATGAACTTTCGATAAATCGTAAGTCTACAATGCCAAACTGTGGTGCATGCGGTCCAACAGCCATGCCGATCAGAATGTAAAATGGAATAACTGAAAAGCGAAGTCGTGAAGATATTAATCCTGTAAGTGTAACTAGTGCAACGGCAACCCCCACTTCAAATATAAGCATATCCATACGCTACATCCGTCCATCGGTCAGCCATTGTTTGAGCTGTTTCAGCTGATCTCGTTCACCGGCAACCACGATCGTTGCGCCACTGGTGAATACATACTCTGGCCCCGGATTAAATTGCTTTTCTTTCTTCTTATCAATCGCCGCTAGAATGGCAACACCTGTAACCTGCCGAATATTCAACTCTCCGATTGTCTTCCCGATGCAATCAGCGTGAGGTTCAATGCGCAGCCACTCGATGAGCAGACCTTCCAGCATAACTTCACGCTCGTTTTGGAATTGAGGTTTATAGGTCATACCGCCAACAATAGTTGCTACAGCCCGTGCCTCATCATCGTCAAGAGTCACCAGAGAGACCATATCTCCGAGCTCTTCCGGGCGATCTCCTGATTCCATATGAAATAGGTCGCGCCGCTCATCATTGTGAACCACAATAACAAGATGTTCTCCGCTACGGGTATGTAACCAGTATTTACGCCCGATACCGGGCAGATCTGTTTCTTTAAAGTGCATGTTTCCTACCTCCCTGAGATGAATTCTGCAGGGATTCTGAATGGGTCTCATACACCTGCTCTGAGTTCTGTTCCGACGCCCATTGAATGTCTACTATACGTATTCTCATCGAGCCTGAAGAGGTAAAGATGGAGCGTGTCTCCCCTTTATCAGCAAGCAACAGCTGACGCCCTACAGGAGATAAGAATGAGATGTGCCCCTCATCCGGGTCAGCTTCCTCTGGCATAACAATGGTTAACATATCCGACGTATGAAAATCAACATATTCCAGTTCAATCTGACTTCCAATCAGCACTACCGAACTTAGAAGCTCATCCGGTCCGGCAAGCAATTGTTCCACTCGTTCCGTGTAATCCTTCAATTGTTTTTCCAACTGAACACGATCGGGATTACGTACGTCAAAATAAGCGTCAAGAAAAGTTCTTTTCTCTTCGCCCAAAGTCAACAGCTGACTTACCAGCATTTCTCTGTTATTGTTAAGTGGAGTTCTACGGTTCATAGTAGATTTCACCTCCTATACATGCCATGTTCTCCACATTGATGTACTTGTTGTTCATTTTCATCATCCTGTTGTCCTCCTTTTTATAATAAAAGAGCCCCACTGGTGAGCCCTTCTTATCATCTTACCAAATAGAAATTATTAATCCAATCTATTCCGCCCAGTTGGAGTTTAATTCTAGTTTTCTGCATATAATATGGTTCAACTCGCAGTATTCATTTTTTAAAAATATAATTCCATATAACATTTTAATACCCTCATTAAAATATTTTATGGATTTTCATCTCGTATTTTTATTTTCTTTCCTGTATATTTAACTACAAACTTTTAAGCAAATCGTAAAATAGGCATTTACAGACTTTAACACGATAAAGGAGTGCATTGGAAAAGTGTCCATCATTACAAAAAAAGGTTCAACGTCATCTCAAGCCACTACTGCCGCAGACTATGTCCATTCCGTCTATGAATCGGTTATCGCTAGAAACCCGAACGAAAACGAATTTCATCAGGCTGTCAAAGAAATTTTGGATTCACTTATCCCTGTCATTGAAGCACACCCTAAATACAGAAACCACAGTCTGTTAGAACAGCTGGTTGAGCCAGAACGGGTCATCACTTTCCGTGTTCCATGGGTAGATGATCAGGGCAAGGTTCAAGTGAACCGCGGATTCCGCGTACAGTTTAACAGTGCCCTCGGCCCTTACAAAGGCGGGCTTCGGTTCCACCCTTCGGTGTACTCTGGCATCATCAAGTTTTTGGGATTTGAGCAAATCTTTAAAAATGCACTGACTGGTCTGCCAATTGGCGGCGGTAAGGGCGGTTCTGACTTTGATCCAAAAGGGAAGTCAGATCAGGAAGTCATGCGTTTCACGCAAAGCTTCATGACAGAACTGTACAAATACATCGGTCCAGACGCTGACGTACCTGCGGGTGATATTGGTGTAGGCGCACGGGAAATAGGTTATATGTTCGGTCAGTACAAACGTATTCGCGGGGGACATGAAGCAGGCGTATTGACAGGTAAAGGTCTGCTATACGGCGGAAGTCTCGCAAGAAAAGAAGCAACTGGTTATGGCTGCGTATACTTTGTCAACGAAATGCTCGCCTCCAAAGGGCTCAGCTTCAAGGATAGCACCGTTGTAGTCTCTGGCTCCGGTAACGTATCCATCTATGCGATCGAGAAAGCACAAGAGTTTGGTGCCCGTGTTGTAGCATGTAGTGACTCCGGTGGGTATATCCATGATCCACAAGGCATCAATCTCGATACGGTAAAACGTCTGAAAGAGGTTGATCGTCTGCGGATCAGCGAATACGTCAAGGAACATCCACACGCAACGTATACTCCAGGATGCGAAGGCATCTGGTCGATTCCGTGTGATATCGCTCTTCCATGTGCGACACAGAACGAGATTGATGAGCAAGCTGCGAATCTTCTGGTTCAAGGTGGTGTCAAGGCGATTGGTGAGGGTGCCAACATGCCGTCTACTCTCGCTGCTATTGATGTGTTCCTGGGTGCTAATGTGCTATTTGGCCCTGCAAAAGCTGCGAACGCTGGCGGTGTGGCCGTGTCCGCTCTTGAAATGTCACAGAACAGCATGCGGTTGTCCTGGACATTTGAAGAAGTTGATGCCAAATTGCATGACATTATGAAAAATATTTACAAGAGCTGTGTAGATGCCGCAGAAAAATATGGTTGCGAAGGCAACCTGCTTGCTGGAGCAAACATTGCTGGTTTCCTCAAGGTAGCTGACTCTATGATTGCTCAAGGTGTCGTGTAATTTGATGTAAGCTCTTATAAAATAGGTAATTCAAAAAAGCCTTTCCTTCGCTGATCAGCTCTTTCAAGCTATCATTTCGAGGAAAGGCTTCTTTGTCTAAACGGTAAGAAGATTCTATCTATACAATTGAAGTGTTTTCCTCAAACTGGTAAAATAATAATTATCTCATTATATATGTACTTATATCTGTACATTTGGAATCAATAAGTTCTTATCATATTAAGGAAGTGTCTATTTTGTCTAACCCATTATTCATCAGCGAGGTAGCCCCTCATCTTAGTGCTGATTGTGAGCAATGTTTCGGACTGTGCTGTGTGGCCCTGCCTTATGGACAATCCTCAGATTTTGCTTTTGACAAGTCTAGTGGCACCCCTTGTCCTAACTTGCGTGAGGATGATCGTTGTGGTATACATACCCAGCTTCGGCAACAAGGCTTCAAGGGTTGCACCGTATATGACTGTTTTGGCGCAGGACAGAAGTTGTCCCAAGTTACGTTTGAAGGCAAACACTGGCGCACTCATCCCGAATCTGCACGTGACATGTTCGATTGCTTACCTGTACTACGGCAAATTCATGAGCTGATCAGTTACATGAGAGAGGCTATGATGAGGTCTGAAACGTCTTCACTGCATGCGGATCTGGAGATGCTCTATTCTGAGGTCGCACGCCTGAGTGAACTAGAGCCAGCTGAAATGCTGCAACTGGATATCACAAGCCATCGTGCGAACGTCAACGTCCTGCTGCTTCAAGCCAGTGAGTTGGTACGCAGCAGCGCTCCAGCGAAAACAAAGGCTCAAGGTAAGGCTAAAGGGAAGAAACGCAGTGGCATGGATTTTCTAGGGGCTAATCTTCAAGGAGCAGATCTACGCGGTACAAGCTTCCGGGGAGCGCTTCTGATTGCAGCTAATCTGCGCAATGCCGATATACGACACGTCGATTGGATTGGTGCAGACTTACGGGATACAGAGCTCGGTGGAGCGGATCTGCGCGGCGGTATTTTCTTGACGCAAGCCCAGCTGAACGCAGCCATAGGTGATGCTAGCACCTTGCTGCCTGATTATTTGAACCACCCCTCTCATTGGCGTTAAAAAATGCACCATGCGCAAATAGCTCGTCCCTCCAATCGAAGGGCGAGCTATTTTACGTAGACTACTTACATTCTAAGATTACAGCAAGTCACGGCGAAGGTCCGCAGCTGATCTTGGAGACAAGTGACCCAGTGGAATATCAAATACCGTCTTCGCTCCTTTATGTCCTTCGTTGCTCAGACGCTGCGCTGCCCGGGCATAGGCCACAAGCACACTCGCAGTAAATTCTGGATTACTCTCCAGTTTCAGACCGAATTCAATAATTTGTTTGTGACCATTCCCTGTGACTCCACTTCGAATAACGAAACCACCGTGCGGCATGCCTCCGTGTTGGGATTTGAGCTCATCCTCAGTAATAAACGTCACTGTTGTATCATAATCTGCAAAATAGTTCGGCATGGATACAATGGTTTCACGGATCTCTTCCTGATTCGCACCTTCTTCTGCAACCACATAGCATTGACGAAGATGTTTCTCACGTGTAGACAATTCCGGTGTTTCTCCTGCACGAATGCTTTCAATGACTTCTTCTACAGGTACAGTGTACTGCACCCCGGCTTTAACACCAGGTACACGGCGAATCGCATCCGAATGCCCCTGACTAACCCCTTTGCCCCAGAACGTATACTCTTTTCCTTCCGGCAGGATCGATTGTGAGAGCAGACGATTCATAGAGAACAAACCTGGGTCCCAACCTGTTGAAATCACACTTACATGTCCACTTTGCTCCGCAGCTGCATTTACCACTTCGTAAAACTCAGGAATCTTCGCATGCGTATCAAAGCTATCTACAGTATTAAATAATTTCGCAATCATAGGCGTTTGTTCTGGTAGATCTGTCGCAGAACCCCCACACAGAATCATTACATCAATTTTACCTATATACTGTTCAGCCGCTGAGATGTGCTCAAACAGAACTTCAGTACCTTCAGCTACCATCTGCTCTGGATTACGACGTGTAAATATAGCTACAAGCTCCATATCATCATTCTGAGCTATGGCTTTTTCTACACCCTTACCCAAATTACCGTAACCTACGATGCCAACTTTAATCATATTTATTCCTCTCCTGTCTGAGTCTTTTTGTCTTGTCTATAAGTCTCACCAAAGATAAAAATAACATGTAACTTGTCCAGATTCCAGATGAAATCGAAAATACCTTGCATTGGTACAGCGTTAAAGCCGTGCCATGTGCAAGGTATGAATAAATAATATAACGTCTTAAGACTCTACCCACGCTACTGTCAGTTCAATTACACCTTTTTCACTTGACTTTATCCCGCCCATAAGCGACCATTGATTCCCTGTGTCCGGTTCAGCCCCCGTAATGATGATATTTTTATCGTCAATCACTTGTCCTGAGTCGGTCAGTTTCTTCGCTGCAAAATAATCCTTGTATAGCTTCGTTACGGTCTCCATATCTTGTTCAGTGGTGAAGATTAGCATGGCTGATTTCTTCCCTTCATGCTCTCCAGAACTCTCTGTGGTCATCTTAGCATCGTCTGGTAGCGGGAAGTCTGTTGGCAAAAATTCAGGTAGCCCTTCCACGGAATCGGTTTCGCCTTTGCTTGCAGTAGGCTCTGATTCTGCTGGCGTGGAGGCAGCCTCCGCATCTGTACCTGTTGCTGGTTTAGATTCGCCTTCTGTAACTGCTGGCTCCGTTGTCCCGGAAGCAGTCTCACTATTCGCCTTCTCGGACTCGGCTTTTGGCTGCTCGGCAGAACTGCTGCAGGCACTTAGTGCGACCATCATAGCAAGCGCAGCACAGGCGAGCAGATATTTTTTCTTTTTTACCATCAAATCACTCCTTATTGTTATCTTATGTTGAATGTATTCACAAGCGACACTCTCACATTAGAAGTATGCTTCTGAATGAAGCATGCACATCCCTCCTATGATTAGTCGAGTTCTACGGTCTGTCGGATAACGGGCACATCACTTACAGAATGTTTAATCCAGAGAACGGATATCGATAACACGGTCAATGATAACAGGCAGCTGACAACAAATACGGATAGGAATCGGGTGATGACTCTGATTTTTTTCATTCGACCCTCCTCCTTCGGTGTACATGTTGTTCGACCTTTACGCATGGAATACGAGTTAATCTTAATCTGATTCCGAGACTCATCCCATTCAACGATATATGTATGTTTCAATGGTACCCAAGAAAGGGCGGGATTGAAACAATCCAGAGTCCAGTCCTTTCCCCAACTATAGTCTAGTTTCCTCCCCTGCCTCTGACATCAAAGTAGACGTAAAAAAAACCGTCCGCTCCCCTCTTTTGGAGGTAAACAGACGGTGATCCGGTTGTTTCTTACATTCAAAGATCCAACTTGACACCGATGGGGCAATGATCACTACCTAATACATGACAGTCAATATAGGCATCGGTCACACGTGGCGCGAGCTGATTGGATACGAGAAAATAATCAATACGCCAGCCTATGTTCCGCTCTCTAACCTTAGCCATATACGACCACCAGCTGTACACATCCGTTTGATCTGGATGCAGGTGACGGAAGCTGTCCACATATCCTGAAGCGAGTAGGTCAGTCATCTTGCCGCGCTCCTCATCCGTAAATCCGGAGTTCCCCTTGTTCGACTTAGGATTCTTCAAGTCAATCTCCTGATGTGCTACATTCAGATCTCCACAGATAATGACAGGTTTCGTCTGCTCCAATTGCAGAACATAAAAGCGAAACCGATCTTCCCACTCCAGACGATATGGCAAACGGGTCAAGTCTCGTTTCGCATTGGGCGTGTATACATTAATCAGATAAAAGGCGTCATATTCCAGTGTGATCATTCGACCTTCCGGTTCACTGTCCTCTTCCATACCATAGCGAACCGATAACGGTTGGATGCGGCTGAATACAGCTGTACCAGAGTATCCTTTTTTGATCGCATAATTCCAATACTGGTAGACCTCTTCCCCAAAATCCATCACAATCTGCCCCGCCTGTAGCTTCGTCTCCTGAAGACAGAAAATATCGGCGTCACTATGATGATAATAATCCATAAATCCTTTATTCACACATGCTCGAAGTCCGTTCACATTCCAGGACACCAGCTTCATATTCTCATCTCCTCACATCGATCCAATATACCATGAGCCCAATTCACGGGACAAGACATCGTGACGTGGGGACGGGGATAGATATCAACATGGGAATGAAAATGAAGAACTCCCTCAGGTATCACTTGTATCACTTTGCAGCTTAGAGAAGACAGCCAGATCAATGTATCTGCCCTTCTCAAACTCATGCTGTCGCAGCAGGCCTTCCTGCTGAAAACCCAGCTTATGCAGTAGACGAATGGACGCCTCATTACTCGGGTCCACTTTCGCTTCAATTTTGTTTAATTGCATCTGGTTGAATCCAAACTCCAGTACCGCCCGGGCAACCTCTGTCATCACACCTTTCCCCCAGCACGATGAGAGCAGATCATATCCGATCTCTGCCCGGTGATGTTGTTCTTCATACCCCAGATATCCACACGTTCCAATCACTCGATGCGATTCCTTATCTTCGATCATCCAGCGTAGACCCGTTTGTTCCTTAAAAATCTTCTTATACCAGCTCATCTCATCCAGGGCATCCTGTTCGGATTCAAAAGGAGTGAAGGGTATATATTCTACAACTGTCGCATCCGAATAGAGGGCCAGCAGATCCCGGCTGTCTCTGTCTGTTGCCGCGCGAAGAATGAAACGATCCGTATGTAGTTGAGGAAATGTGTCAAACTGAAATGAGGTACTCATGCGTCGTTCTCCTTATCTCTATCAATATGTATAGAAGTTGAATCTACAAGTGCGGAATAGGTTCCCGTGTTATTTTACTACGCTCACCCATTAAATACCAAGCACACAAAAGAACAATACAGGGCTAATCTAGCTTATATCCTTTGAATGAAGAACAGCCTGCTGTGAGCAGGCTGTTCTTCGTATATCATGCAACTACGGACAGAGCAGTCACTTCAATTCACCTTAACCAGACTCCACTGCTGATTCGCTCCGCCGTTATCCTCCCACTGAATCGTAGAAGCGCCTGCACTCATGGATCCTTGATTGATATCGACGGTGAGTCCGCTGTTGCGATTCGCCAATACTACATATCCGCCCACATCAATGGGTAACCACTGCTGGTTGTACCCTCCGTTAGCCTGCCACTGAATCAGTGCTGCACCGCCCTGTGTGGAGCCTGAGTTGACATCCAGTAGCAGTCCGCTGCCTACGTTTCGAATATTGTAATATCCGTTACCTACAGGCTCCAGCTTCCATTGCTGATTGGCTGCTCCGTTATCATTCCACTGAATAATGGTCGCTCCTCCAGCAGACGAAGCCCCATTCACATCCAATACAAGCCCGCTATTGCGATTCACAAGCTTGTAAATCGTCTCTGCTTCATACCCTGTACTGCCACGATAGGACGCGCCAGAGATGACATACGTGATTACTGATTTCGCTTTAGCCGTCGCTGTGAATGTTTTGTTTTGAATCGGTAGGTTGGTTAGTTGTTGTAATTGTTCCGCTCCGGAAGTTCGATATGCCTGAACAGAAGAGCCTACGCTGGAGAAGCGGCTCAAATCATAGGTTACGGTGGTATCCGTAGATTCCGAGTTTGTCGTAACCAGTACAACTTTACCAGATGCTGCATCATATGCCGCAAGAGTATTTGCATCACTCATACCGATGATCTTATAGCCTGGGCGGATAAATTTACTGTAATTGCCCATCACATAGTATTTCTGATTTACAGTGTAACTGGTCGTTTTGGTATTGTTCAGTACGTTCTTGAAAAATCCCCATCCCTCTGCACTATCCACGGCCTGCCAGTATACCCATGCACTCGCACCCATGTTGCGCATATCCTTCAGGATTGTACGTGACATCGTAAGTCCACTTGCATCCCCGTCTCCGTATTCAGAAGCCCATAGGGGTTTACCAGCAGAAGCTGCCGTATTACGTAATGCCGTTCGGTTATTGCCGTTATACGTATGGGTATTAATCTGACTAATCGCTGCCTGCACAGTAGTACTGTAACTTTTAAAAGAGGTGTTGGTATCATCCAGATTATTTTCTTCCGGTGCACTCAGCTTCGTGGTCAGCCCTTTGGCATTCAGAGATGCCTGAACCTGACTTAATATCGCATTCTGCTCCGCTCTGCCGAAGTGCATCCCCTCCTGATCATTACCTAGCTTCCACCAATTCGAGATCGGTTCATTCAGTGGTGTCACCGTATCAAATGTAATGCCCCAGTGATCCCGGAAATGCTTCACAACCTCGGTCAAATAATCGGCAAAATCATCGTAGTAGTCCGGTTTGAGGTTATTCCCGCCATTCGCTGCACCCGAGACGCTGCCACTGATCGTCATCCAATAAGGTGCCGAGTTAGCAAAAGCTTCAATAATGTTGACTCCCTGCGCCTTGGCAGCTTGTAACATGTAACGTTGGTTCGCGTCGGCAGTCCAGTCGTATACACCTGGAGAAGGTTGAAACCCGGGAACTGCTTTGCGATATTCAAGAACGTTGGACGACGGATCATCCCCGCCACCAATGTTATATCTCAGAATATTCATGCCAATTCCTGTCGATCGATTAAACATTTTCTCGACATACTCATCCCGATTTGAATATTCACCAACGACCTTCCCCCACCAAGCGAGCGATGTGCCCCAGCCTTCAACAGTCTGATACTGTTTTGACGGATCAGCGATCGCCGTATACGCTCCTTCAGCCGACATTTCGGACCCTGAAGACAAACTGCCAGCCAGCAACGTTCCGCTCAGCAGCACCGTACTCATTCGTTTTAACCATTTCATTCGCTTCACTCCTTATCTGTTTTTAGATAAGTCACCAGGCATGTGGATGTTACTGAGCAATCTCTCGAAAGGTCGCATCGGATCGATCGAGATCCGTAACCACCGGTTCTAGCCGCAGCACTTGATCGTAATGCCGCAAATACAGGTTCGGATTGTTAAATAGAGAGTAAGAAGTCCAGCTTACATTAGCTAGTCCGTTTACTCGTTTGAATGTCGCATCATTGCGGAATGTCGCATCATTGCGGAATGCCACACTACCGTCATTTTTCACCAGCATAATATTGCCATTATTATTGCGCAGGAAATAACCAGGATAATTCATCGCTTCAAACGAGATGCCCATCCCATTGGCCAAGCCAGGAACGATTCGAAATTGAGCATCCTCTACCGGACTAACGCTGGCATCAATACGAGCTTGATAGTTATAGTGGCGAACGAAGCTACCCGGAACGTTAAACGATTCGAGCTTTCGAATATCCCCCGGTTGTCCTGTCTCCTTCAGTACGGTCATATGGCGAACCATACCGGACAGACCCGTAATTTCCTTCTTACCACTCCAGCTCTGGAAGTTATCCGACGAATCGCTGTAATAATATTTGTGGTCTGCATACCCATCGAAATACATCCTCCAAGAACCGTTATCCAGTTGGATGAGCGCCGGCCCTTCTACCCATGAACCCCAGCCAGCCCAGTTTCCTGTGCCTTTAAATGTATATGGCCCTTTTAGAGAGCTGGAGGTGGCATATTCAATGTATTTAGTCGTTTCGTTCTTCGTAAACGCATGATAGGTTGAGCCTGTCTTCACCACAAAGGTATCGATGTAATTGGCCGCAAGACCTGTAAGCACCTCAGGTGATGACCATGATGTGGATGCCAAATTGCCATTTGATGCGGTTATGACATGTGGTTTGAAGTTCTCATAATTGCCTGGGGAGAGTGAAACGATGATGTTCACACTGCCATTCGTGTCTTTGAACCATTCCGGTGCCCAGGTATGCGCGATGGGGGTTGTGGTAGACAGTGTAATGTTGCGGACAAACGTCCAATTGATCTTGTCCGGGCTGGATGCGATACCAATCGTATGCCCTGACCAGTTGGTGGTATATACCACATAATACAAGCCATCGGTGTGTTTCATGATGCTGGGATCGCGGATCAGATCAGACGCAGGTGGAGTATACGCCGGACCTTTCAGCAGACCATAATGTGTCGCGTCATATGACTCGTAGATATACATGTTAGACTCACTTGTGTTCGTAAAGGCTGTCATCGTATACACACTGGTTGTTGCTCTGACTGGATTAGGGAACGCAACAGTGAATATCATCATCAGTCCTATCATGAGTAGGAGTACAGCTTTATATCTCCCCCACTGCTCTTTCATACCTTTCCTTTTCGTTAACATGAACTCAGCTCCTTATCCTGCATAAGATCATATTGGACTGTCTTCTGACTGATTGAACAGCGTTCCTGAAAAACATTTGTGATTGAACACTGATGCTAACATTCGTCTTTTAGCCAAGCAGCACCTTACGGATGATATCCGTCCCATTTACATGAAACACCACCTCCTCTACGAATATCCACCTATATGTATGCGTTTACATTTTTCACTTGGAATTTTCCTTACCGCCACTGATAAGACGATATAAGATCACATGTGTCGCCTTTCCTTTCTTCAACATAAAAACAATTCCCTCATTCTCATATAGAAACCGTTTCAGTACAAGATTCGTCATGCAGATCGAGCTCTCCTGTAATTCTGGCACATATAAGAATGAGGGATATTCATTATAATATTCCTGATATTTCCGCGATACTCTTTGTTATCCGTTACATACTACTGTCATTCATTATCGAATCATATTTTTAATATTTCTATTTCCCAACCATGACCCACGGATAACGTGACATCTCATCCAGCATCAACCGTACCCGTTCCGGTGTTCTTCCTTCTTCGTCAAAAATAAGCAATTCATTCTCTTCCTTCAGCCACGCAATCGGAATTTTGTAGTCCTCCTGCGGTCCAATCTGCCAATACCGTCCTAGATGGTGACCGTTCACATGAATCGTGCCCTTACTCATGCCAGTCAGTCGAATCATGAGGTTTACTTTATGGCATTCGTCTATGACAGGCTGCGCAAAACGCCAGCGGTACCAGACGGGCTGACCATATGAAGCGGAACGTTCCGCCGGATCAAACGATTCCCATGACACAGGAAGCAATGCATCCGTACCTGCCATTCGCCAATCCTGAAGCTGATGCTCATTCTGATAAGTAATCAGCTCCAGTCGATTCAGCGGTGACTGACTGTATGGCATTTCCAATGTATTCAAGACACCCGGCTTCACATAGCTGGACAAGTCCAGCGTCTGAAACGCAAACCAGTCCCGATAGGCAGGCATCGGAATTTCGGTGCCGTTAATACGTATGCCTTTGCTCAGAGCACCTGTAAGTACCGCCCCATCCATATCTCCCAGCACAAAGCTTCGACGTAGCATCGTTCCTACCGGAACCGAGTTCACCTCATCCAGATGCACAGTTCCTGTCTCCATCTGCCAATCTCGGCGAATATCTTGTGTTTGACCACCGAGGAATACTGCTCCTGCCACACCCTTACGTTCCCCAAGATACGGAGAAAAGTTCAGCCTACCCATGTGCTGTACAAGGATCTGCAATGTATTCTGCCCCTGGTTCACCTGAATCGGAACCGCTGCCGCACCAACCTGACGCACTAGCGCTTGCTGAGTACCGTTCACCATAATTCTGGCGGTATCCTGGATATTCGGCAGAATGAGGCTCGTTGTTCCATTCACTGCACTATCAAAATTACATTCATACAATAGATAGCCAAAGTCTTGACCGTATTCCGAAAAATCCATCGGTTGCCCGCTCGAAGAGCGTTGCTGTGCCGTTAAGGTAACACGTGAGTAATCAGGAATACCGGACAGCACCGGTGCCACCGGAGCAACAGCATTCACCCCGACAGACGGGTGCTCTTTATCTACAGCAGATATCGATTCAGGCTGCGTCTCCGCTTCTTGAATGCTAAACTCACGCCCTGTCCGTGTCTGTTCGCCATCTTGCCAATCGCCTAACAACATTATCGTACGATCTGGATCAGTAATCATGCCCTTCACTTGCCCAGATGCTGTGACATCTACATCATCAAAACCGATGGCGTAGCGCAAGCTCAGGCGATCTGGTGATTCCACACGCCATGTACGATTCATCGTGTCCCGATCCAGGATGACGAAACGAATGGAGGTACCGTTGGCTTCAATACGCATCATACCCGGTTCCTGAAAATGAAACAGGTCAAAGCGGTAAGCATTCCTCGTTGCATCCTGCTCAATCAGGACTTGCACCGTACTATCTTTCAGAATTAAATCTCCTGCTTCCGATGCCTGTTTCGTTCCCAGTTCCAGTTCAATCACGGAGCGTTGTCCTCGATCTGCTGTGACGAACAACGTCAGTTCTCCATTGATCTCTTCATTACCGGTAATTAAAGCTCCTGCAGTCAGGTACACCTGATCCGCAATGAGCACACGATCCAACACTGGCACAATCTGACCTGGATGAATGGACACTGGTAACGTACGACCTTCTTCAAGCGTAATATTCACCGTCTCGCGTTCATCCTTGTGACTCTCCACGAACCAGACCTTCTCCTGCCCTGCCTGCCTTCCACGCACGGAGATGCCAATCGGATGCCGAACCTGAATCTGTTCATCAGCAATGTTCTTGGACTCCATCAGTAATGATGCGAATGCACGCACAAAATAGGACAGGTTTTTGGTCACTGCATATTTGGGTGTCACCCGTCCATATTCACTGAGCGGGGCGTCGTAATCATAAGATGTAATCATAAAAACATCACTGCTGCCGAGTGTTCTTCCGCCATATCCTCCAAAATTAGTTCCGCCATAGAACATGTAATAACTGATCCCGGTATATCCCGCGCGCAGAATCTCCATAATTCTTCTATCTAGCAGCGATGCGGTCTTCTGGATGGCGGAAGGTCCTCCCCAATGTTCAAACCAGCCGGTCCAAAATTCAGTAACGATCTTTGGTGTGTCCGGCTGTTTCGCCCGCAATTTAGCGTAATGTTCATCGGCACCCGACCAGAAGTTCGCTCCCTCAATGGTGCCTTCTGCTCCACCTACACAAGTGATAAGCGGAACGTCTATTCCTCGTTCCAATATCCCATCCCTCAGTGTGTTCATATGTGCGCTTGCCGCCTCATCATCCATCAGATACCCGTACTCATTCTCGACCTGAACCAAGATCACTGTTCCTCCAGCAGATAACTGGCGCTTGCGAATAAGCGGGATGATCTGGTCAAAATATAGATGAACATAATGGAGGTACGTTTCGTTATTTTCACGAAATTTCACGCCATCCTTCGTACCTAGCCAGTACGGAAACCCGCCAAAATCCCACTCTGCGCAAATAAATGGACCCGGACGTGCAATGACCCACATGCCCAGCTCTGCACACAGATCAAGGAATGCACCACAATCATTATCCCCCTCGAAGGACCATTGTCCCTCCTCAGGTTCGTGAACGTTCCATGCAAAATAGGTATCAATGCAGTTCATACCTGCCAGCTTCGCTTTCATTAGAACGTCACGCCAATCCTCTTTCGGCATACGGAAATAATGAATAGTTGCACTGTTCAAAAAGATTCGTTCACCATTCAGATAGAAGCTTCGTGAATCATACGTCAGTTCAGAATGATTTTTTCTCATGCCGCTGTTATTTTCTTGATCATGTATCGAAAGGGACGTCTGTTCAATCAACGTAATCCCCCTCCTTCTTTTTTAAATTGATGGGAAACCGTTCTTTTGAAACCCGTTTCATGAAATCGGTTTCATTATGTACAAATATAAAACCCATTCCATGATGATGAAAAGGGTCCCATTGACGCCCTCATTATATTTCACGCCACAAGGGAATGTCAACGCTTTAATTTTGAAATACAGACCCACTCTACCGAACAGCAGGTCCTGTACTCTGGCGGAGAATCAACCTCGGTTGCAATATATTCTGCTTCTTCGGTTTGCCTTGGTTAATCAACTCATGCAGTACATCTACAGCCTGTTTGCCCAATTGATACGTATTCTGGGATATCGTTGTCAACTCAGGGATAACAGCACTTGCAAGGGGTGTATCATCGAATCCAATAATCGAAATGTCTTTCGGGATCGATAATCCGCGCTCTATAGTGGATTTGATCGCACCGATTGCATTATTGTCGTTCACACAAATAACTGCGGTTGGCGGATTGGCCACTTCCAGCAGTTTAGACATCTCCCGCTTGCCGTCGTCGATGGAAAAGCCGCCTAATAACTGACGCTCTTTCGGTATTTCAATCCCATACTCCCGAAGTTTCTTCTGCACCGCTTTAACTTTAACCATGGTTGTAGAAGATTCCTTCATGCCTCCTATAAAAGCAATCTCCCGATGCCCAAGCTCAAGCAGATGCTCTGCTGCCATAGCAGCTCCAACTCCCTCATCGGTGTATACCCGGTGGAGTCCACTCTTTGCAATGTTACCATTGACTAGCACAATCGGCATATGCTTGCTCATATCGATCAATTCTTGTGCCATGTTATCTGGACAGACCTGCAAGTTAATGCGTCCGCCGAGAAAGATGATCCCATCCACCCGCTTCTCTCGCAAAATGGACAGATATTCCGATTCCCTGCTATTATCCCCCGCGGTGTTGCAGAGGAAAAAAGTATAGCCAAGCCCACGAGCTTCATTCTCTGCACCCCAGAACACTTCCGGGAAAAAGGGATTGGTGATGTCGGGTAAAATGATGGCAATGGTGCCTGTCTCTTTCTTGATCAGACTACGCGCCTGCGCATTCGGCTGGAACTGATGTTTCTCGATAATCGACATAATCTTCTCTCGTGTGCTGGCACGAACAGGCGCCGTGTCGTTCAACACCCGGGAGACGGTCGACACAGATACGTTTGCTTCTTTCGCAATATCATATATGGTGATCGATGTCATAGAAGGACCTTCCTTTTCTCTATTTACCTGCTTATCATACCAGATAAGATATCTCGAATGAAATGCATTTCATTCTACAAGCGGCTTAGCGCGTGAAAATAAACAACTTGCTGTCGGCATTCACCACTTGTGTGCCGTTGCTCAGTTGAACCAAGGGCGTATCCCAATGGGTATGCCCGCTGAACACAAGCGTCTCCGGCCCGGCCTCCAAGGCCTGCCGGATGAGCGGTTCACCCACAAGCCCAAGCTCGGCAATGCCCGGGCTTTGGTGCAAAAGCAAGCAATCCGGCTGCTGCTTCAGCAGCTTGCGTACGGATTGCAGATAGGGCTCTGCCGGCAGCCGGTTCGGCTTGTCCGGCCTGCCGATGATGCCGCCAAGGCCCGCGATGCGCAGCTGTCGCGCCTTGGCGGCATGAGGCGCAAGGCCACCCGTTGGGGGGCCAGCGCTAATAATGGCAGCTGGGCCATCCATGCAATGGATGCCCTCGCTGTTGTGTAACCGATGAGCGTCTGCATCATCGGTTAGATCATGGTTGCCGTGAACGCCGGCAACCCAGCCGAAGGCTGCCCTGAAGGCAAGCCAGACGGGAACCGGATTGCCACTCGCTCCCCTTTTCCCGCGCAGGGCATACATATCTCCACATAACAGCACACCCGTCTTCTGCGAATCAAGCTCAGGCCATTCCACCTCCATCAGCAGGCGAATATAGGCAGGCAGCACTTCCCCTAACAGCTTGTCCATAGAATCCGTGTCAGATGAGGCACCCAACTCCATCTCCGTTACAGGTATAATTCCCTGCAAATCTGAGGTAACAATCAGTGCATCTATGCCTTCTGGCAAACCACTTAATGTTCCATGGTAGATCGGAAGCTGAGCTTCAATGACCTCACCGCCAGGAATCGAATTCAAATACGTATAATGTTCAATAGGTTCATTGTGCAGTTGCCGTATTTTCAAATTCATCTCCCCTTTCCTTTATCTTATTTTACCTTCTAATCGGCAATTGTGGTCCATATATTAAATTGTAAGCGAATTCATTGGGAAACAAAGGAGTGTGACTACGCCATGATCATTCAAGTGAGTCCGCAGGCAGAAGCAAGACTGGTTGAACAACTGGGCGACCAGCCGGGCTTGTTCAAGTTGTTTTATGATACCGATGGTTGCGGTTGTGACGGAATTACGGTACTTCTGATCTTAAATGAACGAGACAGTGATGACGTGTCTATTGAGGCAGGTTCACTTCCGTTTGTAATTAATAAGCAGCAGCAGATTTACTTTGAACCCTGTTTACGTCTGCAATCCGAAAATAACTTCCCTTCGTTCCGTCTGAGCAGTGATTCGATGATCTACGGAAGTAATGTAAAGGTTCATGATCTCCGGGAAGCAGCTAATGTAACGTCTGAGTCTAAGGAGTGGTCTGTTAAGTAGTCACTTTGCCTTGCATGCACAACAGGAACGAAACCTCTCTATCCCGCTCTTTATCCCGAAATCTTGCGGAGAGAGAGAGGTTTCGGCCGATTAGAAGATACTCAAAAAGAACAGCCAATCTCCTGCCCCTCCCTATGTGTTATTGACACTGGTTTGTGCGATATGCAAGCTTAGTGGGAAGCTAGATATTCGCGCAGCTTCTTTTTGTCTATTTTATCCACTGCAGTCCTGGGCAGGCTCTTTATCTTATACAGATGTTCCGGCCATTTGTAAGCAGCAAGATGTATCATGCAGAACGCTCTTAACTGTTGCAAGTTCAAACTTTTGCCTTCCTGTAAAACGACAAAAGCAACCAGCCTTTCTCCTTCGTCTCCAAACTGTTCTCCGATAACTGCCACGTCCATGACTGCCTCATGGTTTATAATAACCTGCTCCACTTCAGCACAAAATACATTAGAGCCATTCACAATAACCATGTCTTTCAGCCGATCCTGTATATATAAATAACCCTCTTCATCCAGACACCCCACATCTCCGGTTCGTATCCAGCCATCAAGCATAGTTTCATGGGTGACTTGGGTCTGACGCCAATATCCTCGCATTGTTTGTGCACCACGGACTACAATCTCACCTGATTCGCCAACCTCTACTTCTCTTCCATCTGTATCTATAATTCGAACCTCAAAAGCTTGTTCGCCTTGTGAAGCCAACTCGTGGGGACGACCCACGGAACGAAGCCGGCGTTCATCTTCCAGATGACTTGCAGGAAACAGGCGGCTTATCGACATTCCGCATTCTGCTTGTGAATAATTATTAACAATGACTGCTTCGGGGAATTGGGACACCGCATTCCGAAGTGTATCTGGAGATATAATCGATCCTCCGCACCCTATTATCTTTAAACTTTTTAGATGTTTTCCTGTAGCAGATACCTCATAAGTAATATCTCGAAGCAACTGTCCTACCGTGCTAAGATGTGTAATCTGGTTACGTTCAACTGCTTCAATGATCTGGTGTACAGAACTAGGATATTCATCCAAAAACACTAGACATCCTCCAGCAGCCATCGTAGCCCACAATTGAAACTGACCAACCAGATGCGATAGGTTGAGCACAAGTACCCTTCGTCCGATATCATATCCAAAGCCTGCGGGCGGTGTAAGCTGGTTCCATGCCGCCATTCCGCGGTGTGAATGCATCACTCCTTTAGGCCGCCCCGTTGTACCTCCTGTATAAATCAGTACAGCTGTATCATCGACACTTTGATGAACAGATTCTGTGGGACGAGATGCATATTCCCGCTTCATAAGTCCTGACAGTGACCTAGTTATGGAATGGTCCTCATCTGTTGTGAACCATTCTGGGCCATACTCTAGAAGATCGATCAAGGCTTCAGCTTGTTCGACATGACGTTCATCGTGAATAATTATATGCGGCTCCGCATCCTGCAGAATGACTGTCAGTTCAGAGACAGTTAACCAAGGAGAAGGCACGAGCGGTATGGCTCCAATGGCTACCGCCCCATATAATGCAGCCACAAATTTTGGACTTGGATCACCCAACAGGGCAAAACGGTCACCTGCACGAAGCCCTTCTGCATAAAACACATCGCTCATCTTCTTAGCAAGATCATAAAGCTCGCTGTAGCTAACTGCATGGCCTTGATGCAATAATGCTGCTGCTTCTGGATACAGACTTGCTGCTAATGGCAATCGCTCAGATAAAAGCATAGTTTCCCCCTATGGTTCAATATCCCTTTAATCCCACTAGAATAATATGGAATAAATTGAAGATAACACATTTCCTAGAGATCATCTATATATTTAGGATTTAGTGATGTTTAACTCAAACCTTTTGAAACGTATAACGTTTATTCTACAAACTTACTATAAACACAGTACAGTCATAGAAAAGAGGACTAATAATGAGGAACCATCCCACCCTGAACCAAGTTATCTCCATACTCATACTCTCACTCATGTTTATATCAGGATGCAACACCAGTGAAAGCAACGTTAAAATCCCACCAGCCAAAATTAAAACCAGCGATACTCAGCCCCGTGAATACCTTTCCATTACCAACACCGAATACGTCAATGGAACAGATGCCAATGAGGGAATGATCATAAACGTTTATACATATGATCTGCAAGATAAGACCCTTAACAAATTAACTAACTTGTCATATAACTCGCAGTATCCTTTAACGGTAGTTTCTTTGGCGAATGACACCACGTATTATTCAGGCGCTGATAAAAATAAAGGGGGCCAGTTATTCGCTTATGATATGAGAACGGACGAGATCGAGACTGTTTTTTTACAAAAAGAAGGTTTCATCAATAACTTCACCCTGATATCTGAGCCTGATGAAAAATGAGATCATGTCCCTTGCCATCTATTACTATTCTTGCTGTGTAGGAAAAAAACATAAAAAACCTCCCAATCTACTGTACTAGATAGGAGGTTTAAGCGTTTTAATGATAGAGAATTAAATTTTCAAAGTTGGTTCTCCTTCATTTAATGCTTATTAACTCGTTTTGAACTTGGCTGATTCCTCTGCCAACTGTCTGGTCAATGCATCAATTGTCTGTACCAGTTCTGCCAGATGTTTGGTCATGCCGGACTGCTCCTCCATGGTCGCGGTAACTTCCTCGATGGATGCGGATACTTCTTCCCCCGAAGCCGACAAGTTCTGCGCTGCACCGAGCACATCGTCTTTGTCGCGTTCAATGGACTCAATCTCCGCAGCGATGGCTTGTACCTGGTTCATCATGTTTTGCATATTGCGGGTAACAAAATTAAAGGTTTCTTTGGTTTGCATAACACTGCTCTTATGCTGTTCCGCAATCGCCTCAATGGCCTGCACACTCTGATTATTTTGCTCTACATGTCCGATCGTTTGCATCACGATCCGGTTAATATCTTCCGATTGCGCAGTAGTCTGTTCTGCCAGCTTGCGGATCTCGGAAGCTACCACAGCAAAGCCCCGACCCTGCTCCCCGGCTCTCGCTGCTTCAATCGAGGCATTCAGCGCAAGTAATTTGGTTTGATTCGCAATCTCGGTAATCGTGCTGGTGATCTGTTGAATGCCCGATGAACTCTCTGCGAGTTGAACCGTTATCTTCGAGATGTTATGAACCTCTGCTTCGTTCCGATCATTAACAGCAATAAGCGCATCAATGACTTCATGGTTATTGTGAAAAGCTTCGGTGATTTCGTCCGCCTGAGTCATGACAGACTGAGACATCTCATTCACGCTGGCGATTTTGCTGCCGACGTTCATAAACTTATCTACAATCGCCTCCGTATCATTCGCTTGCGATTCCATTGCACGAGATATTTCAAGCGCTGTCGCGGTTGTTTCGGTAATCGATGTCGATGTCTGCTGCGCAGATTGATCCAGCTCTGCCGTACTTGTATTCAACACAGCAATCGATCCATTCATACTCGAGATCAGCTGTCTGTTCCCCTCGGCCATGGTGTTGAAGCTGTCCGCCATTTCTTTGAATTCACCGCTGTATTTCTCTTTCGCCTGTACCGTCAAGTCGCCTTCAGCCAGCTGTTTAAACAGGGCGGTAATGGATGTAACAGGTTTGGTTATCACCCGAGAGAGCAGAATTCCAACGATGATTGAAAAGGCAAGAGAACCAAATAGAACGATATACATTTTATTCGCCATGCTGGTTAATGGCTTATCCACATCTTTATAAGAATCCTCTACGATAATGGTCCAATCGGATACCGGAATTTTGGAATAAAATACGACTTTCTCGTCATTGTTCAGGTCACCCTGCTGTAATGTATCACTTGGGGCCAGATCGATCAGTGACTGATATTCCGATGATTCTAGCTCTTTTCCTAATACATCTGGATCTGCCGAATGATACATCACTTTACCCACTCGGTCCAACACGATCACTTTACCTTCGTCATTAATCTTGACGTCCTGTAATTGGTTCACAAAAAATGAGGTGGATATTGTGGCGATCAGGATCCCATTCACTTGTTTATTCTCATCATAGATCGGAGAAGCAAACACGGTACCCAGTGTGCCTAACGTCTTGGATATAATCCCTTCACTGATAACCGCCCGCCCTTTAATGGCCTCCTGGAAATAAGCCCGGTCCGCTCGATCGCCCCCCACTGTTTCTGGATCGTTCGCAGCAACCACCGTACCATTTCGATCAATCAGCATCATGACAACTGCACCCTCTATGCCTTCAAGGCTTTGGGCTAATATATCATTGGCCTCTTGGACCAGTTCTTGGTTTTTATCAAAAAATACGTTTGCGTCCTCCGTTTCATTCAACCTCCGAATGGCCAGCAATTCTTCGAAGGCCTTGTGCTTGGTCATCAGGAATGCGGACTGTTCTGATAAGTGAAGGGCAGTGAATAACCCTGCTCCAATTCGATCCGAGTTGGCCCGAATCTCATCTTTACTTTTGTCCTGGGTGATCCCTTCAGCCACCTTGTAACACAGCAGAGCCGTTACAGTCAATACGACACACACGAGAAGACTGATCATTAAGGGTAATTTGAGCCGATAAGACATGTTTCTTAGACGCTGCCCTGTTTTTGCAAACATGTACTTCCACCATCCATCCTCTTTGGGTTAAACCCATTAATATTTGATATTTTAAATATCGGATTTCCCAAATTGTTTTTCCAGTCAAAAGAGCGCTTGCAAAAAATAATTTTGGATTATGCGGAAAAATGTAGGTCAAAAGCCTTTTCAGTTGATTAGTAAAACCGGACTTTCGGTTAATACAAAATATAACATCTGAATTGTAAAATGGTAGGATAACCTGTTGTTTGAAGAGAGGAACGATTATTCAACATGAAAATGCCCACTTTATTAAATGTCATCCGTGCGCTTCTTGGATTGCAATCTATTTTCATTGGATTCTCCATCATATTTCTGATTCCGGAGATCATCGGTAATAGTCCAGATTACCCCGCGTATCCACTATTTGATCAGATTGCCTATTACGCTAATATAGCACTACGAATAATTTTGACTCTGGCGCCCCCACTCTTGACGATCATGTATATCTCAGGGCCAAGCTATAAGATGACGATTACGTTTATGTGCGTGACGCTGTTCTTCACGATTGTGTTTATTCCCAATGCACTCGTCCTGCTGAACCTGTTCATGCTGCTCACACTGCTGCTCCACAAGCCCAGCAAAATGTATCTGAAGCAAGAAGGACCTTCCCGAGATTACTCGCAAAAGGACCTTCAATTATAGATTGGATCTATTTATTTACTGGACAATGAGATCGAGACTATATTTTGCAAGCTCGCCAGCTTGTATAAACAACGAAAGATCCTGCCAACACAAGCGGCAGGATCTTTTTTTAAGCATATTTATTACAACCTGAGAATACTTGAAGATACATGTCAGCGTTCCATAAGATCAATCAGAGCTGATTCTCACTGCTTCAATCCTTGGTTAACCGTTAACCAAGCTCCGCAATTCGCTGTCTAATGCGCGGGAACAGGCCAAGAGCATTTTCATAAAACACGTTCTCATGATGCTGCTCGGGCACGAGCCTACGAACAAATTCGGCGTATAGATCAATAGGTGCCAGCGGCCAGTCCGTGCCGAACAGCATTTTCTCATAATGATCGGAATAGACCAGAGCCCTGCGAAAATGATCCATGAACAGCGGTTCGTTCATAAACCGTTCGAAGTGCGGGCGATCCCCGACGACAAGCCCGGACAAATCCGCGTACACGTTAGGATTCTTCGCTACCACCTCAGCGGCATCCATCACCCATGGATCACCCAGATGGCAGATCATAAAGTTAACACCGCGCTGTTGCAAGGCTAGCTCGTCCACCGTCAGTGGATGCGAATATTTGAGCAGCCCGTTCATCGAGTAGGTATCTCCCGTATGGATAACCACAGGTAGATTGTATTTTGCCGCCAATTCATAGACTGGAGTGTAGATTTGGTCATACACATAGTGATGATAGTATCCGGCATACAGTTTGATTCCCGCGACTTCAGGAGATTGCAGTCTCGCCTCGATCCGGTCCAACTCCTCCTGAGCCTGCTTGCCTTCAAGCCGATTCGGATTAATGCCTACACATTCCATCAGAAACGAAGGAACCTGCTCTTCCAGATCCAGCCCCATCGGGTTAGGCGAACTGGAGTCCGGGAATGCCCCCTTCGTCTGTTCGCTTACGCCCATGCCAATGCCAAGGATGACATCATTTTGGTCAAATTCCGCCTTGAGGCCAGCTACGCTGTAGTCTACTTTGGACAGGTCAATGGCGGTACGGTGAAAGCTGTCAATATCCGATAGATGAATATGAATATCAATGATGGGCATCGGAGGCCTCCCCTATGGTAGTTGTCGTTACAAATTTCAGTTTCAACAGGTCATGTATATCCGCCGAATTGAGCGTAAAGCGCCCCAGGACAAGATAAGTCGGCTGTGTCCAAACGGTCTCCCCGTCTTTTATCGTAAGCTCATGAGATACGTTATGCCCCGTCACCAGATTGTTGGCAAACGCCCAGGCATTCTGATTCGGATAATGATTTACCGCATGCAGCATATTCTGACGTGAAGCGGATCCTGTTCGGAAAATATCCCGGATTGGCAGACCGACATCTACCTTTCCTAGTGGGAATCGATCCTGATTCGGCTGCTCAATCCAGCCCTCTGTATACCGATCCGATGGTTTGAAGAAACGTCCTTCGGTAAGTGTATAGTTCGTCCGTACATGACCACTTTTGTTGGTTACAGCAAGCAAGGTACACAGCACAGGAACACCGGGTAACATCAGATAGTGCTGGTGAACTGTCATTCCTCGATTCGCTTCATGCTTGTCGATGCATGTGGTCACCCGCATGCCTTTCCACACATTGCCGAATTGGTCCTTTTGCTCCGACCAGGATATACTGGTGTGCTCCAGTTGGCGACTGAATCCGTTCATGCCGGGAATATCGACAAACATTCCGCCGTACCAAGGATTCCACCACGATCGAGGTGATGGCTCAGGATACGAGCTGTCCAGCCATTCCTCTCCCTGAAGTTGAAGAGAGTGTACAACACCGACGAATGCCGGATCGGCTGAGATAGATAATACGCCATTATTCACGGTGTATAGCATTCCCGACTCTGCTGATCCCTCTTCAATCACTTGTTTCACTTCTGACCTTGTCTGCGGGAACCAGAGCGCGCTTCGCTCCTGAAACCGGTCCTCTCCCTTGTACACGCTGCGTATTTTCCAGCCGGGAATGTTCTCATGACGGTCGTGAAGTGCGAGAGGATCAGGGTGCTCAGCAGAGGAGGACTGTTGCTTATCAGGGCGATTCGTTACTTTGTTTTGAACCGGTTCCCCTGTTATTTCCGATGTCGTTCCCTCTACGTTCTCTAGTTCGGTCGCTTTTGCGGCGTCCTTAGGCGAAACCTTCAGCAAGGCGGAGTCCAAATGCTCTGCCTGGTCGAACTCCATCGTACGCGCCTTCATCTCTGGTGTCCCGCCTTGCTGTAAGTACAATTCCCATGTACCGGCAAGCGGGACAAGCTTATGTTCGGCTAATTCAACCTGAAGCTCATCGGGTGCAAAAAGATTCCCCCCATTCAGCGTCACATCCAGATGGCTGTCCAGCATAGGAATCGTTGTACTCGGCTGCTTAAGGGCATATGCACGGAAGTCGGACCACTTCGCAAACGTGTTGAGTGCAAATACCGTGTCCTTCGTACGTGCCACTGCCCCTGCCTCCAAGCATCCAAGCTCATGCTGTAACCCCAGTGTATATTCCGGCTTAATCAGCTTCAGCGAAGGGTCCCAATAGATGCCACACGTTCCGTACTCTTCTTGGCAGAACAGCCAGTTCTCCGTAATCTGTCCACTATCCCAGTTGCCTGGATCACCTGCGTAGTCATCACCCATATCCACAAAACGACCTTGGTATGGGAGAATAAGCCCGTTGCCGTAGAACCCGAAGTTATTCATCAGGAAGAGTTCTTCTTCCCATGTGGTGTCGCTTGTATTCTCAACTTCATGAGAGAATATAGCAATTCCGCTGGCAGACAGCTTAACAATTGTCTTCAGCAGGACCCCCGGGAAATTTTCCAATTCATAGATGGCCTCAAGAACCTGATGGTTCCCCTCAGCATAAATCTTTACTTCCTTCGGTTCTTTCCTGGACAGCTCTTCCGAGTAGGGTTTTCCCAGCTTCGGATAGGTCCACCAGAAGGAGTGACGTGATCCCGGGTATTCAATCCACATCACGTTATCATGTTTGTTCATATGGAGGGAGTAACCATCGTTCACGGCGATCCATTGACCGTTCACCTCTCCACCATATCTACCTTCCATTCCCTTCATCAGCACAGAGAGTTTTTTTGTAAAAAGAACCTCGGATCTTCCCACCGGAACAGCGGTAATCTCCACATCTTGTGCGTATATGCCATACGTATGCAGTGTAAACGGAACAGGTACAGCTCGTTTGCCCTTCGCTGGCAACGTAAAGCGCAGCGTACGCTCCGTCCATTCCAGAACCTCACCTGCCGGCAGTTCCATACAAAACTCTGTTTCGACATCCACATTGTTTTCCACGTTCAGGATCAGCTCTGCCGGGATACCCGGATACAGCTCCTTCACGGGTAACACAGGTGTGATCTTGGCTGGGAACTTTGGAGCAATGCCGAGCTGGAACTGAGCTCTCTTACCGTCAATAAGCCAGGCGCTGCGAACGAGCGGATGCGTTTTGTTCTTGTCCTGTTCCTCTGTCACCGGATCGAGGTGAAATTCTCCCTCCACCGTGATCGATTCGCCAGGTTGTACCGTATGAACGGTATTTAGCGCGAACCGGATATTTTTGTCATCCTGCCCTTCGATCTTGATTTCAAGATCGGAAGCCGATTTATTTTGGATATGATAACGTACGGGATAGCTGGAACCAAACACCAGACCATGGTGGTCTACTTCGGTGTGGATTTCGTAATCCGGCGTTTCGAGAGCGGCCAAGCCGCGGCCTGTTTTTTCAAAAGTTGCCCGGAGGGAGATATCTTCTTTTTCCCATATATAATCAAAGAAATCAAACCCGTTCTCCTCACGTCCATCCGGCTCAATCACAAGCTCACGAGTGCTGTGGGCATACCAATCCAATGTTTCGAAATAAGGGGCAAGCGCCTCGGTTTGTAAAACAGTCGGAATGAAATTCATGAGGTGCACGCTTTCATCCTTTTTCTCCCAAAAGAATCCACATTTCTTGTACATCGGCACCGCCTTGGTATTCCCTGCCCAAGTGAACAGATCCAGGCGCGGCCATCCCGCCTCCACCGTTTTCTCCACAGCTTTTAGAATCAGATTGCGGCCAATCTTATAACCGTGGTAATCCGGGCGTACGTTAAGTAGCGGAACATATAAAGCATTTTCGTCAAAACGATAGTGAGCAAAGCTGCAAAAACCGACAACCTCTTCATCATGAACAGCCAGAAATACGTGCAGATTGGAGGTATTCTCCATCTCTTGGCGAATCGTCGCCTCCGTTCTCTGACTTGTCCCGCCTCCCCAGCTCTCATTGCTACGGTTCCACATATCTGCCAGGCTGGCGGCGTAAGAAGCGTCGTATTCCACAATACGAATCTGATTCATGCTGGATTGTACACTCATGTTCTGCTCTCCTTCTCTATATGTATAGGATGGTCTTCATGAACACTCACAGGTCTTCATCTGATCGCTGTAGCAATAATCCAGTTTTTATGTAGTAGACTAGTGATAGTTTCATCATACTATATTTGGAAACATATTCAGAGTTTTCTTTTCCATAGATTCATACCGACTCAAGAACAATTGTAGATATTAAAAGAAACCTTAGACCATGTTGATCCGTATCAATCAAGTGGCTCTCAAAGCGTATGTATTTGTTAACATATCCCATTGTTACGCGCTAATTAAACTATTCCATAAGTTTTGACAAGCTCTATTCGTACTTGTTACTCTGGATAGAGAAGGTTGTATTTATATCAAAAACAGATAGATTCGTGGAGGGAAAGCATGACGGAGTGGATCACGCAATTTATACTTTTCTTTAAAGATTTGTCGTACGGAGGCCTTGTGATTGCCTTGTCGTTCGAATTTGTCCCTGCTGAGCTTGTTCTTCCTATGGCAGGTTATTGGGTGTACCTGGGAGATATGAAACTATGGCTGGCTATTCTCGCAGGAACCGTTGGCGGCACATTCGGCCCCTTGACGTTGTATGCACTGGGACGTTACGGCGGCAGACCGATGGTCGAGAAATTTGGTAAATACTTTTTAATTCGCCCACATCATGTGGAAGCTTCCGATAAATTTTTCGAAAAATACGGTAGCGGGGTGGCCTTCTATGGACGCTTCGTGCCCGGCATCCGGACCGTCATCACCATTCCATGTGGTATGGCGAAGATGAACGTGTTCAAATTCAGCATCTTTACGTTTCTAGCCATGCTCCCGATCACATCCATATACGTCTACCTCGGTTACAAACTGGGTGCACAATGGGAAGAAGTCGGAGAAGTTGTTAAACCGTATGTGATCCCGGCAGGCATGATCTTCATGATTGGATTTGGTATGTACATGCTGTTGAAACGTTGGAAAAAAAGAACCGCTTAGAAGTAAGGGAAGTGAGAGATGAAAAGCCCCGTCGATCGTGAGGATCGGCAGGGCTTTTGTCTCGTTTCGGAGGGATGAGACGTTGGGATCGGAACAATCTCTTCACCTGTTGAAGTAGGGATTACCGGATTTCTAAATCAGTTCCCGTCTTCTTTTCAAATACACATATAACACTACACCAGATGCTGCACAGATCACCGCACATAAACCGATAAATCCATACCCCGCCTGAAGTCCGCGCAGCAGACCGAGCTGAGTCGTGGCACCGTACATGTTTTTCACGCCTTCAATAATCCACCCGATCACATAGTTCCCGATGACACTGCCGACTCCCATGAGCGTCACCGTGAACGTAATCGCCGTATCACTGCCGTTCGGATATCTGCGGGCGATAAATGCCATTACGGTTGGATAGATCATCGCAATACCTGCACCCGATATCGCAAAGAAAATCGCCAGACTCTCTCCACCTGCAAGTGCCACAAAGGTACATACTGCCGAGAAAGCCGAGAACACGATCAACGAAAGTACGAACCCGATCCGATCCGTCAGCGGACCTAGCAGCAGACGCCCCAGCGAGAACGTAAGGAAGAAGGCCGACAATAACCCAGAAGCTTTGACTGTGTCCCACGTGTAGGCTTTCTCCAGGAAGTTAACGAGCCAGCCCCCAACCGCCAGTTCGGATACTACGCCAAAAGAAAGAATCAGCACCATCAGCCACAGGGCTGGATCACGTGTTAAGGTCTTAAGCGAGGTTCGATCTTCATGTGCAAGATCATCCCCGGGGAATGTACTGCGCAGTGCCGCAATGATCGGCAACAGGCAGAGCGACAACATGACCAGGTACATGCCGCGCCAGTCCAGTTGATATCCAAACACGGTAAGCGACATCACCCCTGTTGCCAGCAATGGCGCCACCGTTGAACTGAGTCCATAAAAGAAATGGGACAGGTTCATCATCGTGCCTGTATTTTTCACAAAAATCCGCGCCCCGAGAATCGCTAGCGCAATCTCCAACATCCCATTACCGATGTACATGAAGAAGTAGGATGATGCAAAGAGCGGATACGTATGGGATACATAGATGAACACACCCGATAGAATCATCGACGCAAACGAAATGATGCTGACCGCCTTGATGCCCCATTTACGTACCAGGATCGCCGTGAACGAGCAAGCAATCAGATATCCTAATGCGTTCAGGGACAACAACGTCCCGAGCTGTTTCTCATCCAGATTGAAGTCAAACTGAATACGTGGAATAGCCGGGCCTTTAATATTTTCCGATATACCAAATACAATAAATCCTAGAAAGATGGTTGCCAGCTGCATGGCGTACAGCTTGTTGAACTTTCGTTTGTTCCCTTGTGTACCTGCTTGCTGATTCAAAATAAGTTCCTCCATTGTGTCTATATAAGTTGAAACAAGGGTCATTAACTCGAACACTCCGATGACAGAACAACCTTCCAATCGCTGTTATCCCCAGATTTTTTTCATTCCCTTCTCCAAAGGGAAAATCCGGTGATAAATGCGTAGCCTATGCTTCCGATGTAGCTTTCTTGCAGAAAGCTTTTAGCTCCGCTTCTCCAGGTTTTTTCTGTCCTCTCCGTTACCTGTTTAATGAAATAGTTCACTTATATAAAAGAGTTATTACAATTCATTAATCCGATATGAGATCATCATTCTGATTAAAAGTCCTTTACCACTGCTTCTCAACTACCTGAATCCGGTAGGTCAGGCTTTCCAATGTCACGGCTACCAGTCCGGTAACATATTCACGCCGAGTGTCACGGCAAATCATCAGTTCAGGCATATGCTCTTGTGGAATGTGACGGTCCAGACAGCCTTGTAACAGGTCATCCCGCATCGCGGGGTCCATCGTGTCGCCTGTGACGACAATGGCCGCCGGGTTAATGATCGCAATAATGGAGACCAGCGTCTGGATGACCAGCTCCTGCAATCCTTCTTTTGTTTTCAACATACGCAGCTGCTCTTCTCGTGACACGCCGAACGGTAAAAAGGAAACCTCGCCCCCAAATTTCGTATTCCCGGTGAGTGGCCGACCATCAATAATAAAGCCGGCCCCCGGATAATGCTTTTCAGGGAACGTCACCACAGCAAAATTCTTCTCTTCCTCAAACTGCTGCTCATTGTACAGTCCATAGACCGTCAGATTCATATCGTTGCCGATTACGACTTCGATGTCTTCATATTGCTCTTTGAGTCTTGGACCCAGTGGCTGATGCATTAGCTCTGGTATGTCACAAATGCCAATGACACCGTTGTCTGCCACACCCGGTATACCGATTCCAATCGCCTGCACATTATGGTGTTGTTCGATAAGCCCAGCAATAAGTCCCTCCACTACCGTGACATTAATTTCATCCAAAATCACAGTCTGTTCGTCCGCCATCTCTGCGTTCAGATTGGCATATGTATGTGTGATCGAATGAATACCGCCTTCGGTACGAATAATCAGACATAGCACATTCGCATAGTCCGCATTAAACTGATACCGACTCGCAGGTCTGCCCCCACTCGACTCATCCGGGCCCAGATCGATGATCTCTCCCGTCTGGAGCAGTTCATTCAGAATCGTGCCGCATGTCGCCACACTAAGTTTCGTCAGATTGGCTATGGACGCCTTCGTGCCTATACCCATGGATCGGAGTGTGTTTTTTACAATTTCAACGTTAATGCGTTTGACCTGCTGGGTGTTGTGGGATGTGGGTAACATCGTTGGTTATGTACCTCCTTTCGTTTGGTTGTGTAAGAGTGATCGCGTATTCGAAAAAGTATTGGAGGGGAGTTTTTAAAAGTGTTTTAATAATAGAAGTTTATGGGCAATTTATGGAAAAGTCAATGCTTATTCCTAACGAGATTTAACTATATAAGAAAGAAAAAATAACTAAACAATATAAAACTTAATATTATTAAATTCTGTTTAATGATATTGATAGAAAATTAGACCTACTATCAACAAATGGTGTTACCTCTTTTCCATTAGAGTATGCTTTAGCACAAGATTATATTTTACACAATTAGTACTGAATGATAGAATTGCGTTTAAATGTCAAGGAGGTGGTTTTATGAGTTGGTTTTATTGGCCCGAATTTATCATTTTAACTATATGTCTTATCGCAATATTATTCGGAATTTATTATGTATCTCGTAAATTGCTAGGGCTCTCAAAAAGAGTTTCTAACTTAGAAAATAAAATCAATACAACAAAGAACAATGATTAGTCCATTGTTTATTCCTAAAATAAAATAATCATCTGAACGGACTTTTAGAAACACTTCTAAATTGTTGTTTTGTACCTCCTTTCGTTTGTATGTTGAAGAAGGAATTGGGAGGTGAACGGATGAATAGATACACAAGGACAGCATAAGATCATTAGGAATGATCCTGTGCTGTCCCTTTGTGTTTAAATCTTATGTAGACTGGCTCATTTGATTTGCCAAGATGCTCTTCTCCAGTCGGACTTCAAATAACTTTCGGTTTAGATCCTGTTCCATGGAATGAAGGTGGTATGCTGCTTGTTTCACGGTATCCATGTCTAGCACACCTGCCTGCTTCGAGATAATGTCCATGGCGTCCAGAATGAGTTTGTTGCACGTGACCAGTTGATCGACGTAATCGTCTTCTTGCTTTACGAGTTGTGCGTACTGCGAAGCCAGATCTTCGCTGTAGATGCTTGTCATGTCACCACTCCTTTTAATGAGAGGGTAACATAATGTATTAATAACAGGTGGTACGCGAAGACGTAGCATTTTATTTATAACCTTTCATTCCTTGTATTATAAGAAAAAGTAAAAACAGATTCCTCTGATTTCCCATTCAAGTTAGTTCAGATAATTTATCCTCATAAACACCTCTAAATCATCTGTACTTCTCCAACCACTCATGCTCCCATTGCTGCAAATCTTGTTTTACAACCTCCTCAAGACTTTCACCTGAAAGGGAGTAAATATTCCCAGTTAGTTTATCTGATTTTTGGTTAGTCTTGATAAGATATCCGCCAACATTTTCTTCATTCGTCTCCATTAGAACAACTTCAAATGATTCTTGATTATTAAGTTTCAATTTTTCTTTAAGGTTACTGTTAGTAACAACATAAGCTTTCAAATTCACTTTTTGGTTTAAAAATGGAGTGACATTTTTCTGTTGAAGCCCCCACATTAACATATACGGCATCTCTGTTAGCTTCGTTTTATTAAGAGTATAGGTTTCTATGACACCTAGTTCCTTGTCGACAGTAAACCCCTTTTCTTTAAGATATAGAATATCTTTATTTTCAGGTACAACATCAGATACCGAATTGCAACCTATTAGAAATACGACTAGCAAAATGCTTGTAAAACAACCTTTTAATAAATTCATGTGAAACTCCTCCAATAAAGAAAGATACTTTCATCAGCACCTCTCTTTATTATTAATCTGAATTAAATTTTATTTTTTGATCTGAACTTCGTTAGATTTCTCAATCGGGATGGAACCTAAGAGTAGTACCCGTTTCTTCTGTTGTAACGATTATATTGAGGTCATATTGCGGAAAGCCACGACGGTATTCTGCTGATTGAATATGACCATCCCGTTTAACCGTGATAAAATGTACCTAGTAATTTCGAATTAGAAACACTGAACTCCTAGGTGACTTCATGATAAATAAATAATTTCATTATTATAGGATTATAGATGAATTAATTAGATACTTTCTTTTTTCTCAGAAATATATAAAGCACTACGACACCTACTAATGCAATAATTAAACTTATTAGCGCTATATTTGTGTAGTCTTTGTTGGATTTATCAGAGCTAATGACTGGATAACCACCTGCACCGTCTGTATTAGGATCAACTTCCTGTGCTTGTACTTCTTTCAAAAAATCAATCGTCTTAGCAGAATCCCATAACTGATTATTGTCCATGCCTCCCATAAGCGAGTTTTTCTCTCTGGGTACATCTGGTATATTCACTTCTTTTCCGTCAACTTTCAACGCTAGATAACGGATATTACCGTCTTTAATTAATACTGGATCAAGAGTACTTACATCAACGGACAGCGCTTTTGACATGACATTTAGAGACTCATCCAACCTTGATGCATCTCCTCCCGCAAGCACAACCCTGAACTTCCCCTCATGTCTTTCTACACTAAGAAAAGATTTCCCCATCCCACCTGACTCGACGATAAAGTCATATTGAGCCGTAGGCTTTGAAACATCAATTAAGCTATCGGATATATTTTTGAACTTGTTAACATCAAATAAATATACTTCAAACCCCTTCCCTAAAGTAACACCTTTAACTTCTTCTTCATTCTTATAACCATAGCCCTCGGGATCTTCTAGAATCATCATTTTGAACTGATCCAAACCTTCTCCTTGTGCAAAGCTCTGTACATCTTGGGGTACATTGCTAGCATAAGTATTTGGAGCCGTGAGATAACTACACATTAGACCAATACATATCATCACCATAAACCTGACATACTTCATGATCATCATGATGGACCTCCCAAACTTAATTTATTGATAATGCCAAAACTCTAATCCCCATCCCCATCTCCATGTTCTGTCTGCTCCCGTACCTCAGTTAAATTTCGAGAATTCCATTGAAGTTTTCACACCATCCCAAGGATGCTCATACGTTACTTCTTTCATGTCCAACCTAAGACTGAGAACAATGTCAATCTGGCGTACGTTTTGAACCCATGACGAGTCAAGTAAAATAAAGTTATCAGTTCATGAACAATTACGACTTTAATACATTGAACCAGAGGAGATATATCCAATGAACAAAATAAAAAAAACAGGTTTATGGCTTGGGGTTGCGACTCTGACACTATCACTCGCACTTCTTTTTTTTCCAACATGGACGCCAAAAATAAAAGGCTCAAACAGTATTCATGTATTGGAACAAGTTATAATCAACGGCACGAGCCATGAGATCATGATCAGAGGGGAGGATCTGGCAAACCCAGTGATCCTTTATGTACACGGTGGACCGGGTGTATCTGAACTTCCGTACGCCAAGAAGTACCAAAATTTATTGGAATCTCAATTCACGGTTGTGAACTATGATCAGAGAGCAAGCGGCAAATCCTATCATTTTTTCGAGGACTATTCCAATCTTTCAGCGGACTTGCTGGTTGAGGATGCACTAGCCGTCACGGATTATATTACTAAACGTCTGGGGAAGAACAAGGTAATCTTGATTGGACATTCCTACGGAACATACATAGGAACTCTTGCTGCACATCGCGCACCCGAAAAATATGAGGCCTACATTGGGATCGGACAGATGGCAGATACACAACAGAGCGAGACGGACGGATGGAATTATGTTATGGAGCAAGCCCGGCTGGCCGATAATCATGAAGACATAAACCAGTTGGAGCAGGTCTATGAACGGATCAAACAAGGGCAGGCATTCACACCGCGAGATATCGTTGAACGTTACGGAGGTGCATCCAGGTTGATGGACAGCCCTGACAACAGCTTCCTGGGGATGACGTTCAGCAATGAATATAATATGCTTGATGCTATTCGCTTTTATAAAGGAATAATGTATTCACAAGAAATATTAATAAGTGAGGCTATGGTCCGTCCTTTACCATCCTTGATTACGAAGCTGGATCTACCCTTTTATTTTGTCATGGGAGATTACGACTTTATGACTTCATCCCATGCCGCCAAGGTGTTTTTTGATCAGATTGAAGGAAATCAAAAGGAATTCATTACTTATAAGGACTCGGCTCACTACCCACATTATGAAGAGAAACAAAGATTTTTTGATTGGATGGTAGATACCTTTATCAAGTAAAAACCTCGATCATTCAATCCTGCATCCTTCAGGATCGGCTGCATGTATTTCTCCCTCTACTCGTGACACCCGTTCAAATTCCTGCAAGTTTCATTCGACAGTTTACTGTACCCATAGTAAAATAATGGAATGTCAATTGCTATAAGTTCAACATATGAAAGGATGATTTTAAATGAGAGAGTACACAGTCGTTCCAGGTCCGAAAAATGTTCAAGTAAACCGAGGTGATACTCAGGCGGCTGTTAATTTGTTTTCTGATATCATTAATCACAAAGCGAAATCAGGATGGATCTATCAATCGATGGAGTCGCTAGCGGTCACCGAAAAGCCCGGTTGTCTCCAGCAACCCGTTACAACGCATCATTACATGTTGATCTTCTACAGAGAGATTCAATAATAGCTCAGAAATCATGAGAAACTCAGAATCCGAAGAATTGATTTATAATAACATGCCATCCGAAGAAGAACTATTAAGACTCTTACATACACATCACGAAGAAAACGATCCTCGAAGCAGTCTCTATATAAGAACTCATGTTATCCCAGAAATCGATTGGTTGAAGTCTTTGGGTAACGTTGTAATTTCACTATTGATTGGTCTATTGATCTCTATAGTCATTTTCTATTTCTCAAATCAGTTCATTCCAATGTATGCCTTGCTGAGTGCCCAGATTGTTTTCATAGCTAGTATGTTCTTCATGGTTCTAATACGTGCTAGTACGATCCTGATTTGGAGCATTAAAATCTATCAACGTTTGGCACCCATTGAGTTGAGAAACAAATGTCGTTTTGAGCCAAGCTGTTCTGTGTATATGATACAAGCTATTGAGAAATATGGAGCGGTAAAGGGCGTGTCTCTTGGTATACGGCGTCTTCGCAAATGTAATATCACCGGTGGAGGATTTGATTATCCTTAATTCAACAAAGGCCCATGGATAATCTATGGGCCTTTCTTCATTCCGGAATTTAACTTATAACTTTGCTTTATTAATAGAAGCTATAACATCTCTGATGAGATCATGTCGACATTAACTAGGTACGGAATGATTGCATTTAGTGGAGGTCACGAAATGAGAAAAAAGCGATGGATTGTGAGCACAGTTATCTTGATTATCATCCTATTCATGAGCGAGTTAGTGATGTGGTGTTCAGGTAAGGTTGGAGTTCTCAACACAGCGTAGAGAGTCTTTTCAGGTGCACCTCATGTTATCGTTCAAGGGCAAACACTGTCTTACCAAGGAAAGGTTAATTGGGAAAATATCCAGAGTAGTCTCGATAATTATTCGGTAAGCGATGACGGGACGGTCTTGTTGTATAAAGCGAAAGGCACCCCTGTCCCACCACCATGGATTTATGTAAAAAAAGAAAACAATACGGGTTTCCGATATAAGTTACCGCGAATCCCTTGGAAACTATTAAAGGGTGTCCACACCATTTGCATGGCTTCTGGACACCCCTTTGATCAAAAAGACTATTTGCTCAACAGGACTATTTTACATAATGATACATATCACCGGACTGGATAAAATGGCACGGAATATCTTCTTCGATCGCATCAGGAATATACGTTGACATAAACTTCATGCCAGGCTCCTCCATGTTGAAGTGACCCACTGATATAATGGCCTTGTTTCGATTGAGCATGCTGCTATCACGAACGTATTCACTGATCGAAAAGTCAACGAGTTCCATCGCCAATAATACATCGATATTCTCTTCTTCCATCTCCTGAATAAGTTCATTCGCATCCCCAGAGATGTGGAAAGGAATCCGGACTTTGCGAACTCTCGTGTTAACATCCCCAATAATGCGTGCCCCTTCTAAATTCATTTTGCGCATCAGCTCTTGAGCAAGCTCTTCAGCAGTACATTCAGGGATCTCTGTGGTTAATAGGGAAGACCGACCGTCAGAGGTATAATTCTCCCATCCCATTTCTTTGGCAAATCCATAGAAAATACCATCCACATACGATCCATCTGACATCGGGATGCCGGAATGCACATAGTCGTGATTACGCCACACAACGATCTGATTGTCGTCCAACAATTTTTTCTTGGCCAGAAAAGTCTCATTCTTTGATTCCAGCAACCACTCCTGATGATCTCCATGATTCCAGAACAACGCTTCGTGAACAATGATCAGGTTAGCTCCCAGTTCCTTGGCTTTTCGAATGACATCAACACTGGCAAAAACAGTGGTCACAATCCCCGTACATTCCTGATCTGTGTTACCATACAGAACAATGTCCCGAGTCGTCTCTTCTGTTATTTTCTGACCCAGGATGTAATCACCTTTATGATAGGCCTTGATTTTAGAGATGACCTGGTTAATCTTCACGCTTTCGCCCCCCCGACATCTTCATTTAATTTCATAAACAACATGATCACAAAACCGGAAATGGCAGCGATGGCAAGCGTAATCCCCAACGCAACATAGTTCCAAGTGGAACCACCAACAAATGCAGCGATGCCATACACCCCATTGGACGTACTCAGAACGTGAGCCGTCAGTTTCATTAATCCTGCTCCCAGACCTGCAATCCCTCCGGAGATCGCTCCGGCAATCAATGGCGTCTTATAAGGAACGGACAATCCGTACAACATCGGTTCGCCCACCCCGCCCAAGAACCAGGTGATGATATATCCGAATGTTAGTTTTTTGTTCGTTTTATTTTTGAACTTATACGCACATGCCAGAGCTACACCCGCCGCAGACCAGCTCGCGCAGATGATTCCCGGCAACAAGAAGTTATCATAACCCAGGAGAGGGAACGTAACAAACAAGTAAGTCATCAATACCATGTGCATACCTGTAAGAACCAATAAGGTGAAGGTAGCCCCAATCACAGCGACAGCTAACGGTCCTGCCACGTCATTCAAGGCAATAATGGCATCTGCGATGTATTGACCAAGATATCCCCCAAGCGGAGCCAACCCAGCGAATGCAATAGGAAGCATAACTACCAATGTACCAAAAGGAACAGCAAATACTTTTAATGTATCCGGTGTATACTTTTTAAACCAATTTTCCACGTAACTCATAATCCACACAATCAGGAGCATCGGGATAACCGTGCTGGCATAACTTTGGGTCGCTGCAGGTATGCCATATACGCTGAACGGTTGACCATCTGCAGCCATCTGCATGAATGTTGGATGTAGTAGCGCGCCACCCAGCAACATAGCAATAGGCACACTGACATTCAGCTTACGCGCTGCCGACCAGCCTAGGAAGATTGGCAAGAAATAAAATCCCGCATCCCCGATAAATGCGAAGAGCTTATATATATCAGCTTCCGGCGAAACAACATTCAGCAGGCTTGGCCCGATGATCGCAATAATCGTCTTACACAAGGAAGCTGCTAATAAAATTGGAATCAATGGCGTCAAGCTTCCAGCCAAGTAATCAAATATTGAATTGATAACACTTTTGAATGTCTTTTTTTGTTGACTCGCGGCCGGTGTTTTTACCGATTTCTGTTCAACGGCTTCACCTGATTCGCCACCCATTTCACCCACCAGAGCGTCGTATACCGCAGTTACCTGAGTACCGATAATGACCTGATACTGACCTCCTGAACGGGCTACTCCAACGACCTTCTCATTTTTTCTGAGTTCATCGTCTTCAGGAATGCTCATATCTTTCAGATTAAACCGCAGTCTTGTCATACAATGAGTGACACTTTCAATGTTGGCCTTGCCGCCAACTCCCTCTAGAATTTTCGCTGCAGCAGATTGAAATTCTTCATTTTTTTTACTCATACTTGTAGACCCTCCCCAATGTAATTTAAAGGCATTCTTGAATTGTTCGCTTGCTGCTTTTTTATATAAAAAAACCCAAGGCAAAAGTGAGCTATGCTCATTTCACCTTGGGTAATGCCTCCATGACGAGTTACAATCCCTGATTTTCGATTTTAGCATTTCTGAAGATTCGATAGATGTGCATCATTAAGTATAGAACTTCACCTTCTGTGCTTTGGGAGTCCAATTTGTCATCTATAAATTGGCTGACCATATAAGCGCATTCATAGACGCGAGGATGTAATTCTTTGATAGCCAAGATCAGATCCCCGTTATCATCTTTGAATTGTGATTGATCTTTAACCCTTTTCAAGAAATATCTTAGATGCATCGCAAAACGATTGTAATTAAAATCATTCCTGTCCACCGTAATGGAAAAGAATGTTTCAATCTTATCGATGATTTCCAGAATAAGTTCCTCTGTTACTGTGCTTTCGTCGGCTTCTCGTTCTTCTTCTGCATTCACAAAATGCATGGCTATGTTGGTAATTTCACTGTCTGGCAGTTTAACGTGCAGCTTCTCCATAATGAGCTTCACCGCATATCGTCCCAACTCTGTTTCTTTTGGATATAGCTGCTCTACATCGTATGAGAACAACATTTTCATCTTTTTGTATTTCTGCAATCGAATGATAGCAAAATTAATATGATCGGCCAGGCTGACCACCAGATTCGGGTTCAGATTGCTTGCAATCTCCATTCGTGCTTCCTGCACAATAAGTGCAGCAACTTCAAATACATTTTCCGGAATCTCCTGAATAAGGTTATAGAACTTGCTATCAATGCGATAAAACGTCATCGAAATTTGATTCAAGTCTGTAATCTCGTAAGGCATCGCTGGAAACCCAATCCCTTTGCCAAAAGCGATCAACTCGTTATTAAGACTGTCCACACATAAGGCTACGTTGTTATTTATTTTCTTAATAGCCTGCATTAGCAACCCACCTTTAATATCTTCATTGTAGGCAACGTTTGAGGGATGACATAGCTGATGGCCTGCAACACACTCTAAGATTTAAATGGCGACCGTAATTTGTACATGACACCCTCTTGTCTGTTTCCTGCTTCACTTCAGGATTCCTCGAGTATTTCCCCTAATTCTTCATCCTTCTCGCTGCTCAACACCACACTCCATGGGATATATCCCAAAATATGGAAAAGGCATGACCCAAAACATGTATATTTTACATGTCCTGGGTCATGCCTTTGCAGTAACAAGCCCATATTTAAGCTACCATATTATTTATGGTTTAGCAAGCGTTCTCTTTTAATTCATTAGGACAATAGAGGGACCCTGCTTGCCCTTCCATTGGGGGCCGGACGTCCCATCTTGTCGAATAACATATAACAAGTGAATATCTTGGCACGTCATATGTAAAAAGAAGAACCCATAAACCATCTATGGGCTCCCTATGAATCTACAGTCCCAGATTGAGTTTCAATCGATCCAACTGTAAAAAATGATGTCTGTAATGCATAGCGATCAACTCGAACCACTCTTGTGCATTTAATGCTCCCATGCTTGGGTGAAGCACTTTACGTCCTATGGTTACCTCGTCCAGAACAGCCGCTTTACTTCGCATCTGCTCTAGAACCTGTTGAAGTCCCTCGAACAGTTGTTGCTTGCTTTCGGGCGGTTGTGGTATATATTGCGGAGATGCGGGGAGTTTCACACGGATCGGTGGGAATTGTCCCAGTTCAAATATCTGACTGCCCAGCTCCGTTTTTTCCGTATCTGCATGCACGGTCTGCTCATCATTGGCCAAACAACGCTCGATATTGCGCAATTGCATGAATAATGCAGATTGAATCAAATGTACATACATTTGTCCAATGGACCATTCTTCCTCATTTTCTTTTTGAAGTAACTCATTCATATCCAATTCATTCAGCTCTGCCATATATCTCTCCATAGTAGTCTCGAAGGACTGCAATACTTCCTGGGTACTTTTCATTGTTCAAACAACTCCTCTTCATCCGGGATATCTCCCAGTATAAAAAAGCACTACTGACAAGAGTATGTCAGTAGTGTTTCAAGATGTCATTTGCGATTTCCCGTATCCGGATACGTAGTGATTGTGGCTCCATCACTTCGATATCTCCACCAAGTCCAAGTAAATGATGCACTATTTCCTCCGGATTACGAACACGAAAATCAAAAACAATACGTTGCTCTTCTTCCTGAACGTGATCGATATAAAAATGAAGAACCTCCCTAATCTGGTCAGCAACATCTGATGTTGCACGGACCAGCACATGTTCATTCCGATCATCTGGCGGCTGGTACTGATTCAGATCAAAATCTGGCGGTAAAAGAAAACGCTCCTCCAGCACGGAAAGCTCTGTCATGCGGGACAACCGAAAATGTCGAATGTCCTGCCTTAGATCACACCTCCCCAGCAATACCCAATTCTCCCGTATGAGGGTCAGCCCATAGGGTGCAACGACACGCTGGCTAGAGCGCTTCCCGTCCGCTCCCGGCATTTTTTTCAGATACATAAAACAAATTTTGCGTTGTTCAAAGATCGCATTGCGTATATCGCTAAGATACGTTCTCACCAACAAGGTTGTATCAGGCCCCATCGGGTGAAGCACGCGCATCGTTTCTTGCACACGCGAGGTCGCTTCACGAATGGCTTCTGGTAAAATGGCTTCAATTTTGCGTTGTGCCGATTTGGCTTCAATGCCGTAGGCGGCATCCCATCGCTGTTCAACAAATTTAGCTCCCATGAGCAAGGACACCGCTTCTTCTGCTGTGAAGCTGACCGGAGGAAGAAAATAACCTTCCATCAGGGAATAACCATGACCCGGAGCGCCTATAATTGGAACACCTGCCTCACTCAATGCCTGGATATCCCGATATATCGTGCGAACACTTGTCTCGAATTGAGATGCCAAATCCTCCGCCCTGATCAGCTTGGTTCGTTGAAGTTCAAGCGTGATTGCGAGCTGTCGCTCCGTTTTGTTCATGTTTGTTCAATCCCCTACGGTTTAATTCCTTGATTACGATACATGTTTAATCATATCATGGATGAAACCATAATTACCGAAAAATGGCTGCAGCAACGCAATTCAACTCTGGTCGCCATTGTTATGGATACATAATTGGAGGTCAGCATATGCGTAAAAAACGTTGGATTGTGAGTATAATCATTTTGATATTCATCATCATACTGCCTTTGAGTGAATTCATGCTGCTGTCTTCGGAAAAGGTTGGCATTCTGAATACAACATACCGATTCATGTCAGGTGCACCTCCTATTCGCACGCAGGGACAGACCTTGTCTTATCATGGAAAATTGAAAAAGGAAGACATCTCGAACAGCTTAGAAGCGTTTTCTACAAGTGATGAAGGGACGATTTTATACAAAGTCATTGGCACTCCCGTCCCACCTCCATGGATTTATGTTATAAATGAGAATCATACCGTTTTTCGTTATACATATCCTCATCTCCCTTGGAAAATGTAAATCACAATAAGCCTTTCAGATCATATCTGAAAGGCTTTTTGTGTTGTAGGCTATTGTTTCATGGGCTTTTGATCCATAGCTTACTTCCATTGAACTTCACCATATAAGCTCAGTTACATAAGCTCTACTACATAAGCACTTCTTAAGCAATTTATAAGCACGCTTCTCATTGAGCTTCTCTTCCAACTCACGTTCACCCCACTCCGCAAGCATCCCTCAACCGAATCGGCCACTGATATAATCCTGTGTACGCGCATCGACGGGTTTGGAAAACATGCTCTTCGTAGCCGAATACTCTACAACCTCACCGTTCAGGAAGAACACGGTCTGTTGCGAGACACGTGCTGCCTGCTGCATGTTGTGAGTAACCATCACAATGGTGTAACGTTCCTTCAACTCATGCGTCAGCTCCTCAATCTTGAAGGTGGAGACTGGATCAAGAGAGGCCGTCGCTTCATCCATCAGCAGAATATCCGGTTCCACAGCCAGAGCACGTGCGATGCAGAGACGTTGCTGCTGTCCACCTGACAGACTAAGCGCTGAACGCTTCAGGTTGTCTTTGACTTCATCCCAGAGAGCGGCGGAACGCAGGCTGCGTTCAACGATCTCGTCGAGCTTTTTTTTGCCATGAATCCCGTGTTGTCTTGGTCCAAACGCAATGTTGTCATAGATGGATTTCGGAAAAGGATTCGGTGATTGGAATACCATTCCGATCTTCTTGCGCAGTGTCTCCACGTGCACGTCACCACTATAGATATTGGTTCCACCAACAGCCACTGTTCCTTCAATGCGTCTGCCCGGGATCCGGTCATTCATACGGTTCAAGGTCCGCAGCAGCGTGGATTTCCCACAACCGGATGGACCGATAAACGCTGTAATGGCGCGTTCCGGGATCGCAATGGAAACGTCTTTTAGCGCCTGAAACTGGCCGTAGAATAAATTCAGCTTATTAATTTCAATAATCGATTGCACAGTGTGCCCTCCCGGTGATGAATTAGAATATACTTTTTTCAGCAGATGCTCTAAGTCAAAAATAATGCTTGGCGCCTATCTTACACTTGATTTTTACGAGCGTTGAACCATAACGGCACACGGAACAAAATATTAATAAGCAACACAACAAAGATCAGCACGGCTGTGGACTTCTGCGCAATCTGCTCCGCATCCGGCACAATAGCCTCGGACTGGATATACCACAGATGTACAGCAAGCGTTCCGCCTGGAGATAACAGATTGAAATCCCACATCTCACCGGACGTTGATACTCCTGCGGTCAGGATAATAACGGCACTTTCACCAAATGCACGACCTGCGGTCAGACAGATGCCTGTCATGATCCCGTTTAGCGCAACAGGCAAAACCACCTGCCGAATCGTCTGCAAATGTGTGGCTCCTAGTGCAAACGAGCCGTTACGAAGCTCAGTCGGAACCGCACGAACCGCTTCCTCCGTTACTCGTGTCAACACGGGCAAGTTCAAGAATGCAAGACTGACCGCAGCCCCAAGAATCGTTAGACCAATCTCGAAATACTCGACAAATAGGGCAATCCCGAACAAACCAAAAATAATCGATGGCACGGACGACAGTCCTTCCACACAGATACGTACAGTCTCAATCCATCTGTTGTTTGGCGCAAATTCAGCCAGATAGATCCCTGCTGCAATCCCGATCGGAATGGAGATCAGAAGAGATAGAATCAGCACATAAAAGGAATTGAACAGCGCAGGGCCAATGCCTCCGCCTTCTTCAATCTCACTAGGCACACCGTACAAGAAATCCCAGCTGAGCATCGGTAACCCTTTTTGCAGCAACAAAAACAACAATCCCACTATAAATAAAATGACAATGATGCCAATGCCCCACACCGTTCCTGTAAACAGCCGATCCATCCATGCCGAGGACGCTCGCCGTTTGCCAAAGGAATAGGTGGAAGCCGGACTACTCTCTCTCTTCACGCTCACAGATGACGCCCCCCTCTCTTCTGCAACATTCTCACGGCAACAATCATCAGGATCGAGATCGCCAGCAAGATAAAGCCCATCATGTACAAGCCATGATTCCAGATCGAATCAAATTCTACACTTGAAATCTGCATGACAATGTTACTAGTCAGTACAGACGTTGGCGTGAACAGACTGCTCGGCAGTTGTGCGGTGTTACCAATAACCATGACTACCGCCATCGTCTCTCCAATGGCGCGTGTCATGCCCAGAATGACCGCATACATGATGCCGCCTCTTGCCGCAGGAAGCACAACGCGGGTAATCGTTTGAAAGCGATTGGTACCAAGCGCATACGCTGCATCCCGGTATTTGTTCGGTACAGCTGAGATCGCATCATCACTAATCCGACTGATGGTCGGAAGCACCATGATCGTAAGCACGATAGCCGCTGCCAGCAGACCATCCGCCAGATCACGTCCGCTCAAATCCCTAAGCCATGGGATTAACACTGTCAAACCGAGGTAACCGTACACGACGGACGGGATACCCACGAGCAGATCCAGCACGGGACGTAACAGGCGACGAAGCCACTTCGGTGTCATCTCTGCCAGAAATACCGCAATGATCACCGATAAAGGAATCGCTATTAGCATCGTAAGTCCTGTGAGCGCAAACGTACCTAGAATAAAAGTCAGCGCACCGTAGTGCTCATTTTCCGGATCCCAGTTCGTAGAGAAGAAGAACTCTTTGAAAGAGACGTCTGCAAAAGTCAAGACACCTGTGCGAAGCATAAGCACCAGAATACAGAACAACACGAGGCAGACAAAGGCCGCGCTGCTAATGCAGAGAACACGAAACATGCGGTTAGACCACCGGAGGCGTGCTTTACGGTCAAAACGTCGTCTCTTCTCAGGCGTTTTGCCAAGGCCTGAACCCAGCTCATTCGGAGCGGGTCGGTTCGCCGGTGGATTCATTTCCATCATAGAGGAACCTTCCTTTCACATAGAGAAGCCAGCTTGGCGACCACGCGCGGAAGCTGGCTATCCCTTTCATATGAATTGCAAATGCAGGTGTTGAAGTCTGATCTGCATCAGACTGAACGATTTATTTCACGGCTGCCAGCGGAATGAATTTCAGCTTTTTCAGGGAACCGTTCTGGAATTTGCTGCTTTGAATGTATTCAATGAATGCTTTCGTTGCACCCGTTGGTTCACCTTTCGTCATGTAATATCCGATGCCCCATACTTTGTACGTTTTGTTCAGGACATTTTTCTCTGTTGGAGCCACGCCATTAATGGACACAGCTTTCATTTTGCTTGTTACGTATGGCAGGTCGATATAACCAATCGCATTAGGTGTCGTTTCGATTGTTGTTTTCATGTCTCCGCTTGATCCAACTTCTTTGTAGTTGTCACCTTTGCTCATGAAGTCTTTACCTTCGAGTGCTTTTTGTTGGAAGTTAACGCGTGTACCTGATCCGAACTTACGGTTAACCACAACGATTTTACCGTCTGAACCGCCGACTTCTTTCCAGTTGGTTACTTTGCCAGAGAAGATGTCCTGCAATTGTTTCGTTGTCAGATTCGTTACACCTACATTTGAGTTAACTACCGCAGTGAAGACCGTTACTGCTACCGGGTGCGCAACCTGTCCATCGAATTTTTTGAATCCAGGTACATCTTTGGATGCATCCCAGTCCACCGCGCCAATGTCAGCGATGCCTTTACGAACGGATTGGGGGCCTGTCACGGAACCAGCAGCCGATGCTGAGATTTTAACTTTGGGATTGTCTTTCTTGAACTCACTTGCGGCTTGCAACGTCAGTGGAAGCAGTGCAGAAGATCCATTGATGACAATCTTGCCTTTCTCTGTGCTTTTGGCAGCTGATGCTGTCATTGCACCTCCGAGTCCTCCAACCAGGGATACAGCCATCAACATCGCTGTGAAAGGTTTAATCCATTTTTTCATTGTAAAAAGCTCCTCTCGAAATTAAGAATTTATTTTCATTTCAATACATTTTTATTTCCGTTCATTTCTTTATTGAATTACGTTCCGGTTATCTCAAATTCTCATCTATACATCGCTTTTTTACTTCGTTACCGCTCTCCAGCTACCATCCGCTTGTACCAGCACTTGTCCGTTCTCAACGACAGCAATCTGTGAACCCTTCACCACGATCGATGATACGTCAGAAGAGACCGTATAGAGTTTGGATTGTTGACCTGTTACGGTATCGATGGACAGAATTACGCTGTTCTTATCATCCTGTGCAGCAAGCACATATAGCGTACTGCCTGACAAAATCGCTTGTTCTACATCATGCTCGTTATATATCGTGACTGGCTTCTGAGATGCATCTACAGACATAAGTGAAGCATTACCATCTTCAGATGGTACACTTACATAGTAGGCTTTCTGTCCATCTGCCGAATAGATAAATACTTTATCATCGGTGCCTGTGGTCAGTTGAACGGCTTCCTTTTTCTCAGAGTCGTTGTTATATGAAAATAATTGCTGTTGATTTGCCGAGAAATCAATCTCAACATTGTCTTCATCGACGTTGGTCGAATCCGCCGTTACTTTACCCAGTGTGGTCACACTATAGATGAATCGTTTGCCACTTGTAGATACATTCAGGTTTTCCTTGTAGTCTACTTTGTCTTCCACCAGCTTCGTAATGGAGCCGTCCGCTAGGTTCAGATTCGCAATGACCGAACCTTTGTCTCCTTGCAAGAAATAGATCGAGCTTTCATCCATAGACCAGACCATCTCTGGCTTGATGCTTGTGTCATTTGTAATGAGTTTGGAAGCCTTTGTTTTCAGATCAATTACGTATACGGCTCCCTCTGCATTGGTATAAGCGGCTTGATTACCGCTCGGTGACACAACAAGGTCTGAACCGCCTTCGGTCGTTAACAACAGTTCATATTTTCCAGTAGCTGTATTGACGAGGTAATCATTTCTGCCCTGATCATCGTTCTTGGACACGATAAGCCCATCTGTGCCGACAAAACGCGGGTTCTCTGCTGCTTCCAACAGAGCAATCGTGCGGACTTCAAGCTGACCGTTTCTCAGCTCTACAGTCCCTCCCACGCTAGATACTAGCGGGCGAAGTGCAACGTAGCTGGTTCCACCGATGATCGTAACAGGTTGCTTTAAGTTCACCTTGGTACCATCAACATCAAGTTGCTTGGACTTGTTCTGTAAGCTGACCGTGTGGCCATTCAATTGGATCACCGTTGCACCGTTAACCATTTCGGATTGCGCTTCCATCGCTCGGATGACGTCACGAACAGCTACTAATGTTTCTCCATTTTTCACAATGGAACGTACAGTCACACTGCTACCATTTATGGTAAACGTGGAATTCTTCACCTGAGCTGCACTCGTACTAGCTGCAGGTTTTGTTGCAGGAGCAGCCGATACTGCATAAGCCCCAGAGGTTGTTAATACTGTGGCTACCATGGACACGACTAACACTTTTTTCATTGACATTGGCTTTTGTCACCCTTCTTTTCTCCAGATAATCCTGCCTGATATTGCTGTGCCCTGCTCGGTATACTTGCATGTATCGTCAATATGAGAGCTTGTCTGCCTCATCCCCCCAAACCGTCCACGTTCATAGTAAAAATGACCTATCACGTTTGTAATTATAGGAGCGATTTGTAAACGGAAAATACTGGAATTGTTATCGTATTGTCAATGTTTTCATGTCAACACATTCATATTGTAAAAAAGAACTAGGTTATTGGTGGAGCTCTGAATGGAACAATAAAATAACCCATACTAAACGTATGGGTCCCAGGTTCTTGTATGTTTTTTTGAAGTGCTCTGAGCACATGTCCATTGGGATGGCTTCGCACCCATATCCCCTTCTAAAGCTCCATCTGCATACCTGATATGTATGTGTCGCCAATAAATCTATTTTAAGATGATATCATCTGTTCTTTTCGCGTAGATGATCTCACGAATAATCTTCGATCGGTTCCACACGATGAATTTGACAACCTCTCCTGAATCCATAGTAATCTTGATTCCATTAGGAATGATCCCCAACGTTTGATGCTTTTCGATTTTGGTCATCCCCCACAGCTCCATCTGAACCCAATCTGTCTGAATGTTCAGACCATGAGGAACAAAAATGAGTCGCTGGTTTGTCAGATACAGCTTGCCTCCCACACCTTCAAATTTCCTTAACCAATTGGCTTGAACGTTTTTAAAAATAACATATTCATCTTGGCGTAGATCTTCCATCGTTACAGTCTCCTTTTTATTCAGCTGAACGTAATCTTGTTGTCACTCTTCCATATTATAGGGCGAATCTTCCGATTAAGGAATCATTCTGTGCCATCTAATTCGTAAAAAATGCAATGTATACTCCATTGTTCAGAAAGACAACGTCATAACACCTCTTCTCTGGAATTGCACATCAAAAAACCGATCCTCTGTCAGAATCGGTTCGTTATCCAAATACTAATTCAGTGTATGATCTCCTCTATTTTTGAACCAGTCTACTGCCATCATTAGCATGAGCATGCAGAACGCAAAGTTCAGCGGCCTGACGAGCGTTCCCTCTCCGAAAATAAAATAAGCCATTACGAAATTCCCGATAAACGTTAACACATTATTCCGGATATTTCCCATCCTCTTCAACTCCGTCTTGAATTAGACTTATAACCTTTTAAGATATATCGTTTCAACTTGACCATCATTCCATTGAATCTGTACGATAAGACCACGCTTCATTATTACAAATTATAACATATAATCCAAATCACTTAATTTCTTTTTACCTAATTAGCTTTTATATTTGCCATACATATACGAAAAATCGGCCTGAGTGGCCGATTTCTCAAAA
>JAFWEX010000048.1 GCA_017512705.1 Paenibacillus sp.
AGACGGTACCGACTCCTTCAAGAACTGATCCAACGGCATCCAGCGCGTTAATGATTCCATGGCCGTATCCATTGTTTGGAGAGACAGGGTACTGGCTGTCAGTTCGCGGTGTAGCTGTATCCATAATGATCTGCTCCAGTTGATCCACGTTCAGTGAGTGGTTGGCTTGAAGCAGCAGTGCAGCAAGAGCCGTTGTATGCGGACCTGCCATAGAAGTGCCGTTCCATCCACCTTCATATGTACCTCCCGGTACGGCTGAACGAATGTTCACACCAGGGGCAGATACTTCGGGTTTGATCTCATCGTATGGGGATGGACCGAGCAACGAGAAGGAAGCCAGATTACCATTGATGTCTGTTGCTCCAGTAGCAAAGCTCTCCGGGTAATTGGCCGGATTCGCAACTGAACCAGGACCGCCCGGATTGGTCAAGCGAACATTCCCTGCTGAGAATTCAGGGAAAATCTGAGCATCCCGCCAGGCCTGCACCATCGGTCTAAACCATTCATCCAGACCTGCGCCGCCTCCCCATGAATTGTTAACCACATCTGGAGCAAGTTCAGGATGCAGATTGCCCTCGGCATCGACTGGAGCAATGAGCCATTGTCCACCATCCAGAATAATGGCATCGGTTGTCTCCGGGTTGAAGATACGCACGCCAATCCACTTTGCACCCGGTGCCACGCCAATCTGATTGCTGCCATCCGCTTCGGAACCAACCATCGTTCCCATCGTGTGGGTACCGTGTCCATCTTCATCAGCGGGAAGGGCGGCACCACTATGCGGATCGTACCAACTGAGCTCCGGATCAGCAACGTTGCCTGAAGCGTCCAGCCCCCGCCATTTACTGCGAAGTGCTGGATGGGTATAGTCCACTCCACTGTCCAGATTGGCTACCACGATGCCTGTTCCATCAATACCTCGTTCCCATACTGCAGGTGCATTAATGTAATCAATGTTCCACTCCACATTCTCCGTCTGTTTCTTCACATTGGAATCTGCTTCCTTCGTTGAAGCTGCAGACCCTTGGGAAGCTGACCCTTTCGTTGAAGGTTCATTCACAGCTGGCTCTTTCGCTGGAGATTGGGTAGCGTCCTTTGCTGGTGGCAGTGTAGCAGACTGCTTGCTCGGTTCCGCCTTTTGCAAGTACCTTGTCTCGTTCGGTAAAATCTTCTCTACCTCAGGCAGCGATGCAATCTGCTCCATCACTTCTTTTGTACTGGTTACCGCGAGTGAATTCACGATAAAATAGCTTTTATATTCTTTGACCTTGCCCAGGTCAATTTCCTTTTCAAGATAATGCTCAATGGCATATTGGGTTCGCGAGGCTGTTTCGCGAAGTGAACTCACCACAGAGTTGCGAACAGACAACTTGGTTGCTGAAGGTGTTTCTTTGGCGATCGTTGCCTTTTCCATAGCTTGCTTGGAGACGGCTGCGGTGTCCACCTGTTCCTTCATTTTGACAAGATAGGTTACGTATTCGCTACCTTCGAATTCTTTCGTCAATTTGGCATTCACTTTGGACGTTGTTACCTCGGCCAGGCCGGACTTCATATCGATTGTGGATGAATTAGAATGTTGTGCAGAAACCGGAATTGCCAGTGAAAATGCAAGGAGCAGCGAGAGCCCCATGGAGACGGGTTTGCGTAAAGGCTTTAATTTAATCAAACTTTTCCACTCCTTTTACCCGGTTTTTTGGTTTGTCTTAATTCAAGTACCCTTCTCTGTGAATGAACTCAATCATTAGTCCTGTGGCGGTGTGAGTAGTGCACTGAAGTTAGAATGCGTAGACGCCGCTCTACCTTACTGTTTGTTCATTTCAGATACAGCCTCACCTCCTTTAAAGGTCTGGTTAGGTGAATATAGAGCACTGGTTCAATATGAATCGGCCATGGGTCAAAAAAATAAATGCTTGAAAGAATGTGCATTCGATGAGACGAAGCCCTGCGTATGAAGTCTTCCTTAATTAGGTTGAGTGTAAGTGTGGTTGTGGCTGTTAGTTCGAATAGAACTGGGATGTTCGTAAGCATTCATGTGGAGGATATTCAGAAGCGTTAGCAGAACACTTGCCATGAAGTGGTCAATGAGTTCGGGTAATTCGTACGGGTCGGAAGAAAAAATGCGTAATAAATTACACACTAAAGTTCAATTTAAGTCTTAATTGGATTTTATTGGTATAGTATAGATTCAAAATCCAGTATACACAAGTCCCTTATTTGAAAAAAATAGAAATTAAGTCTATATCATGCTTTTATATGTCTATCGCCTCTAACTTTAACGTCCTCTCCTTTCGCATTCGTGCAAGTTTCAGATGATTCAGAATCTAACATTAAGGACTTTCCACCCCCTTCTCCCTTAACTCGTATTTATTTTTAATAAAGTACACAAAAAAAAGAACCAGCTCTTCGCCAGTTCTCCTTCTCATATACCTATGTTTGTGTCGTGTCATATTTAATCCAGATCGATTTTAAATACGACAGGTGTGTCACTTTTTACACGTGTTGCAGTAATGGCCAAAACATCTTCATTTCTCTTCCAATCAGGCTGCTCTTCAAATCCCAGAACCTGAATTTTTTTAATTATGCCATGAAAATGCGGTGAACCTTCTCTCTGCGATCGAATATGCACAATTCCATTATCTGGGTAAACCATAACGGCGGCGTACAGACTGCTGCCTTTTACCGTAAAGCGTATATCCTCCTGGGTAAAAGCCTTCGTGTCGCCATCCGTGAACTGCCCTTCCTTCACCACTGTCGGCCCTTCACCATACGTTCGCCAGAACGAGGTATCGTAGATCGCCTCTCCGTTCACTTCCAGCCACTTTCCAATCTGCAGCAGGATCTTCCGATCTTCATCCGGAATGGTTCCATCTGCACGGGGCCCGATATTCAGCAGCAGACTCCCATTTTTACTTACAATATCTACAAGATCCCGAATGATCTCTTCTGCACTTTTGTAATGGTTATTCTCTGTGTAACACCATGAATTTCTCGCAACAGCTGTATCCGTTTGCCAAAAATATGGCTTAAGCTCCGCGAATTGTCCACGCTCCACATCAGGAACTGCTGCCCCAAACATGAACGCATCATGCTTGTAATTGATCGCAACCGGAATGCCCCATTCCTCCCCTTTGTTGTAATAATATGCAGCGAACTTTTTCAGATAGGGCTTGAATGCAGCGGTATGAATCCACCAATCGAAATAGAACACGCTAGGCTGATACTCATCCACGAGTTCACAGCATCGAATGAGCCAATCTTCCAGATATTCTACTGAAGGCGGTGAGCCGTACAGGTCTTGATGATCTGGTTCTGGCATAGCGGGCCAATAAAAATCTCCGCACTGCATCGGATCTTGAATATCGGAATCAAATTGCCTACCATGTGACATGAAAAACCAATGCTCTGCACGGTGGGATGATACACAGAAGGTTAACCCCTGCTTCTCATAGGCAGCTTTCATCTCTCCGAGTAGATCACGTTTAGGCCCCATTTCATATGTGTTATAGTGAGAGATAGAACTCTTATACATCTGAAAGCCATCATGATGCTCTGCAACAGGCATCACATATCTCGCGCCCGCTTGCTTGAACAGAGTAGCCCATTCGTCGGCATCAAACTTCTCTGCCTTAAACATCGGGATGAAATCCTTATATCCGAATTCTTTATGATCTCCGTACACCTTCAGATGATGTTCATAGGCTTTGGAGCCTTGGATGTACATATTACGTGGGTACCACTCACTATCATATGCCGGAACCGAATACACGCCCCAATGAATGAAAATACCGAATTTAGCTTGTTGATACCATGCGGGAACGACAAATTCACGAAGTGAAGTCCAGTTATCCTTGAATTTCCCGCTAGCAATGTTCGCATCAATCTGCTGCAAATATTCGTTTTTGTTCATACGCTGTTCCCTTCCTTCCCTGGTAACCTACATTAGTATTGTAGTGTGACGGGAGTCGGTTGCACATGCAGAACATTAACTATTAGATGGACGATAATAACCTACAGGGAGTGTGTCTATGGATCATCAAACATTGCTAACTACCTATTTGTCCAACCTGCAAGTGGATTTGTTCATGGTCAATTACAACCGTTGCGGCCCAGATTGGAGAGATCTGGATTACACACCGGACTATAGCAAACTGTACTGGATTTGCGAGGGTGAAGGCTGGCTTAAAATCGGGGACCATGAGTACTATCCCAAGCCAGGACAGCTCTTTTTGATGCCAGAAGGGGTACAGCAATCTTACTCCTCCATCAGTGATCAACCTTTTCTCAAATACTGGTGTCACTTCTCGGCCAAAGTCGGAGGCATCAATCTATTTCAGATTCTCCAATTCCCTCACATGGTTCACGTGAGCCAGCCTGAAGTATTCCAAGATATTTTTAATAGCATGCTGACCTATGCCAACTCCAATGAAGTATACGCGCATCTGATGGCTAGGAGTAAACTGACGGAACTGCTGTCCCACTATATCAAAAACCTGGATATGAACCAGATTACCTACGTAAACGTACCTGTCGTTGAAAAATTGTCCACCCTGCTTACCTATATCAATGCACATATTGAAGAGAATATGTCTGTTCCGTATCTAGCTCAGATGCTGCATATGCATCCGAATTATTTTATTCGTTTTTTCAAACAACAGATGGGTATGCCGCCTATTCAATACCTGACCAGCAGAAAAATTGACAAGGCCAAGGAGATGCTAAGTCACACCTCCCTTACGATGACCCAGATTGCTGATCATCTTGGATTCAACGATTCCTATTATTTTTCGAGACAGTTCAAGAAACATACCGGTTTGAATCCGACGGAATATCGGAAGCAGATGACTTTTAACTTTGCAACGAAAAATCAATAAAATTATTTCTCAAAAACATCCCACAAGTTTCAATTATGGATTAAAATGGATGTGTGGCGCATTTTTGAAATACGGAGGTGAGTATATGACTAATAAGACGCTTCTGCTGCTTGCTGCTCTGTTTGTTGTCTCATCCTTCTCTGCTTACGCATCGGCTGCACCGTCAGACAATCAGTATGGTGTTCTATCGGATCGACAAACCGGTACAGTGAAACCTTAATAATGAGTCAGCGCTTCATGCTGGCACACCTAGACATACATAATGTTGTACGAGATCCTGAAACGAACGCCTATACAAAAACAACCTTCTGTATCAATACAGGAGGTTGCTTACGTTACTTAAATTTAGTTTGCGATAGTTAACGTTAGTTTGTCTTCGGTACCGTTAGCCGAGGTTGCTTAACGTTAGTTGGTGCTATCACGCGCTATCGTGCGTTTATTGCCAATCTCTTTTTTTGAGATAAGACTCGAATACAAATGTTCCAAAAGGAAGCAGACCCGCCAAAAAACCCATCAGCCATAGCGATACCTTCCATTTTCTGACGATGCCCAGATGTACTAGTGCAATGAGATACAATGGAAATAAAATACCATGAATCATTCCCAGTACAGCTACAGCTGACGAGATATCGGCAAAATACTTTAATGGCATTGCAATAAAAACAAGCAGCAGAAGAGAAATCCCCTCCCATATGCCCGCAATTCTGAATCGACCTGTGACCGTGTTCATTCCGCTCGCTCTCACCTTTCCGCAAGATTGTTTGTGAAATATGTAACTTAATGCATGGTGCTGTACAACGTTGCATTGCTTTCTGACACAACGTGTGTAAGCTCTTTCTCAGTATAAGGCATTCGATCCATTTACACTTACTTCAAATTTGAATAATTATCGAAATGAACTGGAACGAATACGAACCTTATCGATCCAGCTTCATTCCGCTCGACACTAGCATTCACCACATCTCATGTTATACTTCCTCAAGTCGTTGATCGTTCAATGAAATGGTACTCCAGTGATTCTGTAGGAAGCTCTTCTTTCCCCAGCACTTTCCACAAATGATAAAATGCCTGCTTGGCTTGTTCAGCGATTGGATTATGAATCGTCGTTAATTCGAGCACACGAGACAACTCGATATCATCAAAACCAACAATGGCGAGCTGCTCGGGAACCCGTATATGTTGTCTGCGCGCCTCACACAATATACCGATCGCCGCATAATCGTTAGAACAAAGCACCGCTTGCGGCATCTCGCCTCCTTCCAACAATCGGCGCATTGCTGCTTCCCCATCGGATGAAGTGAATACAGAATATTGATAAGCTTCACGCCACACAGGCAATCCCTTACTAGACATGAACGTCTCATACGCCTCGCGGCGACTTCTCGTATTCAAACTGCTTTTTCTGCCAAAGATATTGGCAATACGTGTGTAGCCCTTTGACACCAGATGGTCCAACGCCAATCGGTATCCTTGAGCCTGATCCATCGCAATGGAGGGAATCTCGTCATTCCCCATTCGCTGCCATGATACGATCGGTCCATATTGCATGTATGCTTTTAACTCAATTGGATCATTAACGCAAGTCACAATTAGCAGACCATCCACACGTTTACTCCGCAGATCTTCGAAGGCCTGCAGCTCAATTTGTTTGTCACTGCGGGACATATACACAATGGTCTGAAATCCGTAGTCCATCGCGGTATCCATGAATTGGTTAATAAAAGTCAAACTTAGCTCATCGATCATTGCTGTGACAATACCGATCTGTTTTGTCTGTCCAGTGGACAAGGAGACTGCGTTTCGATTCGGTATATAATCCAGTTCATTCATAATATCGGTGATAATTCGTCTCGCTTCATCACTAACATGTCGCGACCGGTTGATTACCCGGGATACTGTGGCTCGCGAATAGCCGGAACGTTTCATAATTTCATCAAATTTAGACATCCCGTCACTCCCTTCCTGCGGATAAACGCCAAATATAATATGTCTGATCTCTTGAGTAAAAAGTAAAACTTGACGTGTAACCCGTTACAACGTTTAAGCTTTTTATGAAAGAGAATATGTATGAACGCTAGACGTTCACAATGAATGAATTGAATGGAGCGATATATATGAGCAAATCTCAATCTCTGAATCAACCGTATTCATTTCCCGAAAACTTTCTGTGGGGTGGTGCCATTGCGGCAAACCAGGCTGAAGGTGCATACAATCTGGGCGGCAAAGGGTTGTCCACTCAAGACGTAGCACCCCGAGGTGTCATGGGTCCGATCACGGATGAGCCAACTCAAGACAATATGAAACTGGTGGGTATCGATCTGTACCACCGTTACAAGGAAGATGTGAAGCTCTTCGCCGAGATGGGTTTCAAAGTATTCCGTACGTCCATCGCATGGTCGCGCATTTTCCCTAAAGGAGACGAGCTTGAGCCAAACGAAGAAGGCTTGCAATTTTATGATGATCTGTTTGATGAGTGCCTCAAATACGGAATTGAACCATTGGTCACTTTATCTCACTATGAGACGCCTCTGCACCTTGCCAAAGAATACGACGGCTGGGTGAACCGCAAGATGATTGGCTTCTATGAGCGTTATGCAACAACTGTCTTTAATCGCTACAAGAACAAAGTGAAGTACTGGCTTACCTTCAACGAGATTAACTCGATTCTTGAATTCCCATTCATGAGTGGGGGTATCTTCACACCTAAGGATCAGCTGAGCAAACAAGACTTATATCAGGCTATCCACCACGAACTTGTGGCCAGTGCATCTGCGGTGAAGTTGTGTCATGAGATCATCCCGGATGCTCAGATTGGATGCATGATTTTAAGTATGCCAACCTATCCACTAACCCCGAACCCGGATGACGTGATCAAGGTAATGGAATTTGAACACAGTAACTATTTCTTCGGTGATATGCATGTGCGTGGACGCTACCCTGGATACATGAAACGTTACTTCCGCGAAAATGGCATCGAAATTCATATGGAAGACGGCGATCAAGAGATGCTCCTTAACACCGTCGATTTCATCTCTTTCAGCTATTACATGAGCACATGTCAGACGGCCGATCCTGCCAAACAATTGGCTGGTGAAGGAAATCTAATTGGTGGTATCCCTAATCCGTACTTGCCTGCAAGTGAATGGGGCTGGCAGATTGACCCGCAAGGACTGCGCTATGTGCTGAACATGTTCTATGATCGTTACCAGAAACCGCTCTTTATCGTAGAAAATGGTCTCGGCGCAGTAGACGGGTTAGTTACAAGTCCGGATGGCGAGAAAACGGTTGAAGATGACTATCGTATCCAATATTTGAATGATCATCTCGTTCAGGTTGGCGAAGCGCTGGAAGATGGAGTAGACATTATGGGATACACCTCTTGGGGTTGTATTGATGTCGTAAGTGCCTCCACCGCTCAGTTGAAGAAACGCTATGGCTTTATCTATGTTGACCGTCACGATGATGGTTCAGGTACATTGGAACGTTATCGCAAAAAATCCTTCCACTGGTACAAAGAGATTATTGCCACCAATGGAAAAAGCCTGAAGCGTTAAGTTTCAAGGCGTAACACATGACCTTCTCAAGGTAAATGTATCAAGGATGCCGCAACAGTTCAACGTCGTGGCATCCTTGTTTTTTTATGCCGACAGATTCCTTATTAAGCTCATGCAAAAATGTTAAACCTCAATCTCCTTAATGATCCTTGCGGGATTACCGCCGACAATCACATGATCTGGCACATCCTTCGTAACAACCGCTCCCGATGCAATAACTACGTTATCCCCAATTGTAACTCCTGGATTGATGATGGCTCTACCGCCTATCCAAACGTTATTACCGATGATTACAGGTTTACCATATTCCGCTCCTGTATTCCGCTCGTGCGGGTTCAGAGGGTGAGTTGCTGTATAGATATGTACATCTGGTCCTAATAAACAATTCTCACCGATTCGGACTTCGCATACGTCCAAGATTGTACAGTTGAAATTCGCATAGAAGTGATTCCCTACGTGAATATTGTACCCATAGTCCACATGAATATTGGGCTCCATGCTAAGATGCTCTCCTGTCGATCCAAACAGCTCCTTTAACAGCGCAACGCGTGTTTCCTGCTCGGTCTCTGTAGTTTGATTGAACATTCGAGTTGTCTTGCGTGCATACCCCCTGTCCCGGGTCAACTCCGCATCATTAGCCATGTACAGTTCCCCGTCCAGCATCTTCTGTTTCTCTGTTTTGATCGTCATTATATTCTCCTTTGTACAGATCATAATTGTGAAACATTGTCGATAATTTTAGATAACTGTAACATTCATTTAGGTTCAACTATATATTATTATACTTTTTAAAACTGTTTTAATTATATACTAAATTATATGGATTCACGCCGGAAAAGCAACTCCTTTAGCACCGCATGTACCTGCTCTATTCTTTAAATAAAATTCATTCGATATATAAAAAACCTCTGCACTTCCATGATAACAGTGGAAATGCAAAGGTCTTATATAAACAAGGCGAACTTTTATCAGGTTAGCCCCTTTTCAAAAGCCTTGAACGATACATTTTTGAATAGGTGAGATAATTGAGTGTATTAGACGTTACCGTTAGGCAACGGCATGAGCATGTTTTTCTTTCATACTAATGGCGAGAACTGCAGTACCGAGTCCGGCACACACAAGTATAGAGCCTACCCAGCCAGTGTTCATGATCGACGAATGATCAATAACAAGCCCGCCAATATAAGTTCCCAGCGCAATACCGGCGTGAGCAATACCGGAGTTGGTGCTAATCAGAATTTCAGATGTTTCAGGTGAAGTCTTGATAATCAGACTATTCTGCACGGGTGTAACGGTCCAGCTGAGTGCCCCCCAGACACTTAACAACAACAGAAAAGCAATCAGAGGCAGTCCGGTACTGAACGGGATAACAGCCATACTGATGATAAACGGAATCAGCACAATGACAATGGCTTTGGCAGGATGCAACCGATCGGACAATACTCCACCAAGCCCCCCACCTGCAACAGCCGCAAGCCCAAACATCATGTAGATCAGGGTGATCGCCGTTGCGCTCGCACCAATGGTCTCCTGAAGAAACGGTGTGAAGTAGGCGTATAACGTTAAATGTCCTGCAAGCACAAGCAGTGTCGTGGTGTGAATGGCCAGCATTTTCGGATTCCATAGTGCTTTTAGCTGGTTTTTCAGACTTACTGCAGGAGCAGGCTGTACACGGTCCATGGCAAAGCCGATAGCCACCATCACCAATACAGTCAGTATGGCAATCAACATAAATACTTCACGCCATCCGAGGGCGTTACCCACATAGATACCAATGGGCACACCGAGAATCAGTGATGCACTACCTCCCATCGTAATTGTACCTACTGCGCGACCTTTATACTCAGGTTTAACGATACGAGAGGCTATCGTCAAGGACAGCACAAAAATAAGGGAACCTGTAGCAGCTCCAAGCCTGCGTCCTGCCATTAACATATAAAAGTTAACGCTGAATGCTGAGATCAGGTTGCTGATCAAAAATACAAGCAACGATGCCATATATACCTTTTTACGTTCAAATCGGGCTGTCAGATTGAGCAGGATCGGCGCAGCTACTGCATACACCAGTGAAAATATTGAAATCAAGTACCCGGCTTTTGCCAAGGAAAGATGAAGATCTGTGGCAATCAGATCCAATATTCCGCCTAGAATTAATTCAACCGTTCCGACCACGAAAGCAGCAATGGTCAAAACATATACTTTTTTATTCATCGTTACAAATCCCCCTTGAAAGTTACAACTACGATAGTAACTTATAGAGAAAGAAAGTTCAATGGAAAATTTCAATTTTATTTTCACACTGTTTCCATATTATTTTGAAGAGCATAATAAAAAACTATTCTTCGAAAGAATAGTTTTTAGTAGATCAATCTTGTGAGCAAACGCTCTATTTCTTCATCTTGCAAAAGTTGCTCCCCATATTTTTTCGTGATCTCTGTCAGAGCCACATCGTGATAGAAATAATCGGTCATCGCTTTTACGATCGGTTTAGACATCGTCTTGATCGCTTTCCAGGAATCGTTCTCCAGACCAGCGAACAGCAAATACGCATGATCCACAATCACGAGCTGTGAAGGTTCTGGTGCATCGAGCAGTGGAATGAGTGAGTATATGTGGCTCAGAGAGCTTTCCAAACCACCGACAGCAAGCACTTCCACATACACACCTTGCTCCTCCTTCTGCTCCAACAAACCACGGTATCTTTCCATCCGTTCGTTCCAGGCCAGAAAAAGGATAGACGAATCTGCCTCTTCAATCAACTGCTCGATGTTCGAGGCGATCGATGACTCGTCCTTTAATGTCCAGATGTGCTCATCGGTAAATGTACGTTTGATTTTATACTCTTTCAACGATTCAATATCCTTCTCAAAATCAAGCTTGATCTTATGAATAACTGTCTGGAGATCTACCGCCATATACAGTTTTTTCTTGCCATCCATCGTTGTTAACACGATACCTTTATCAATCATGCGATTGAGCACTTCATAAATTTTAGCCTTTGGCACATTGGACGCGTTTACAATCGTAGTCGCATCCAGCGGCTCATCCTGAGCAAGTATAGCTTCATAAACCTGACTTTCATATTGGGTAAACCCAAATTTTTGTAACATAGCGGTAAGTCCTCCGATGTTTGTATTTCCTATTTACTTGTTTAGTTTAAATTCCTGTACCGTGAAAGTCCATTCTTCTCATTGTGTCTTCATAAAGTAGCCTACTGACGGTTATATTAAGCTTGAGTTACCCATTCCCTCTTTCGGAAAGGAGCATGTGCACGAATGGAAAGCACCCAACAATTTGTGAAAAAAGTAAATGAAAATGCCGAAAAGGCACGTCACAACAAAAACAACGGCAAAGGCACTCCTGGTGATAAGCTGCCGAGCAAACAACACGCTACGAACAAGTAAGCACAAGTTGATCACGCTTTATCTTGCTGTAACCCGGATCCCGGACATAAGCGGCATACTCAAAGAAAAAAATATGGTGCCTCACATTTGTGAGTGCATCATATTCCAATCTTTCGGATGGGATGCCGTCTAACTCCATGTTATTCATCTGCCACCCGCATATGTTCCTTTATCTTTATGAATTGGAATAGTGAATCACCATGCTTAATTGGTTACTGCCTGTTCCTAAATTACTGTAACCATGCGGCTGATCCGCCTTGAAACGGATCGAATCTCCCCCTCTTAATGTGTAAGTCTCCTCCCCCGCTCTGATTGTAACTTCCCCTTTATATACCGTGATGAATTCCTCAGCTCCTGCAATGTGCGGTTCAGCATTTAACGATGAATGTTCCTCCATCTCCATCATGTACATTTCAAAACGGCGTCCCTCTTCAAATGAAAAATGAGGATAGATACGAATTCGCCCCTCATCTTCCTGCAATACTTTGATATCTTCTTTCATGAGAACGGTCGTGTCCGACTTCGGTTCATGAATTAATACAGTGAATGATATTTTCAGCCCGTTCGCAATCTTCCAGACCGTTGCAATAGACGGATTGGATTCCCCGCGTTCAATCTGACCAAGCATCGTTTTGCTAATGCCTGACATTTCCGCGACCTTGTCCAGACTAAGCTTTCTTTGTTCCCTGATCTTTTTCAGATTACGAGCCAGAACCAAATTAATATTTTCCATAAAAAGTACACCTCACATCTTCTCGATCCTCTTGTGCTATATAATGAACATGTTGTACAATCATAACACACATACGTTATAACGACCCTACAGTTCATTATAACATACATCTTACCCATACAAGGAGGACATATGGATATTATCTCTTTGGTCACATACGCATGGATTGCTTCTTTTACACCAGGCCCCAACAACATCATTTCCATGACACATGCAAAAAAAGAAGGTTTCACAAGC
>JAFWEX010000049.1 GCA_017512705.1 Paenibacillus sp.
ACCGACTTGAGCTGCAGCTTGTCCTGGCCTATGAAGCAGAGGTAGCGGTTCATTGCCTGTATCCTCAGATTCACAGTCTTCGGCTTGTAGTGTTCCACGAGATACCCCTTGTAGGCTAACAGGTTGGCTTCGTTGACTTCCCTGTAATGCTCAGAATACCATGTAGCCGTCCAGATGTAGGATGTAATGGTATTCTCAGATAGGTTTGAGCGTTTAAGAAACTGCTCAAATTCCTGCAATTGCGCCATGCAAGCGCCTCCTTTCCGCAGCTATGCTGCATGACTATTATAGGAGAGCGCTTGTGTTTGTGTCTCTTATTATGAGAATATCGTTGGAGAATCCCATTGTATTGATGCTGAGATTCCTTTCGATTTACCCGACGGCTGGATGTGGGTGCGAGGTCACACGTGCTTTTCAGGGATGGAAACCCGAAAGCCGACCGGCACGGCCTTCGATTACATTGATATAGATGCAATCGATAATCATGCTCATGCTATAACTACACCAAAGCATACTCCCATCCAGGATGCCCCAAGTAGAGCAAGCCGTGCCATCCAAACGGGAAGTGTCTTATTCTCGATGGTGAGGCCATATTTACAGAATATTGCCCTTGTACCCAAGGAATACAGTTCATGTATCGCCTCAACAGGGTTCTATGTCTGTAATTCGACGGGCTTGCTCGCGCCAGAGTATATGTATTTCCTGATGCTTTCTCCTTACGTCGTGGATGGGTTGAACCAGTTTATGAAGGGGGACAATTCACCATCGATTGGCAAGGACGATATAGAGAATTGGCTTTACCCGGTTCCTCCCATCGCCGAACAGGAGAGAATATCATCCATGATGAAAGAGATCCTCCATGAAATAAGCGAGATTGATTCGTCTTTATCATAATTCCGCTTCAATCATTGACACTGTTGTTCGCATTGTATGCACACGCTTGCAAATCATGATTTGTTCCGCGTATGGAGGAAGTGGGATTCGAAGCTGCTGTATCGTCAGTGGCTTCAATTCTTTTTGGTTTGTCGATCCTTCCCCCATGTTTTCAATGCTGGATTGCATTGCTTTCAGGCACAAATACAAATAACTGGGATGTACATATCCAGAAGCCCTGACCACCGTCACATGAGAATCAGGCACAATTGGAATGGCGCTGGGGTTGTCAGAACTATGATAGACGCCGACACGTCCAAGCGTTCCTGTACCAGTTGAATTGATAATGATGTCTCCATCGCGCATGTACTCATCTTCACTGTATCTTCCGATAGTGGCATCATCGATCCATAAAGCCAGTCCGATATTGATACCCCCGTTCTTTTGATTGCATTTTTGTGCAAACGAAAGAACCTGTCCCTTTTCCGCATACTTTGGGGAACGACCTCGCTTGATTTCTTTTACACAGCATTGCTGCAGTTCACACCAAGCCCATCCTTCCGGTATATCATATGGCAACTCATCATCAATACAAGATACATCATCACCAATCTTCTCATAATAAGAGTTATCATCACCACGGAAGATGATGGATTCACGTTTGTCACGCTTGATTTTGCCGTGTTTGATTAGCATCTCCTTTTCTTTGCAGATGCGGTCAAGCAGAACGGAAGCAGGTTCATCGTCAGGGTTTTGTGGAACAAGCAGACCTCGGATGGCGAGATCAAGTATACGTGATTTAGCTAATGACAAGGTTGAAACAAGTACTTCTTTATTCTCTTCGATATCATCAACGATATCCAACGCTTTATTAGCCGCCCCACAGATCCTTCCTTGCTCGTGAATTGGTGGGATGGGGATGAGCAACGCCTTTAACGCCTGCCCCGTAAGGTGCTTTATTGTTGTCCCAGTAAAATATCGTTCCGTTAAGCCAGATAGAGATAATGCATATATCACAAGGAACACGTATTCAGATGAGACCAAATGGGGGCGAACACGATGCAGCGCCTTTTGAAAGAAAACACCGTTTTCAGCTTCCCATATAGCACAACGGCCAGGCTCTCCACCTTCACATACAACCAGATCTCCTTTCAGAACGCTGTATCGTTCAACTTCTTCATCCTGTATACGCATTTCGAGGAGATCAGTTAAGTCGAATACTCCCCATCGTACATTGATGTTGCGCAGATATGGCCTCGGAAGTCCTTTGTTTTTTGCCGCATCTAGCATTTTCCCAAGATCTGCTTCTGCAATGCTGCCTAACCGTGCCCATTCCCACCCATCCGGCGCCTCAAACGGAATCTCATCCTCGATACATTTCATTTCCCGTCGGCATACTTCTCATAATGCAAATTATACTCATATCAGGTTGACAGTGCGCCCAAATGGGCGTATAATATGAGAAAGGAGAGGATTGTGCAAATGGATTTCGATTTATCAGGATTTCAGACGGTTCATCTGGATAAGAAAAATGGCAG